>NZ_JBBGZC010000012.1:0-190298 GCF_037479395.1 Comamonas sp. MYb21 | reverse complement strand
GCGCCGGGCTGGCTGGCATCGCTGTGGCCGGCCACGGCGGCATGGCGCCAGCGGCCGGCTTGGGCGCTGCCACGGCGCACCAGCAAGGCCGGCTGGCGCAACCAGCCCGTTGCGGTTTGCAGCGCATGGCCCTGGGCCTGGCACCAAGCAGCCAACTGCGCCTGCCAGCCCGGCGCCTGGCCGCTCACCCGGATGGACTCGCCCACGGCGACAGCGGCCAGGCCGTGCTTGACCAGCAGGTGCGCACCGGCATCAAAGCCCAGCCGGCCCAAATCAACCAGCGGCATGCTCGCGGGGTCGGTCTGGCCTGGGCTTGCAGGGCACGTACTGCTGCAGGGGGCTGGCGGTTTTTCCATGGGCCTCAGTACCGGTAGTCCGCCGCCAGGATGCGGCCCGCGTCATCATAGAAGCGCTCATCGCGCACCGCACGGGCCAAGGGCACATAGCCCGAAGCGCGGCCGGGGTGCCAGACCTTGAGGCCTTCCAACTCCAGCAAGGGGCGAATCAGCGGGTCATCCCAGGACATGGCCAGCAAAATCTCGGTAAAGCGCGCCGCATCGGCAGCGCTGATGCTCGGGCCGGCCGTCATATTGCAGTGGTCAAAAGGCTGCGAGGTGTCGAGCACGCGCGTGGCGCCTGCGGGCAGGGTCCCTTCGGCAGCAAAGGCCAGGTAGTTCTTGGCGACCATCCAGGACGCCGCAATCTCGCCCGCCACCATGGCCTTGGCCGCCAGGCGCTCGCCACCAATATGGTCGCCATGCTTGCCGCCCAGCACATCAAAGCGGCGCGCCTGAAAATCCTGGCCGGCCAGCAGGCCGTGCTGGCGCAGGTGGTCCAGCGGGATCAAGGTGGCCTGGGGCGAATCGATCGCACCAAAGCCCAGGGTCTGGCCGCGCAGGTCGGCCAGGGTCTGGGCGGGGCTGTCTGCGCGCACCACCAGCAGCGACTGCACGTCCATGTCGGTATCGCGCATCGCTATCGATCGCACCTGCTGGCCGGCGGCCCGCGCCATCAGCTCGGCGCGCACAAAGGCCAGCGGCGAGTTCCAGGCCAGCTGCACCGTGCCATCCATCAGCGCCTCGGTCAGTGACTCGTAGTTGGAATACAGCACATAGTCAAAGTACAGGCCCTGCTCGATGAAGTGGGCCTTGAAGCCCTCCCAGATGGTGATGACCTTGGGCGCATAGGCCACGGCGCCCATCTTGAGGGTGGTGTAGGAAGCGGTCATGGGTGCATGTCTCTCCGGTTGGTTGGGTCACGGGGGCTCAGGCTGCAGCGTCGCACAGCGCCTTGCCCAGCAGGTCATAGATCACATCGGTGGTGGGCGCCATCACCGAGGCTGCGCGGGCATCGCGGAACAGCCGCTCAATGCCCAGGTCCTTGCGGAAGGCCGCGCCGCCGCAGACGCGCATGGCGGTATCGCTCACCTCCAGCGCCGCCTCGGCCGCAGCGGCCTTGCATTGCAGCAGCCGGGTCTTGGCATCGGGGCGCCCGGCCAGCACCGCCTGCACCGCGTCATCGCGCAGCAGGCGGGCCTGGTCGGCCTTGAGCTGGGCCTTGGCGAGGTAAGCCCGGATGGTCGGCAGGTCGGCCAGGCCGCTGCCGTTTTCGGCAAAGCGGGTGGTGGCCACATGCTGCACAGCGCGGCGCAGCACCCCTTGCATCAGACCGACCGACGTGGTCGCGATCAAGGTGGGGAAATACGGCATCAGGTAGCGGGCCTTGACGTCCTCGCCCTGGCCATCCTCGCCCAAGCGGCAGGCCTGCGGCACAGCCACATCCTGCGCGATGATGGGAGACGAGGCATTGCCGCGCAGCCCCATGCCGTCAAAGCGCGACGGAATCTGCAGCCCGGGCAGGCGGCTGTCGACCAGCCACAGCGTATTGCCCTCGCCCGTGCTCGCCCGCGAGATCCAGACATAGGAATCGGCCTCGCCCGCCGAGGTGATCATGCTTTTGTGGGCATTGAGCAGCACCGCGCCCTGGCCCTGCGCAGCGGCGGTACCGGTGGGCGCCCAGATATGGCTGCGCGAGCCGGTCTCCGACACCGCCAAGGTGGTGATATGGCGGCCCTGGGCAATGGCGCGGCGCGTGTCTTCAGCGGCAAAAGGCTCGATCAGCGCCACGCCGCAGTAGTGCATGGTCAGCACCATGGCCGTGCAGGGGCAGTCCTGGGCAATGCGTTCCACCACTTGTACCGCATCGTGCAGGCCTGCACCCATGCCGCCCACCTCAGCGGCACTGATAAGGCCCAGCAGCCCCTGGCTGCCCAAGGCCTGCAGCGCCTGGCGCGGGTAGACCGCCTGGCTATCGGTATGCGCGGCCGCCGGCGCAATGAGGTCGCGCACGATCGGCTCCAACGACGAAAGGATGTCCATGCTGCTCCAGATGCTGGCGCAAAGGCAGGCCCATACCGGAACCCATGGGGCAGAAAGCGGCCAGGCGCATGCTGCGCTCCCGAGCCCCTACCCCGTGTTTCCTGTCGCACACAGACCTGCAATCACGACAGACGTCACATTGAAAAGGGCATTATAGGCAGCGACTTTGCAGCCAGATGGCAGCGGGCGCACACGGCGATTGCCCAGCGTTTTGCCATTGCAGACTGGAAAAATCTACAATAGCCCCTTTTTTGACGCGGCCCAGCGCCCCTTGCCGGGCAAGCGCCACCCCTGCCGCTTGTGCTGAGCGGCACCTCCATGACCATGCAATCTTCTTCGACGCCTGCTGCTGGCCCCGTGCCCGAGCCCATCATCACCAACGCACGCGATGCCAGCAGTGCGCCCGGCCATGCGCCTGCGGATGTGGCCCATCCCAAGACCATCCGCTCCTACGTGCGCCGCGCAGGCCGCACCACCACCGGACAGGCCAAGGCCTTTGAGACGCTGGGCACCCGCTATGTACTGCCCTACACCGGCGAGGCCTTCAATGCCGAGGCCGCCTTTGGCCGCCAGGCCAAGGTGATTCTGGAAATCGGCTTTGGCATGGGCGAGGCCACCGCGCACATCGCCCGCGTTCGCCCGGACGACAACTTTCTGTGCTGCGAAGTGCATGAGCCGGGCGTGGGCGCGCTGCTCAAGCGCATTGGCGAGCAGGACATCACCAATATCCGCATCTTCCAGCACGACGCCGTGGAAGTGCTGGAGAACATGCTGCAGCCGGGCTCGCTCGACGGCATCCATGTGTTCTTCCCTGATCCCTGGCACAAGAAAAAGCACAACAAGCGCCGCCTGATCCAGGCGCCGTTTGTGGCCCAGCTCGTCGCCCATTTGAAGCCCGGTGGCTATATCCACTGCGCCACCGACTGGCAGCCCTATGCCGAGCAGATGCTCGAGGTGCTCTCGGCCAACCCCGACCTGAAGAACACGGCCGACGGCTACGCGCCGCAGCCTGAGTACCGCCCGCTGACCAAGTTCGAAAACCGGGGCTTGCGTCTGGGCCATGGTGTCTGGGACCTGGTGTTCACCCGCGCCGCATAAGCGTGCTGGGCTAAATGGCCCACGCTCTCGCAAAGGCTGCCTCGGCAGCCTTTTTCGTTTTTGGCTGCCCGGCGCACCGAGCTGATTAAGTAACCGTTGCTTTGCGTATCAAAATTGATAGCAGAATCGGCCGCCTGCAGCGCACTATGCGGTAGGATGGCTGCTGGCACCCACGCGCTGGGGCCAATGGCACACGCCGCCCCCTGCCCCACGGTTGTGGGTATAAACCTTGCGCCCTGCTCTGGTGCGACAGCCCCTGGCGGGATGCAAGGCTTGTGACGCAGCGGCCCGGGCTGGCAGGCCATCACACCGGAAAACTGCAATGACCGTCTCTCGCTTCCATATCCCGCAACAGGACCACAGCCCTTCTGCCGAGCAACCGGCTGCGCTGCGCAGCTATGGCTGGGCGTCGGCCGTGCCGGGCCCCTCGCTGCTGATCTTTGGCGCCGTGCATGGCAATGAGCAAAGTGGCACGCATGCGATCCGCCGCTGGATCGAGCGCTTTGAATCCGGCCAGGTGCGCCTCAAGCGCGGGCGCCTCACCATGGTGCCCGTGGCCAACCCCAAGGCCTTTATCAAGAACGAGCGCGAAGGTGACCGCAACCTCAACCGCAACTTTGTGCCCCAGGCCAAGCCGCAGAACTTTGAAGACCATATGGTCAATGCACTGGCACCGCTGCTGGAGAGCCATGATGCGCTGCTCGATCTGCACTCCTACAGCGGCGAAGGCCGGGCCTTTGCGATGACCGGCCCGCTCAACAACACTGGCACGCTGGAGCCCTTTGCCCGCCAGCAAGAGGAAGAGGCCTTTGCCAAGGCCGTGGGCCTGCCCGTCATCGTGCAAGGCTGGCTGGAGGTGTATGAGCAAGCCGTCAAGGCCAGCGGCGGCGCGATTCGTCCCGAGCATGGCATCGGCACCAATGAGTTCATGCGCAGCCGGGGGGGCTACGCGATCACCGTGGAGTCGGGCTCACACGAAGAGCCCCAGGCCATCGAGGTGGCCGACCGCTGCATCGCTGGCGTGCTGGCCCTGCTGGAGATGGCCGATGTGACCGTCGAGCCCGTCGCCCAGTACACCACCCACCATATGCGCCAGGTGTTCATGCGCCAAAGCGCCGATGACCGCATGCAAAAGGAGTGGCAGAACTTTGATCCGTTCAGCCAGGGTGACCTGCTCGCGACCCGCGCCGATAGCAGCCAGATTCTGGCGCCCTTCGATGGCTGCGTGATCTTCCCCCAGCCCGATGCCGCAGTGAACCGCGAGTGGTTCTACCTGGCCCAGACGGACCACAGCTGATACAGGGGGCTGCCCTTTGTGGGCAGCCCATCGAAGTACCCGGCCAGCCTGACCGGTTCAGGCTGCCCGCATCAACCCGCAGTGACAATGCTGACGCCGCCATCAACGGCCAGGCATTGGCCGGTGATGTGTTTGCCCGCATCGCTGGCCAGCAGCACGGCAGCGCCCTTCAAATCATCATCCCCGCCCAGGCGCCCCAGCGGCACGCCGGCCGTCATCGCATCCTCGCCGATCTGGTCAATAAGGCCATTGGCCATCTTGGTGCGGAAAAAACCCGGCGCGATGGCATTGACGCGGATGCCGTAATGCCCCCATTCGGCAGCGAGCGCGCGGGTGAAATTGATGACCGCGCCCTTGCTGGTGTTGTAGGCGATGGTCTTCATGCCCACCGGGTTGCCGCCCAGCCCGGCAATCGATGCCAGGTTGATGATGGCGCCCTGCCGGCGCGCAATCATGCAGCGCTTGGCCAGCTGCTGCGACAGCAGAAAATAGCCACGCACATTCAGGTTCATCACCTTGTCCCAGGCGGCAGCCGGGTGGTCTTCTGCCGGCGCCCCCCAGCTGGCACCGGCGTTGTTGACCAAAATGTCCACATCGCCCACGCGCCCCAGCACCTCGATGGCCAGGCGCTCGATCTCGCTGTCGACCGCGCAGTCGGCGGCGATCCAGCGCGCATCGATGCCAGCGCCGCTCAGCTCCGCCACCGCGGCCTCCAGCTCACTGGCCTTGCGGCTGGTCACCACCACCTTGGCACCGGCCTCGCCCAGCGCATGGGCCAGCTGCAGCCCCAGGCCACGTGAGCCGCCGGTGATCAGGGCCGTCTTGCCGGTCAGATCCAATAATTGCCCAATCTTGCGCGTCATGCAAAGGCCTCCTGGTAGGGCTGAAAAAGTCGTTCAGCGAGTCATTCAAAATGCAGCCATCAGGCTGGCAGCACATAGTCCTTGAACTGCTCACGCAGCCGGGTCTTGAGCATCTTGCCAGTGGCGCCCAGCGGAATGGCCTCCACAAAGATCACGGCATCGGGGATCTGCCACTTGGCCATCTTGCCCTGGTAGAAGGCGAGCAAGTCCTGCTCGCTGACAGCGGAGCCCTTCTTGAGCGCGACAAACACCACCGGCCGCTCGTCCCACTTGGGATGGGGCATGCCCACGCAGGCAGCCATCGCGACGGCCGGGTGCGCCATCGCAATGTTCTCGATATCGATGGAGCTGATCCATTCACCGCCGGACTTGATCACATCCTTGCTGCGGTCGGTGATCTGCATAAAGCCATCGGCATCGATGGTGGCCACGTCACCAGTGGGAAACCAGTCGCGCCCCTCTGCATCAGTGACCAGCGGCGAGGCGCCCTCGCTGCGGTAGTAGTCCGCCACCACCCAGGGGCCGCGCACCAGCAGGTCGCCATAGGTCTTGCCATCCCAGGGCTGGTCCTGGCCATCGTCGCCAACGATCTTCATGTCCACGCCAAAGATGACCCGGCCCTGCTTGGCCAGCAGCTGCGCCTGGGTGTCGGCCGGCAGCTCCAGGTGCTTGTGCTTCAAGGTGCAGACGGTCCCCAGGGGGCTGAGCTCGGTCATGCCCCAGGCATGCAGCACGGTGACGCCATAGTCTTCCTGGAAGGTCTTGATCATCGCTGGCGGGCAGGCCGAGCCGCCAATGATGGTGCGCTGCAGGCTGCTAAAGCGCAGGCCCTGGCTTTGCACATGGCTCAGCAGCATCTGCCAGACGGTGGGCACGCCGGCGGCAAAGGTCACCTTCTCGGCCTCCATCAGCGCGTAGACCGAGGGGCCATCGAGCGCCGGGCCGGGAAACACCAGCTTGGCACCATTGAGCGGCCCGGAAAACGGCAGGCCCCAGGCGTTGACGTGGAACATCGGCACCACGGGCAGCACCACATCGCGCGAGGAGATATCCATCACATCGGGCAGCGAGGCGCCATAGGCATGCAAGACGGTGCTGCGGTGCGAGTACAGCACCGCCTTGGGGTTGCCCGTGGTGCCGCTGGTGTAGCACATACCGCAGGCGGTGTTTTCGTCAAACTCGGGCCACTGGTAGGCGCCGTTGGCGCCGGCAATCCAGGCTTCATAAGCGACCAGGCCCGAGATGCCGGCATCGGCAGGCAACTGGTCGGCATCGCACAGCGCCACCCATTGGCGCACCGTAGGGCAGCGCGCGTGAATGGCCTGCACAATGGGCAAAAAGCAGCTGTCAAAGCACAGAACCTCGTCTTCGGCATGGTTGACGATCCAGACCACCTGGTCCGGGTGCAGCCTGGGGTTCAAGGTATGGATGACCCGGCCCGAGCCGCCCACGCCGTAGTACAGCTCCATATGGCGGTAGCCATTCCAGGCCAGGCTCGCCACGCGCGTCCCTGCGGCCAGCCCCATGCCATCCAGGGTCTGCGCCAACTGCCGGGCGCGCTGCGCAAAATCGCCATAGGTGTAGCGGTGGATATCACCTTCCACTCGGCGCGAGACGATTTCGGTATCGCGGTGGTAACGCTCCGCAAACTCCAGCAGGTTGGAGGTCAGCAGTTGCTGCTTTTGCATCAGGCCTAGCATTGGGTCTCCTTGTGGTATGGCCAGTGGCGGCGCGCAGTCAAGACTGCACATACCATCACCGGCATGCATCTGTTTTTATAGCGCGTGCGCGCGGCAAAGGGCATCGTAGCAACCCGCACTGCCAGCGGGCTGCATGAGCAAATGCCTGCAGCTTATGACGAGGCATACAGTACAGGCAGGCGCGCGCAGTGCGCAGCGCGCGCTGTCACCTAGGCTGCAGCACTTAGAATCGGGTGCTGCGCTCTCACCCCCATCCCATGCTGATCCCCGACTACATCGACGAACACCTGCTGGTGCTGAACAAGCCATCGGGCCTGTTGTGCGTGCCCGGCCGGGGAGAAGACAAGCAGGACTGCCTGAGCGCCCGGGCCCAGCAGCAATGGCCCGATGCGCTGGTGGTGCACCGGCTGGACCAGCCCACCTCGGGCCTGGTGGTGATGGCGCGCAGCCTGGCCGTGCAGCGTGCGCTGGGCGATGCCTTTGCGGCCCGCGCCGTGCGCAAGCGCTATACCGCCGTCGTCTGCGGCAGCCCCGCTGCACAACCGCTGCCACCCAGCCATGCGCTGCATGCCGCGATGCCGCAGGATGGCCACCGCTGGAGCCTGGTCGATCTGCCACTGACCGCCGACTGGGAGCGCCGCCCTTTGCAGCGGGTGGATGGGGAGATGGGCAAGCCCAGCCAGACCTGGTGGCGGGCGATGAATGCGGAGGAAGCGGCCGCCCTGCCCGCCATCCCTGCCGGCAGCACGCGCCTGTGGCTGGAGCCGCTGACCGGCCGCACCCACCAGCTGCGCCTGCATATGCAGGCCATCGGCCATGCAATGCTGGGTGATGGCCTGTATGCCAGCGCCGCAGTGCAGGCGATGGCGCCACGCCTGCTGCTGCAGGCGCAGCAGCTGGGCTTTGAACACCCGGTGACCGGCCAGTGGCTGGACTGCCGGCTGGCGGCTGATTTCTAACGGCCGTGCTGGAACGGCCGGATCGTCTTAAACGTGGCGCATCAGGCCGCCATCCACGCGGATGTTCTGGCCGGTGATATAGGCCGCCCCCTCGGAGGCCAAAAAGGCCACGGTGGCGCCAATCTCGTCGGCCTTGCCGTAACGCTGCAGTGGCACCGCTGCCTGGCGCTCGTCCTTCTTGGGCAGGCTGTCGATCCAGCCGGGCAGCACATTGTTCATGCGGATGTTGTGCTTGCCGTATTCGTCGCAGAAGATCTTGGTGAAGGCCGCCAGCCCGGAGCGTGCCATGGCAGAGGTAGGGAACAGCGCTGCCGGCTCAAACGCCCAGGCCGACGAAATATTGATGATGGCGCCGCCGCCCTGCTTTTGCATAATGGGCGCAACCAGGCGCGTGGCGCGCACCACGTTCAGAAAGTACACCTCCAGGCCCTTGATCCAGTCCTCATCGCTGATCGACAGCAGATCGCCCTTGGGGCCGTGGCCGGCACCATTGACCAGCACATCGATGCGGCCATAGCGCGCCATCACCGCATCCACCAGCTTTTGCATGTCGGCCACATTCTGGTTGGAGCCCGTCACGCCCACTCCGCCCAGCTCCCGGGCCAGCGCCTCACCCTTGCCCGAGGACGACATAATCCCCAGCGCATACCCGGCCTGGTGCAACTGGCGTGCTGCCGCTGCGCCCATGCCGGATCCACCGGCGATCACGATGGCTACTTTGGGTTGGTTCATGCTGTGCTTCCTTTGTCTTTGTGATTCCAAAGCTGCCCATCCTAACCAAGCCGCCGCGCTTGTGCAGGCCACCGGGAAAAACGCCGTAACGCCCAGGCCCAACTGCCGTTACGATAGCCGGTTATGACCACCAAACACCTCACCATCCTCACCGGCGGCTCGCGCGGCATGGGCCTGGCCATGGGCCAGCAACTTCTGGCCAAGGGCCATACCGTGCTGAGCATTGCCCGCCGCAGCTCCAGCGCGCTGGCCGCTGCCGCTCCATCGCCGGACCAGCTCATCCAGTGGGAGCAGGACCTGGGCGATACCGATGCCGCCGCCCAGCGCCTGGGCGACTGGCTGCGCAGCCTCCAGGCCAGCGACTGGGCCAGCATCACCTTGATCAACAACGCCGGCGTGATTCCGCAGATCGCGCCGCTGTCCGACCTGGCCACACCCGACCTGCGCAATGCGCTGCGCGTGGGGCTGGAGGCGCCGATGGCGCTGACGGGGGTGTTTCTGGGTGCGACCGACAGCTGGACCGTGCCCAAGAAAGTGCTCAATGTCTCGTCCGGCCTGGGCCGCCGCCCGATGGCATCGCAGGCCGCCTACTGCACCGCCAAGGCCGGCATGGATGCCTATGCACGCTGCGTGGCGCTGGAAGAAGCCCACAAGCCCCATGGCGCCAAGATTGTCTCGCTCGCACCCGGCGTGATCGATACCGACATGCAGGTGCAGCTGCGCAATGCCGATGCGGGCGCCTTCCCCGATGTGGGCAACTTCAAGGGCCTGCATGAGGGCGGCAAACTCAGCAGCCCGGCAGAAGCCGCTGCCAAGGTACTGGGCTGGCTCGACCGCGCCGACTTTGGCCAGAACGTGATCGCCGACGTGCGCGAGCCTTGAACCACGGCGCGCACCAAAGGGTCCATGCCCGCCATGGACTGTCACCAAGGTGCGCGCTGGCCGCCTGCGGTTTGCACATGGGCCGCCTGGCTGGCAATAATGCTGCAAGGCAACATTTGCATGCCCATTCCAACCTAAACAGGAGACCTTCCATGTCCCGTGAAGTACTTGTCTGCAGCGCCGTGCGCACTGCCATCGGCACCTTTGGCGGCAGCCTCAAGGATGTTCCACCGACCGAGCTGGGTGCGCTGGTCGTCAAGGAGTCGCTGGCCCGCGCCGGCATTGAAGGCAAGGACGTGGGCCATGTGGTCTTCGGCCACGTGGTCAACACGGAACCCAAGGACATGTACCTGAGCCGCGTGGCCGCCATCCAGGGTGGCTGCCCGCAGGAGACGCCGGCGATGAATGTCAACCGCCTCTGCGGCTCGGGCCTGCAGGCGATTGTGACCGCCAGCCAGGGCATTTTGCTCGGCGACTATGACGTGGCGATTGGCGCCGGCGCCGAGAACATGAGCCGCGCGCCCTACGCCAGCACCACCAGCCGCTGGGGCGCACGCATGGGCGATTTCAAGATGATCGACATGATGACCGGCGCGCTGCACGACCCCTTCCACAACATCCACATGGGTGTAACCGCTGAAAACGTGGCCAAGGAATTTGGCATCAGCCGCGATGACCAGGACCAACTGGCCTTGAGCAGCCACCAGCGCGCCGAGCAGGCCTGGGCCGAGAACCGCTTTGCCGGCCAGATCGTGCCGGTCATCCTCAAAAGCAAGAAGGGCGATATCAGCTTTGACAAGGACGAGCACTTCCGCGCCGGCGCCAAGATCGAAGACTTCCAGAAGATGAAGCCCGTATTTATCAAGGAAGACGGCACGGTCACCGCCGCCAACGCCTCGGGCATCAACGACGCCGCAGCGGCGGTGGTGCTGATGGAAGCGGCCGCCGCCAAGGCGCGCGGCGCCAAGCCGCTGGCCCGTCTGGTGGGCTATGCCCATGCAGGGGTCGATCCCAAGATCATGGGCATTGGCCCCGTGCCCGCGTCCAAGGCCGTGCTGGCCAAGACGGGCCTCAAGCTCGACCAGATGGATGTCATCGAAGCCAATGAAGCCTTTGCCGCGCAGGCCTGCGCAGTGACCAAGGGCCTGGGCGCCGACCCGGCCAAGGTCAACCCCAATGGTTCGGGCATCTCGCTGGGCCACCCGATTGGCGCGACCGGCGCGATCATCACCGTCAAGGCCATCCATGAGCTGCACCGCACCGGCGGCCGCTATGCGCTGGTCACCATGTGCATTGGCGGCGGCCAGGGCATTGCCGCCATCTTTGAGCGCGTCTAAATCTTAAAGCGCCAGCGCAGTCCCCACGGGCAAGTCCTCCACCGGCTTGCCCGCTGCAAAGCGCTTGGCCGCAAACTGCCCTGCGACCTGGGCCTGGCCGCCCTGCACGCGCAGCCAGCTGCCTTCGGGCAGAGCCACTACCTGCTTGTCCGGGTTGGCGACCAGGAACTCCGCCAGGCGCTGGTCGCGCGTCTCTCCCTGGTGGCCGGGCGGCAGGCTGTTGTGGTAGTGCGGATTGATGCAAAACGGCACCAGGCCCAGCGCGCCAAAGCCCTGCGGGTCGACGATGGGCATGTCATTGGTGGTGTTGATCGTCAGGCCCGCCAGATTGGCCCCTGCACTCCAACCGGTATACGACATGCGGCCCGAGCGCACCGCATCACCGATGCGCACCAGCCAGCCCCGCTTGCGGCATTGGGCCAGCAGCTGGAAGGTATTGCCGCCACCGACGATGATCGCCTGGATATCCCCGGTCAAGAACTGGTCCAGGGCATTGTCCTGGTGCGCGCCCACCAGCTGCACGCCTGTATGCGCAATGGCATCCTGCACCTGCGCGGTGTAGTCATTCCAACTGAGCGTCACACCCGCAAAGGGCACAAACAGCGCCTTCTGCACGCCGTTCATCTGAAGGGCCAGCGCTTCGCGGCAAAAGGTCAGGTAGCCGCCATCGGGGGCGCGTGAGTTGCTCAACAACAGTAACTGCATAACACCTCTTTGAATGAGGCAGCCAGCATAGCAGCCCGTGCACTGCGGCGGCGTCACCCAAGCACAGAAGGTCGGCGCCGACAAAGGAGCCGAGCGCAAAAAAAAGGGACTGGCGCGGCGGCATGCACCGCACCAGTCCCCTCTTGGGCTATCGACGGCTTACTTGCCGCTGTCCAGCCGCGCCTGCATCGCCTTGGCGCGGGCGTCCGACGGTGGGTGCGAATCCATCAGCGAGTTGCCGCTGCCGCCGCTCAGCTTGGCGAGCTTCTGGAACGCGGTGACGAGGCCCTTGCGCTCCATCTTTTGCTTGGTGAGCAGGTCAAAGGAGTAGTTGTCGGCGGCAGACTCATTGGCCTGCGAGAACTGCGCATGGATAAACTTTTCACCCAGCTCGCCCGCTTGCGAGCTCGACAGCGATGCCAAGGTGGCATTGCCGCTATTGGCGGCAATCTGGCGTGCGGCCGAAGTCGCATAGGCCGTCTGCATGCGGCGCTTGCTGTGGCCCAGCGCCACGTGGCCAATTTCATGGCCGATCACGCCGCGCAGTTCGTCGTCGTTCATCAGGTCCATCAGTCCGCTGTAGACGCGGATGCAGCCATTGGCCATTGCCCAGGCGTTTACATCGCTGGTCAGGTAGACCTTGTAGTCGGCCTTCTTGCCTTCCACCTCTTGCGGCATATTGGCGACGACCTTGGCCAGACGCTGGCTGTACTTGTTGTTCGCAGGCGCGAGCTTGTTTTGCTTGTCCAGCGCGGCGCAGGACTCATTGGACAAGGCCACGACATCGCCATCGGTCAGTGTCATGGCCTTCATCGCCGTGGAGCCCGAATCCATCAGACCGCCCAGGTTGCCCGCGTCCATGGTCTTGCAACCGGCCAAGGCCATGGCTGCAACCAGACCCGTGAGCATCAAAGTTTTGCGCATTCGCTATCTCCTCATCTACACGTTAAAAACGTGCATCATAGCGTGCGCTTATCGAAGTAATAGTTTCTATACCCCGCAGATCACTCAGGCTGCTTTCTGCGCGGCGGCCTGCACAGATGCCTCATCCGGTGCGGTGGCCGACACGGCCTGCAACACCACCTCGCGCTTCAAGGTCGGCACAAAGCTTTCGATGAACTGCAGCGCATAGGCACGCAGCCACACGCCCTTGCGCAGCGCAATGCGCGTGGTGTTGACCTTGAACAAATGGCCGGCGTCTATGGCGCGCAGGTTGCGGTCGCGCTCCTCGTCAAAGGCTATCGAAGCCACAATGCCAATGCCCATGCCCAGCTCGACATAGGTCTTGATCACGTCCGCATCCATGGCGGTCAGCACCACATTGGGCGTGACCTCGGCGGCAGCAAACGACTCATCGATGTGCGAGCGGCCGGTATAGCCCTGCTCATAGGTGATGATCGGAAAGCGCACCAGCGACTGCAGGGTCAATGGCCGTCCAGCCTCTTGCTGGGCCAGCAAGGGGTGGCCCGGGGGCACGACCACCGAGTGGGTCCAGCGGTAGCCCGGCAGGGTCGCCAAGCTTGCATAACCGGTGAGTGCCTCGGTGGCCACACCGATATCGGCCGCGCCGCTCAGCAGCATCTCGGCGACCTGGCGGGGCGAGCCCTGGTGCAGGTGCAGGGCCACATCGGGAAACTGCTCGCGAAAATCACGCACCACCAGCGGCAGCGCATAGCGTGCCTGCGAGTGGGTGGCGGCAATGCTCAGCTGGCCGCTGCGGCTGGCATGAAAATCGGCACCGGCGCGGCGCAGGTTTTCGGACTCCAGCAGCAAGCGGTCCACAATCGGCAAAATGGCCTCGCCCGGTGGGGTCAGCCCGGTCAGGCGCTTGCCAGCGCGGATAAAGATGTCCACGCCCAGCTCGTCTTCCAACTCGCGGATCTGGCGGCTCACGCCTGGCTGCGAGGTGTAGAGCACATGCGCCACCTCGGTCAGGTTGTAGCCATTGCGGGCGGCTTCGCGCACGGCCCGCAGTTGCTGAAAATTCATAACATTCACCTTCTTGGACCCAACCGCAAGGGGGTACCCGGCGGCCGGTTCAGCGTCCTTGCTTATTTCTTGGTGTAGATCTGGTCAAAGCTGCCGCCATCGGCAAAGTGCGCAGCGTCGGCCTTGGTCCAGCCGCCAAAGGCCTCATCGATGGTGAAGAGCTTGAGCGTCGCAAACTGGCTGGCGTACTTGGCCTTGGCCGCTTCGGCCGTGGGGCGGTAGAAGTTGCGGCCGGCAATGTCCTGGCCCTCGTCCGAGTACAGGTACTGCAGGTAGGCATCGGCAATCTTGCGCGTGCCGCGCTTGTCGACCACCTTGTCGACGACAGTCACGGTTGGCTCGGCCAGGATCGACAGCGAAGGCGTGACGATCTCGAACTTCTCGGGGCCAAATTCCTTCAATGCCAGGTAGGCCTCGTTTTCCCAGGCCAGCAGCACATCGCCCTGGCCGCGCTGCACAAAGGTCACGGTCGAGCCGCGCGCGCCGGTATCGAGAATCGGCACGTTCTTGAACAGCTTGCTGATGTAGTCCTTGGCACCAGCCTCACCGCCATAGTTGCGTTTGCCAAACTCCCAGGCGGCCAGGTAGTTCCAGCGCGCGCCGCCGCTGGTCTTGGGGTTGGGGGTGATTACCTTCACATCGGGCTTGATCAGATCGCCCCAGTCCTTGATGCCCTTGGGATTGCCCTTTTTGACCAGGAACACAATGGTCGAGGTGTAAGGCGCGCTGTTGAGCGGCAGGCGCTTTTGCCAATCGGCCGGCACCAGCTGGCCGTGCTTGTTCAGCGCATCAATGTCACCGGCCAGCGCCAAGGTGGCCACATCGGCTTCGATGCCATCGATGATGGCGCGCGCCTGCTTGCCCGAGCCGCCATGCGACTGTTTGATGGTCACGGTCTGGCCGGTCGTGTCCTTCCAGTGCTTGGCAAAGGCCTGGTTGAACTGGTTGTACAGCTCACGGGTCGGGTCGTAGGACACGTTGAGCAAGGTCACCGGTGCTGGTGCCTGGGCATGGGCTGCGCCGCTAAAAACTGCGGGCGCCAGCGCCATCAGAGACGCGACTGCGGCTGCGGCTATCGGAAACTTGATAAAGTGGCGGCGTTGTTGCATGGAACACTTTCAGAATGGCAAAAGTCGTAGGGCTTGTTAGGCTTGAACACATTCTGAAACGCGGCCATAAAAACTCAAACTACTATTAATTCAGTTTTTTATGACTGAAACTTATTAACAAGACGCGAAAACGCATCTGCCAGGCCCGGTTTCGGGCTGGCAAGGCAGGAAGCTCGCCAACGCCCCAACCCTGGTTGGCGGTGTGGGCAAAGCAGGCCATGCTGGGCAACCGCCCGCAGACTGCGGCAGCATCGGGCAAGCACCCTGCCAGTGCAACAGCGTCAACCCAACGAAGGAAGCATCTCCCATGGCACGTATGGTCAACTGCGTCAAACTGCACAAAGAAGCCGAGGGCCTCGACTTTCCCCCCTACCCTGGCGAGCTGGGCAAGCGCCTGTGGGAAAACGTGAGCAAGGAAGCCTGGGCTGGCTGGCTCAAGCACCAGACCATGCTGGTCAATGAAAACCGCCTGAACCTGGCCGACCAGCGCGCCCGCCAGTACCTGGCCCGCCAGATGGAAAACCATTTCTTTGGCGAAGGCGCCGACGCGGCCGTCGGCTATGTGCCGCCTACTGCAGACTGATACGGCAGTCGCAAAAGTGCAAGCCTGGGACAGGTCCCAGGCACAAAAAGTGGCAGCCGAGGCTGCCATTTTTTATGTCCCTGCGCGATGTGCTCGCCGCGCAGTCCGTAAACATCCCTCGGTAGAAATATAGGGTTCAGAGGGCTGTCGCCCAACGCCTGCTGAAATGCGGCCATGGCTACTGGACGACATGCAGAGCCAATTCCCCAATTTCGCGGCAAAGGTGGAGTACGCCTAGGTCCTACAAGCTACACGCCAAGCCTTGTGTTTACTGCAGCTTCGGCCTCTTCCCTGCAAGGCGTGCTTAGGCCTTAGGAACCAGGCCAACATGCGGGCGCTATCGCCCGCACCGCCAGCACCGCCGGCGTTCAGGCAGACGCAGCATCACCCAACAGGCAGTCCACGACGCAGCCCAGCATCTGCTGCACATCCGCCACCTCCACCGCGCCGGGCAAGGACAGCTCACCGTGCAGCACGAACACCGGGCGCCCCCACTTCAGCCCCAGGGCCATCTCGGAGAGCGTTCCCATGTTGTAGCCCACGGCGACCAGGCACAGGGCGCTGCGCGCAATCAAGGCGTTGCGCATTTCACCGATCCCGGTGGGCAAGGCCACGCTGAGATAGGGATTCGCATGGCGCTCGTCTTCTTCGGGCAGGATGCCGATGGCGACCCCGCCCACTTCAGTGGCGCCTTGCGAGGCCGCAGCCATCACACCGCCGCGCCCACCGCACACGATAGCCATGCCGGCAGCGGCCAGCGCGCGGGCAATCAGGCGCGCATCGGCGTAGACCTGGCCATCGGCATCACCCGGCCCAATGACCCCAACCGGCCGGCGGTGGCGCGCCGGGCCGGCTTGGTGCTGGGCCAGCCGCCGCAGCGCCTCGGTCAGCCCGGGCGGCAAGCCCAGCGCATCAATGTGATCCTGCGGCATGTTGTTCACGTTGGCGTGCAATCGCGTCTCCCAATCCCATGACGATGACGCACAGCGCCATCAAAAGCAATGACAAGGCGGATGCGACGCTCAGGTCCGATCCGCCATCGCTGACCTGTGCAAACAGCATCAGCGGAAGAATGTTCAGCTGCGTCCCCACCAACGCCAGCGCCGTGCCGTAGGTGCCCATCGCAATGGCAGCCACCAGGCAGGCGTTGGACGCCACCGATGGCGCCACCTCGGCCACCACCGTGTCGCGGAAGGCGCGCCATCGCGTGGCGCCCAAGGTGCGCGCCGCCAGCATGGGCCGCAGATCGAGGTTGGCAAACACCGGGTAGAGCGACAGCGCCACGCGGGGCACCAGGTAGTAGGCATAGGCGCAGCCCAGGCCGACCGTGCCATAGATCCAGCTGCCCACAGCGGCGCCGTCAAAGCCCAGCGCCACCAGCAGCTGTGTGACAAAGCCCGAGCGCCCAAAGGCCAGGATGAAGCCATAGGCGATCACCAGGCCCGAGAAGGCCAGCGGCAGCCCCAGCAAGGTCATCATCCAGCGCCGGCGCTGCAGCGGCTGGCGCCCCAGCTCAATGGCGATCACCGTGCCCACCAAGCCAGAGACTGCACCAGCGGTCAGGCCCAGCACCAAGGTGTTCAGCACGGCCCGGCCCAGCAGCGGGTTGCTCCACAAGCGGGCAAAGGCGCTGCCGCCGTCCGCCATGGCCTCGGGCACCAACGATGCCAGGGGCAACACAAAGAACAGCGCCATAAAGCACCAGGCAGGCCAGGCGCCAAAACGGCGGATCCAACCGCTCATGAGCGACCCAGCGTGGCCTGCGCCCAGAGCTGGTCGATCTCGGCCTTCTTGGCCGAGGCCTTGATGACATCGAGCGGACGGATCTGCGCTGCCGCCGGCAGCTTGCTGGCCACATCGTCGGGCAGCTTGACGCCTGGAACGGCAGGCCGCACAAAGCCCTTGGCAAACAGCTGCTGGCCGGCCTCGCTCATGATGAAGTTCAGCCACAGCTTGCCGGCGTTCGGGTTGGGGCCACCCTTGACAAGGCTGATGGCGTACGGCGCTGCCACGCTGGCTTCCTTGGGGATGACGACCTCGCAGGCCTCGCCCATGCCATCGCTATGCTTGGCCTTGAGGCCGTCATTCTCGTAGCCGATCCAGATCGGGATCTCACCCTTGATGAACTTGGCATACGGGGTCGTGCCCTCGACGCGCTGCACGTTGCCTGCGGCATGCAGCTTGCCCAGGTAGTCCGTGCCGGGCTTGACGTTGTCCACGCTGCCGCCGTTACCGTAGGCTGCGGCCAAGGTCAGCACCTGGCCCACACCGGCACTGCGGGGGTCCAGGTAGGTCACGCTGTTCTTGTACTCGGGCTTGAGCAGGTCGGCCCAGCCGGTGGGCACATTCTTGACCAGCTTCTTGTTCACCAGGAAAGCGATGTTCAAGGTGTGGATGGTGAACCAGCGCCCTTCTGCCTCACGGAACACCTCGGGCAACTTGTCGAAGTGGATGGGCTTGAATGGCGCGACCACATCCTTCTTCGCGGCATCGACGGCCGAGGCCGCAAAGTAGTACGCGGTGTCTGCCTGGGGGCGGCGGCGCATCTTCTCCAGCGCGACCACAGTAGCTGCCGATCCCAGGTCGTTGTAGCTCAGCTCGACATCGGGGTAGCGCTTCTTGAACTCGGCAAACAAGGCCTTCCAGTTGGCCCATTCCGGCCCGGTGTCGAAGGAGACGCAAAAACCTTCTTTTTTGGCCAGCTCGTAGAGCTCTTTTTCTCCGGCATAGAGCTCCGCGCCCTCTTGCGCCCAGGATGTGCGCTGGACCAGGGCTGCCAAAGGCAAGGCAGCAGCGGCTTGGATGAGATGTCGGCGTTGCATAGCGGTTTTCCTTCGTTGAAAAAGTACGGTGTCGGTGGGGTGTTGAACGGATGTGAGGTGCTCAGGCATCCAGCAAGCGGATGTGCTCGGGCGCGATGGCAATGGCCTGGCCTGCCGGCTGCCGGCCTTCGGCCAGGAAGGCGCGCGGCGCACCTGCCACCGCAAAGTCATAGCGCGTAAGCGATCCCAGATAACGGCAGGCGCCTGGACGCCCCTGCAAGGTATTGGTCTGCCCAGGCTGCGGGTCTGGCTCAATATGCTCGGGGCGGATCAGCGCCTGCACCTTCTGCCCGGGGCGATGGCTGCCGGTGGGCACGGACAGCTCGGC
The DNA here is from genome assembly GCF_037479395.1 of Comamonas sp. MYb21. NCBI lineage: Bacteria > Pseudomonadati > Pseudomonadota > Betaproteobacteria > Burkholderiales > Comamonadaceae > Comamonas > Comamonas sp. MYb21. Next base: position 171,516 of record NZ_JBBGZC010000012.1, on the reverse strand, counting down.
AAAACCAAAGTCCACGCGGCCGCTGGCGGCCACCTGCCCCTCCAATATGGTGGAGAGCCCCACGAACTCCGCCACGGCGCGGCAGTTCGGCATGTCGTAGATTTCCTTGGGCGTGGCGATCTGCAGCAGCCGCCCTTCCTTGAGCACCGCCACCCGGTCGGCCATGGCCAGCGCCTCTTCCTGGTCGTGGGTGACCAGCAAGGTGGTGGCACCAAACTGCTGCTGCAGTGCACGGATCTGGTCGCGCAGATGGCCCCGCACGCTGGCATCCAGCGCGGACAGCGGCTCGTCCAGCAGCAGCGCACGCGGGTCGATGGCCAGCGCGCGCGCCAGCGCCACCCGCTGCTGCTGCCCGCCGGAGAGCTGCTGCACACCGCGCTGCGCAAAATCCGACAGTCCCACCACCTCCAAGAGCTCTGCCGCCCGGGCATGGCGCTGTGCGGCTAGCATCTTGCGCAGCGCCAGCCCGTAGGCCACGTTGTCCCGCACCGACAGGTGCGGAAACAGCGCATAGCTCTGGAACACCATGCCAATGCCGCGCTGGTGCACCGGCGTGCCCGCCATGTCCTGGCCCGCCAGTGCGATGCGGCCCTGGTAGCCGGTCTCCAGCCCAGCAACCAGCTTGAGCAAGGTGGACTTGCCCGAGCCGCTGGGGCCGATCACCGCCACCAGCTCGCCCTGGCCAATATCAAAGGACACCTCATGCAGCCCTTGCTGGCTGCCGGGGTAGCGGTAACTGACGTTCTGGAAAGTCAGGCTCATGGGGATTTACGCAAAAGAGAAGAAGACAGAAGCGCTGCCAGGCTGGCCAGCAGCAGCAGGATCACCGTGGCGGCGCAAGCAAAGCCGGTTGCGCCATAGAAGGCCTGCAGCAGCACCACCGGATAGGTGCGGTTCTGGAAACCGACCAGCAGGTTGGAGAGGTTGAACTCCCCGATCGACAGCGCCGCCACCATCACCAGCCCCGAGAGCATGCTCTGGCGCAGGCTGGGCAGCACGATGCCGCTGAAGCGCTGCCATTCGCCCGCGCCCAAGGTGGCGGCCGCCTGCTCCAGCCGCTCGATGCCAAGGTGGCGCAGGTCGGTCAGCAAGGTGTTGGTGAGATAAGGCAGGGTTGCGATCACATGCGCGGCAATCAGCAGCGGTGTGCTGCCCAGCCAGGGCAAGGTGTCGGTGTTGAAGACAATCATGTAGCCGAAGCCCAGCGTGATGGCGGGCACGGCAACGGGCATGGCGCTCACGATGCGGGCTGCGAAAGCGCGGCCACGCGTTGCGCCCTGGTGCAGGGAATAGGCCAGCGGCAGCGCCAGCACCGCGTTGATCGCGCAGGTGGACAACGCCACCACCAGGCTGGAGATGAAGCCCTTGCGGAACGACGGGTCGCTCCACAGCTGCATGTACCACTGGCCGGTAAATCCGGAGGGCAGCAGTGAGTTGGTCCAGTTCTGCCCAAAGCTGCCCACGGCCAATAATGCCATCGGCAGCAGCAGATAAAGGCCATAGACGATGGCAATGCCACGAACCATCTTGTCTCCCAGTAAAAAACGGATACTTTCCTTTTCAGACACGTTAGTGTAGCGATCGGCCCTTATATTGGTATTGCATTGCTGTGACAATGCGGCACAATCATTGAATTAATGGAAAGTGTTCTTGCAACTTTTCATCAACAAAACCGCTGACTGAGACTATGAAACGGGACTGCCCCACCATCCAGGAGCTGCTCGCGCTCGACGCCGTGGCCCGCCATTCCAGCCTGACCCTGGCTGCCTCCTCGCTGTGCGTGACCACCAGCGCCGTGAGCAAGCAGATTGCCTCGCTGGAGGGCTTTCTGGGCACGGCCCTGCTGCAAAAGCTGGGGCGCGGCGTAGAGCTCACGCCAGTGGGCCGCAGCTACTGGCTCAAGATCACGGGCAGCCTGCGCAGCCTGGAGACCGCCACCTACGAGGTCCGCGCCGGCGCGGACACGAATGTGCTGACCCTCAGCTGCGTGCCGACCTTTTTCACCCGCTGGCTCATTCCCCGCCTGCCCCGCTTTCGCCAGGCCCACCCCCGCGCCACCTTGAGCTTCAGCCGCCATCTGGCGCCGCTGGAGAACCTGCCGGCCCATGTCGATGCCGCCATCCGCTACAACCCAGCCGACTACGCCGGTGTGGTCAACGAATACATCGCCGGGCGCGAATTCGTCGTGATCGCTTCCAGCGCGCTGATGCAGGGCCTGCACAAGATCCAGGACCCCGCCGATGTGCTGGCCCATACCTTGCTGCACCATGAAGAAGCCCAGGGCGCCTGGTCGCAATGGGCCGCTGCCCATGGCATCACCCACCAGTTGCTGATTGCGGGCCCTCGGTTTGCGCAGTACTCGGCCTTGATTCAGGCAGCGCGCTGTGGTCTGGGCATCGCCTTTGTTCCCCTCATCCTGGTCGAAGACGAACTGGCAGAAGGCGTGCTGGTCACGCCATTCGAAGGAACCACCGCCGTCGAGCATGGCCACTACCTGTGCTACCGGCCCGATCGCATGCAGTCTCCCGCCTTTGCGCAGCTGCGGCAATGGCTGCTGACTGAGGGTGGCAGCCAGGAAGCGGTGCCAAGCCTGCCTGGTCATCCCTAAAAAGCAGAAGCGCCACCCGGGTCTCCGGCTTTCTCCAACACCAACGAGATCGCCAAGCCATTGTGTGAGCAAGCGCAAGGGCTGGGCCCGGCGATATGCCTCGGAAAGCGGCCAGAAATAGCGCCCAAGCCCGTTGCAAACAGAAATCAATCAAAGCATTACCAGTGATAGCATCTGCCGCATCCCCCGTCACCGGCCTTCAACGCCCTGCTTCGATGTTCAAGATCTCTGTACCCAGCCTGGCCGTCGCGATGGCGCTGTCCGCATCCGTGCAAGCAGCCGAAGCGGCCGACCTGGCGGCCTTCTGGACCACCACACAACGGGGCGGCAACAGCTTTAACCGCTTGCCGCCGGATGCCCACTATTACGAAGCGCTGCGCGGCTACGGCGCCAGCTGGGTACGGCTGTCGTATGACAAATGGAAGCCTGCGCAGCGCGATTTTTTGATGGGCAATGCGGACGACTACCAGCAGCTGGTGGCATCGGACCTTGCCACGCTCCAGGCATCGGTAGCCAAGGCCCATGCGGCGGGGCTCAAAGTGGTGATTGCGCCGCTGTCCCTGCCGCTGTCGCGCTGGTCGCAAAACAACCAGGGGCAGTTTGATGACCGCATCTGGCAGGACCGGGCGCACTGGAAGGCCGCCGGCCAGTTTTGGCAGGACCTCGCCCGCGCCTTGAAGGACACGCCCGGCATAGCGGCCTATAACCTGATCAACGAGCCCGCGCCCGAAAAACAAGGCGGCATGCCCGAGCATGCCAGCGCCCAGGCGATGCAGGCCTGGTATGCGAAGGCGAAAGGCGGGTCGCGCGACCTGCCCGCGTTCTACCAGTACCTGATTGCCCAGATCCGGGCCGTCGACCCGGACACGCCCATCATGGTCGATGCCGGCTGGTATGGTGCGGCCGATGCCTTCGCTTACTGGCCCGAAGCGCTGGCTGACAAACGGGTGCTGTACAGCTTTCACATGTACGAGCCCTACCAGGCCACCAGCACCCCCAACATGAAGCGCAAGCAGCCCTACCGCTACCCGGGCGAGGTGCCGTTTGCCGGCAAGACCCAGCCCTGGAACCAGCAGCGCGTGGCCCAGTACCTGGGTGCCGTCAACAGCTGGGCGCGCTCCTTGTCGATCCCGCCCGAGCAAATCGTCATGGGCGAGTTTGGCTGTGTGCGCATGCTCGGCAGCTGCAGCCAGTACCTCAACGATGTTCTGTCTTACGCCGAGGACAAGCGCTACCACTGGGCCTTCTACAGCTTTCGCGAAGATGCCTGGGACGCCATGGACTACGAACTGGGCCAGGCCAAGGTGGACTGGCGCTACTGGGATGCGATGGAAAAAGGCCTGCCCGACCCGGTCAAGCGCAGCGCGACACCGGAGTTCGAGCCGATCCGCAAGCGCTTGCAGCAGCACTTGCAGCAGCGCTGAAAGGCGCCGCTTAGCGCGCGCTCAGCAGCGTGGTGCTGGCAGGTCGCCCTGGCAAGTTCAAGCTAGCCACCGGTGCCGGTGTGCTGGCAATGCGCTGGCCACGGCGCCATACGCCCAGGCGCGTGGCTTTGAGGCGCAGGGCCTCCACCGGGTCCTTGGCATGCAGCAGCACAAAGTCGGCATGGGCGCCCTTTTCAATGCCATACCCTTGCAGGCCCAAGAGGCGTGCGGGGTTGCAGGTGATCGCATCAAAGCACTGCTGCATGCCGGCGCGGCTGGTCATCTGCGCCACATGCAGGCCCATGCTGGCCACCTCCAGCGCATCGCCCGAACCCAGGCTGTACCAGGGGTCCATCACGCAGTCATGGCCAAAGGCCACCGTGAGGCCTGCGGCCATCAGCTCGGGCACGCGCGTCATGCCACGGCGCTTGGGGTAAGTGTCATGGCGGCCCTGGATCGTGATATTGATCAAGGGGTTGCTGACAACGCCCAGCTGCGCCTCGGCCATCAAGGCCATCAGCTTGCTGACGTAGTAGTTGTCCATGCTGTGCATGGAAGTCAGGTGCGAGCCAGTCACGCGGCCCTGCAGGCCCAGGCGCTGCGTGTGGTAGGCCAGGGTTTCCACATGGCGCGACATCGGGTCGTCCGACTCGTCGCAGTGCATGTCCACCAACTTACCGCGCTCGGCGGCCAGCTCGCAGAGAATGCGCACGCTCTCGGCGCCATCGGCCATGGTGCGCTCAAAGTGCGGAATGCCGCCGACGACATCGACGCCCAGATCCAGCGCGCGCTTGAGGTTGTCCAGCCCGCCCGGTGTGCGCAGCACGCCGTCTTGCGGAAAAGCCACCAGCTGCAGGTCGATATAGGGCGCCACGCGCTTTTGCACATCGAGCATGGCTTCGACCGGCAGCAGGCTCGGGTCGCTGGTGTCCACATGGCTGCGAATGGCCAGCAGGCCGCGCGCCACCGCCCAGTCGCAGTAGGCCAAGGCGCGTTCGACCAGCGCCTCGTGCGTCAGCTGGGGCTTGAGTTCGCCCCAGAGTGCAATGCCTTCGAGCAAGGTGCCGCTTTCGTTCACACGCGGCATGCCGTAGCTCAGGGTGGCATCCATGTGGAAATGCGGGTCCACAAAGGGTCGGCTCAGCAGCAGGCCCTGGGCGTCCACCACCTCGGCAGCGGGCGCCTGCAGGCCCTCGCTCACCTCGGCGATCTTGCCGTCCTGCACAGCGACCGACATGTTCTTGCGGCCATCGGACAAGCTGGCATTGCGAATCAGTAAATCAAGCATTTTTTATCCTTGTAGGCAGACCAGGGTCTGCATCGTGGGGCGCGAGCCTTGGCTCAGCGCTCGCCTTTGCGGTAGGGTTTCATCAAAGCCTGCGGGTAGGCGGCTTTGCGGGCCACCAGCACCAGCGCCAGGATCGACAGCAGGTACGGCAGCATCAGATAGAACTGGTAAGGCACGAGGCCATCGCCCGACTGCTGCAGGCGCAGCTGCAGTGCGTCGAAGAACGCAAACAGCAGCGCGCCCAGCAAAGCCTTGCCCGGCCGCCAGGAGGCAAACACCACCAGCGCCACGCAGATCCAGCCCCGGCCGTTGACCATGTTGAAGAAAAAGGCATTGAAGGCCGACAGGGTCAAAAAGGCACCGGCCACCCCCATCAGCGCCGAGCCCGCAATGATCGCACCGCTGCGCACCGCCATCACGGCCACACCCTGGCCTTCTGCGGCCTGCGGGTTCTCGCCCACCATGCGAACCGCCAAACCCAGCGGCGTGCGAAACAGCACCCAGGCCAAGAGCGGCACCAGCAGCAGCGCCAGCAAGGTCAAGGCGGTCTGGTCGCCCAGAATCGGAATCGGCAGCCAGTCCATGGCCTCAAACGGCGTGATCGTGGGCGGCGTGTTCACCTTGGGAAAGCTCACGCGGTAACCGTAGTACGACAAGGCCGTCGCCAGCATCGTGATGCCCAGGCCCGATACGTGCTGCGACAGCGCCAGACCCACCGTCAGCCAGGCATGCAGGCTGCCCAGCACCGCGCCGGTGAGTGCGGCCACCAGCACGCCCGTCCACAGGCCGTGGCCGGCATACACGGTCAGCCAGCCGGTAAAGGCACCGGCCACCATGATGCCCTCGATGCCCAGGTTCAGCACGCCGGCGCGCTCGCACAGCAGCACCCCCAGCGTGCCCAGCAGCAGCGGCGTGGCTGTACGCAGCACGGCCACCCAGAAGGAGGCATTGGCCAAAATATCCATCACATCGCTCATGCTGCACCTCGCGCTGCCGTTTGTTTTTGGGGTTTCAACATCACAGCGCTCACTTTCTGCGCAGGCGGTATTGGGTCATCAGGCTGGCCACCAGCACCGACAAGAGCGAGGCGGCCACGATCACATCGGCAATCGCATTGGGCACGCCGACGGCGCGGCTCATGCTGTCGGCTCCCACCAGCATGCCGGCCACAAACACGGCCGAGGCCACGACACCCAGCGGGTGCAGGCCGGCCAGCATCGCAATCACGATGCCGCTGTAACCATAGCCGGGCGACATGTCCAGGGTCAGGTAGCTGGTGCGGCCCGCCACCTCGATGGCGCCGGCCAGGCCCGCGAGCCCGCCCGACAGCAGCGCCACCAGCACGACGGTGCGGGTCACCGGCACGCCGGCAAAGGCTGCCGCGCGCGGGTTGGCGCCGGCTGCGCGGATGTCAAAGCCCGGCACGGCCCGCTGCAGCAGCAGCCACAGCGCGACCGCCAGGCCCACCGCCATCAGCAAGCCGTTGTGCAAACGGGTCTGCGCAATCAGCTTGCCCAGCTCCAGGTCGCCCTGCAGCGCCACGCTCTGCGGCCAGCCCATCGCCATCGGGTCTTTCATCGGGCCATCGAGCAGGTAGGACACGGCCAGCAGCATGACAAAGTTCAGCAGCAAGGTGGTCACCACCTCGTCCACACCCAGCTTGGTCTTCATCAAGGCCGGGCCCAGCAGCAAGGCCGCGCCAGCCAGGGCGGCAGCCAGCAGCATCAGCGGAAACAGCAGATAGATGGGCAGCTCAAAGCCGGTACCCCCATGCATGCCGCCCACCGCCACGGCCGCCACCGCGCCGGCATAGAGCTGGCCTTCGGCGCCGATGTTGAACAGCCGCGCCCGGAAAGCCACCGCAGCGGCCAGACCGGTCAGGATCAGCGGCACGGCGCGCGTCAAGGTCTCGGACAGTGCAAACAGCGATCCAAAGGCGCCTTTGAACAAGGCCACATAGGTGGCGCCCACCGGTGCGCCTGCCCACAGCACCAGCAAGCCGCTGATGGCCAAGGTAAATACCACCGCACCCAGGGGCGCAGCCACCATGGCCAGCTTCGACGGGGTTGCTCTTTTTTCTATACGCATTGCAGTCTCTCAGCCCTGGCGCTCAGGCGCTGTCATAGGAGATCCGGCCATGGCCAGACCGATCGTCTCGCGGCTCCAGTCCGCAAAAGGCAGCACGGGTGACAGATGCCCCTCGTGCATCACGCCGATGCGGTCTCCGAGCGCCAGCACCTCGTCCAGGTCGTCCGAGATCAGCAGCACCGCAGCGCCGGCATCGCGTGCGGCCAGCAGTTGCTGGTGCACAAAGCGCACCGCGCCAATATCGAGGCCCCAGGTGGGCTGGTGCGCCACAATCAGGCGTGGCGCCATGCCCTCGGCACCTTGGGGTGCCAGCAGCGCCCGGCCCAGAATCAGTTTTTGCATATTGCCGCCCGACAGCGAACGGGCCGGCGCATCGAGACCGCCGCCACGCACATCGAACTGCTTCGACACATGCTGGGCCTGGCTGCGAGCTTGCGCACGGCGCACCCAGCCCCAGCGTGAGAACCAGGGGCTGCGCAGCCGCTCGGACACCGCGTTTTCCCACACCGGCAAATCACCGACCACGCCGGTGCCATGGCGGTCTTCCGGGATACGCGCCACGCCCTGGGCGACCAAGGCCACGGCTGACGCCGGCATCGGCGCGCCCAGGTACTGCACGCTGCCCTGGCCCGGGCGGCGCATGCCGCAGAGCATATCGGCCAAGGCCACCTGGCCGTTGCCCGAAACACCGGCAATCGCCACCATCTCCCCGGCCCTCAGCACCAGCGACACATCGACCAGGCGATCGCGCGCGGTGGATTTGGCCGATGCCGTAGTGTGCACATTGCGCAGGCTGCAGACCTCATTGCCCACCTTGGCGGCAGGTTGGCGCTCGGGCAGACTCACCGCCTCGCCCACCATCCACTGCGCCAGCTGCGCCTGCGTGCTGCCTGCGGTTGGCGCCTCGGCCACCAGCTTGCCGTGGCGCAGCACGGCGACGCGGTCGGCCACGCGCAGCACTTCGCCCAGCTTGTGGCTGATGAAGATGATCGACAGGCCTTGGGCCACCATCTGGGACAGGGTCGCAAACAGCGCCTCGCTCTCCTGCGGGGTCAGCACGGCGGTGGGCTCGTCCAGAATCAAGATCTTGGCGCCCCGGTACAGCGCCTTGAGGATTTCCACCCGTTGGCGCTCACCCACCGACAGGCTGCCCACGCGCGCATCCGGATCGACCACCAGGCCAAACTGGCGCGCGACCTCGACCAGCTTGGCGCGGGCCTGGCGCTTGGCTGACTTGAGGCGCAGCAGCGATTCGCTGCCCACCATGATGTTGTCCAGCACGCTCAGGTTGTCGGCCAGCGCAAAGTGCTGGTGCACCATGCCGATGCCCGCAGCCAGCGAGGCGCGCGGCTGGCCCGGCGGCAGCGCCTGGCCCATCACATCAATGCGCCCCTCATCGGCCACATAGTGGCCAAACAGGATCGACATCAAGGTGGATTTGCCCGCGCCGTTCTCGCCCAGCAAGGCCACGATCTCGCCCCGGTGCAGGGTCAGCGAAATGCCGTCATTGGCCACCAGCGGGCCAAAGCGTTTGGTGATGCCGTGCAGCTGGAGCACGACAGGAGAAGAACTTGGAGGAGACATGGGCAAAGGGCCGCTGGGTTCGCTGGGCAGGCGACGGGCCTGGCAGCTGGCACAAAAACAGCCCCGGCATGGGCCGGAGCTGGAAGTTGGTGGCGCCGAGCTGCCAGAGCCCAGCGCCTAAGCAATCCAGGCCCGGCTTACTTGGCCGTGGACTTGGGTTGCGAGTCGTCGACCTTCACGACGAACTTGCCCGACAGGATGTCGGCCTGTTTGGCCTGCACCTTGGCGATCAGGTCCGCTGGCAGCTTTTTCTCGAAGGTGCCAAACGGTGCCAGCGACGAGCCCTTGTACTTCATCATCGAGTACGGGCCGTAGTCCTCGGCCTTGTAGCTGCCGTCCTTGACCGCCTTGATCGCGCGCTCGACGCTCGGCTCCATGTGCCACAGCGCCGAGGCCACCACGGTGTCGGGGTACTGCGCCTGGGTGTTGATCACATTGCCAATCGCCAGTTTGCCCTTTTCCTTGGCCGCATCGCTCACGCCAAAACGCTCGGCGTAGAGCACATCGGCACCCTTGTCGATCATCGCAAAGGTCGCTTCCTTGGCCTTGGGTGGATCAAACCAGCTGTTGATGAAGCTGACGGTGAACTCCACCTTGGGATTGGTTTCCTTGGCGCCCGCCATGAAGGCGTGCATCAGGCGGTTGACTTCGGGGATGGGGAAGCCGCCGACCATGCCGATCTTGTTGGTCTTGCTCATGCCGCCAGCGACCATGCCCGACAGGTAGGCAGGCTCCTGGATGTAGTTGTCAAACACGCTGAAGTTGGGCGCCTGGATCTTGCCCGACGAACCCATCACAAAGGCGGTCTTGGGAAAGTCTTTGGCAACCTTGCGCGCCGCCGCTTCCACGCCAAACACCTCACCAAACATCAGCTGCGCGCCGCCGGTGGCGTACTCACGCATCACGCGCTCATAGTCGGCATTGGCCACGTTTTCGCTGGACTTGTACTCGATCTCGCCACGCGCCTCAGCGGCCTTCAGTGCCTCATGGATGCGGCTGACCCATTGCTGCTCGTACGGCACGGTGTAGACCGCCGCGACCTTCACCTTGGTCTGCGCCCAGGCCGGGGCAGCCGACAGGCCAGCCAGCGCGAGGGGCAGTGCAGCCAGGCAGGTTTGAACAATACGACGCCGTGTAGTCATCAAGAAACTCCTTAGGGGTGAGATCCACTTGCCATCCAAGTGGGCGGGCGAGAGAAGCAAGTTCTGTACCGTGTCTTGTGCCAACGTGCTGTACCCGCGTGTGAGCGCTCCTGCATTGAGAGCAGCAACGTGTGGCTGGCAGGTAAGCGCCAGCGCTTGCAGCGGCAGACCACACGCACAAGACAAGTGCATCACGCAATGCGTATATACACAGCGCGCCGCGCATTCTACCCACATCAGCGGCGCTTGAAAGCCATTTTTCGCCACGAGATCGCTGGCAGCAAGCGGGCAGTCCCTATCTTCGGGAATACGCGTAGGGCGATGCGGCACAAAAAAACCGCCATGCAGGGCGCATGGCGGTCTTAGGGAGGTGGCGCAGTGCTAAGCCAACGCGCTTGGCGCTGCTCAGTGGTTGCGGCGCAGCTTCATCACAATGGGCATCGCAATGGTGGCCATGCGAATGAGCTTGCGCGGCCCCAGCAGCAGGCCGGCACCCACCAGGCCAGCGCAGACCAGCGGATGCTCGCGGCCAAAGCTGATCAGGCGCTCGGCCAGGGTGCCATAGGCCATGGGGTGGTGCTGGCCGCCGGTGGCATCGCGGCGCAGCGCCAGGGCTTGCTCACGCGCCAGGCGGCGGCCATCGAGGCGCTCGCGCTGGTTCTGGATGCGCAGCAGCACTTCTCGCGCTTGCGGGTCGGTGGCCTGCAGCAGTTGCAGCTCCGCGTCTTTGCTGGGGTTGATCATCGCTTGGGTCCCTTGCATTACTTGAGACGGCCCTTGACCGCTTGCCAGTCCTGGCGCAGCACGGTCTTGGTCAGCTGGAAGGGGTTGGCGGCCTTCTTCGTGGTCAGGTACAGGAAGGCCAGCACGCCCAGCCACAGCACCAGCCAGACACCGGCTACCAGCCAGGTGGCCAGCATGCGGTTAGGCGTATCCCAGAAAGAAATGATGATGGCGCCCGAGAGCACCGTCAGGGCCACAATGGTCAGACCCGCGACCACCAAACCCATCAGGACCAGCCAGATCAGGTTCTTTTTCTGCTCCTGCCATTCAATGGCCAGCAGATCCATTCGGTCTTCAGCCGCTATGGCGCTTTCCGACAGCAAGGCGCGAAAGCGCGCCAGCATGTCATCGACGCCCAGCACAGACAACCAGTTCATGGACTCTCCTCGTGCATATGGGGCACCTGGGTGCCCCTTGTTCTTGGTGTCGGCCCGGCGGGCCTTGCCAGCGCGGCCATGGTGCCCACGCTGGCTTCGGGCTCAGCTCAGCGGCGCGAGAAGATAAAACCGATCAGCGCGCCGACGGCCAGCGCTGCACCGGCGACGCGCCAGGGCTCGTCATGGGCATAGCGGTCAGCTGCCAGCGCAGCTTCCTTGGCCTGGCGGGCGGCTTCTTGTGCCGCGCGCACAGCGCCTTCACGGGCATCACCCGCGCTGTCTTCCAGGCGTTGGCGCAGTTGCTTGATGTCGGGCACGCCGTCCAGGTCCTTGCTCGACAGCACGCCGCGCAGATCGCTCACCAGTTTTTCCAGATCAGCCTGGGCATTCTCAACGGTATCGCTCAGCAAATTGGATTTACGCATGTTCATCATCCTTTTCTTGGTCAGGCTACAGGAAAGTTCCGCATCCACCCTGCGCAGCCAGGGCCGGCTGCTGCAGGGCGCAAGCTCCGTTACATGTTAACGGAGAAAGCGACAGCCACGGGTTCCGATATGCAGCCCTGCCTGTCAGAAGATTCCGACTATCGCCGTCAAACTGTGGCTTTTGTCGCATTTAGCTGCGCATCGCAGGTCCTGGGCACCTGCCCCTTGACGGCGGTCAAGCCGCTTCTTCGGCTACCGCTTCGTTCACCGCCTTGGCAATGGCCAGGCAGCTGGTCAGCCCGGGCGATTCGATGCCCAGCAGGTGGAACAGGCCCGGCGCGCCATGCACCTCAGGGCCTTGCAGCACAAAGTCGGCATCGGGCTCTCCCGGGCCACTGATCTTGGGCCGGATACCGGCGTAACCGGCTGCCAGCGCGCCATCCTGCAGGCCGGGCCAGTAGCGGCGCACAGCAGCATAAAAGGCATCGCCCCGTGCCGGGTCCACCACCAGGTCATCGGCGCTGTCCACCCACTGCACATCCGGGCCAAACTTGGCCTGGCCGCCCAGGTCCAGGGTCAGGTGCACACCCAGGCCACCCACTTCGGGAACCGGGTAGATCAGCTGCTTGAATGGCGCGCGGCCGCTTAAGGTGAAATAGTTGCCCTTGGCATAGTGGGCCCTGGGCAGCTGCGACAAGTCAGCGCCTTCGAACTTGCGCGCCAGATCGGGCGCCCACAGGCCTGCGGCATTGACCACGGTCCTGGCCTGCAGCTCGGTGCCGTCTTCGGTGCTCAGCAGGATGCCGCCCTCTTCGCAGCAGGCGGCGGCCAGCGGGCTGTTGAACACCACCATGCCACCGGCGTTTTCCAGATCGCCCTGCAGGCTCAGCATCAGCCCGTGGCTGTCGACAATGCCGGTGCTGGGAGAATGCAGCGCGGCCACGCATTCCAGCGCAGGCTCCATGGCCCTGGCCTCCTCGCGGCTGAGCAGCACCAGGTCATCGACACCGTTGGCGGCCGCATGGCGGGCAATGTCCTGCAGCTTGGCGCGTTGCGCCTCCGACGTGGCCACAATCAGCTTGCCGCAGCGCTGGTGGTCAATGCCGCGCTCCTGGCAGTAGGCATACAGCAGGGCCTTGCCCTCCACACACCAGCGCGCCTTGCGCGAGCCCTGGGCATAGTAGATGCCCGCATGGATCACCTCGCTGTTGCGCGAGCTGGTGCCCGTGCCAATGGCGTCCTGCGCCTCCAGCACCAGCACCTCACGCCCGGCCAAGGCCAGCTCGCGGGCGACAGCCAGCCCCACCACCCCCGCACCAATCACCACGCAATCGACAGTATCGGCCACTTGCTCGCTCCTTCGCTTTTATATGCCCGCCAGCTTAGCGCCTGGCGCGTCGCCCAAAAGCAAAAAGCCGGTGAAAAACCGGCTTTCGTCAGCGTTGCCTGCCCAGGGCCGCAGGGCCCCGGCAAGTGGCGTCTTCTTACTTGTTGTAGTTGGCGATGCCGTCCACGATTTCCTTGTGGGCTTCGTCCACGCCCTTCCAGCCCAGCACCTTGACCCACTTGCCCTTTTCCAGGTCCTTGTAGTGTTCGAAGAAGTGCGAGATCTGCTGGAGCACCAGGTCGTGGATGTCGCTCAGGTGGTTGATCTTGTCGTAGGCAGGCAGCAGCTTTTGGGTGGGCACCGCCAGCACCTTGCCGTCCACACCGGACTCGTCTTCCATGTGCAGGATGCCGATCGCGCGGCAAGGCACCACCACGCCGGTAGGCAGGGGGAAAGGCGTCATCACCAGCACGTCCACGGGGTCACCGTCGCCCGACAGGGTTTGGGGCACATAGCCGTAGTTCACCGGGTAGTGCATGGCGGTACCCAGGAAGCGGTCCACGAACACGCAGCCCGAATCCTTGTCCACTTCGTACTTCACAGGAGCGGAGTTGGCCGAGATTTCGATCACAACATTGAAGACATCAGGGGCCTTGGAGCCAGGGGTCAGTTTTTCGAAGGACATGCGATTCCTATGAGGTCAATTGAATGGAGGGCCGACAGCGCGCAAAAAGCCGCCAGCCACCGGCAAAACCCCGTGATTTTAGGTGCATTGGCCAGCCGCTGCCCAAAAAATGCCAACCGCATCGTCAAATGCGGTGGTCAAACCCGTGACAACCGCGGGCTCATCCCGGTAGGCGCAGCCCCATTCCTGCGCTATCGTGGGGGCCGTTTCGAGCCTGCCGCCTGGCAGACTCCGCCGCCTATTGCACCCAGAACGGAACAACGCCATGCAATTGCATTACATCGCCAACGCCTCTGTGCCCTCGCTGTCGGGCAAGACCATCCCCGTCATTGACCCCTCGGACGGCCAACCCTTTGATGAAATCCAGCGCGGCAACGCCGAGGACGTGGACCATGCGGTTCAGGCCGCGCGCCTGTGCTATGAGAACGTCTGGCGCAAGACCAGCCCGGCCGAGCGCAGCCGCCTGATGATGCGCCTGTCGGCCAAGGTGCTCGAGCACGCCGACGAACTCGCCGCCATCGAGCAGCGTGACTGCGGCAAGCCCACCAAGCAGGCCAAGGCCGATGCACTGGCCCTGGGCCGCTATTTCGAGTTCTATGCGGGCGCTGCCGACAAGCTCCACGGCGAGACCATTCCCTACCCCCATGATTTCAGCGTGCTGACCTGGCGCGAGCCCCATGGCGTGACCGGCCACATCGTGCCCTGGAACTACCCGATGCAGATTTTTGGCCGCTGCGTGGGCGCAGCGCTGGCAGCGGGCAATGTCTGCGTGGTCAAGCCCTCGGAAGATGCGTGCCTCAGCCTCATCCGCGTGGCGCAACTGGCCGCTGACGTGGGCTTTCCTGCCGGCGCGATCAATATCGTCACCGGCTTTGGCCATGAAGTGGGCGATGCACTGGCCCGCAACCCTGATGTGGACCACATCAGCTTTACCGGCAGCCCCCGCATCGGCACCTTGATAGAGCAGGCGGCTGCCGAGCGCCACTGCCCCTGCACCTTGGAGCTGGGCGGCAAGAGCCCGCAGATCGTGTTCGCCGATGCCGATCTGGATGCCGCCATCCCGACCATCATCAACGCCATCATCCAGAACTCCGGCCAGACCTGCTCGGCCGGCTCGCGCCTGCTGGTCGAGCGCAGCATCTACGAAACCCTGCTCGCTCGCCTGGGCAGCGCCTTCGAAGCGCTGCGCGTGGGCCCGGCCAGCCTGGACCTGGACCTGGGCCCGCTGATCCGCCAGACCCAGCAGCAACGCGTCTGGGATTTTCTGAGCGATGCGCACAACGACGGCATCTCCATCGTCGCCCAAGGCCAGATCGTCGACGAGGCGCCCGAAGGCGGCTACTACCAGGCCCCCACCTTGCTGCGCGATGTGCCCGTGGACCACCGCCTGGCCCAGGAAGAGATCTTTGGCCCAGTGCTGAGCGCCATGGCTTTCGACAGCGAAGAAGAAGCCATCAAGATGGCCAATGCCACCCAGTTCGGCCTGGTGGCCGGCGTCTGGACGCGCGATGGCGGCCGCCAGTTCCGTGTGGCCAAGCGCTTGCGCAGCGGCCAGGTCTTTATCAACAACTATGGCGCCGGCGGCGGCGTGGAGCTGCCCTTTGGCGGCACCAAGGCCAGCGGCCATGGCCGCGAAAAGGGTTTTGAGGCGCTGTATGGCTTTACGACCTTGAAGACCGTCGCCATCCGCCACGGTTGATACCGACGCGCAGGCGCTCTAAGCGCCCTGCGCCCCGCGCCGCCCCTGCTCTGCAGCGGCGGCGCGATTGTTTTTACAATGGAGGGCTGCATGCAGGTGACAGCCTCCCGCTGTCACCTGCTGCACAGACAGCCCGCAGCAACAGCCCCATAGTGATCAGCACTGGGGGCATGGCAGCGCCGTCAAGCAAGCGCTGGCCTGCACCAAGCCGGGTCATCCACAAAAACAATCCCACCGCGACACCCTCTTCCATGCCTTTGTCTCCCGTCCCCAACCGCGTCCCCAAACATTTGCGCGATGTGCGCTACCGCAGCTTCGAGCGCGAGGATGGGCTCTGGGATGTTGAAGGTGAGCTGGTGGACACCAAAGCCTATGACCTGGTGCTGTCGGGCGAGCGCAAGCGCAAAGCCGGAGAGCCCATTCACCATATGTGGATTCGCTGTACCATTGATACAACACTTACAGTTGTTGCCATCGAAGTCGCGATGGATGCGCACCCACTGGGCGAATGCCCGCTGGCCCTGCCTGCCATGCAAAAAATGGTGGGCTGCTGCATGGCCCGGGGCTGGCGCAAGGCCATCGAGGCCAACCTGGGAAACATCGAGGGCTGCACCCATATGCGCGAGCTGTTGTTCAACATGGCAACCGCCGCTTTTCAGAGCGTGAACCAGGCCTTTGCCCGCCCCCAATCAGACCAGCCCCCCCGCCACCTGGGGCAGTGCAAGGGCTGGGATTTCAATGGCGCCGGCGTCGCTGCGATCTACCCCCAATTCATCGGCTGGCAAGCGCCCAAGCCAGGCGGCACCGGCGCTGCAGCGGTGGCAACCACTAGCGAGAGCCCCGCCGATAAGCCCACCACGGACAGCGCCAACAAAGGCTGAGCGCGCACCCAGCGCCCCGCTGCCCTGCTCCCGCCACCACCACGCCCCAGCCGCCGTGGTGGCTTTTTTGCGCACACTTTTTGCAGGCATCCTGGGGGCCCTAAGGCGGTCTTAAGGCACTTCTGATGCTACTTCTGCCGGTACTTCTGCTGCTACTTCTGCCTAGGGGCCAAACTGCGCAGGCTTGCAGAAACCTAGTATTAACCCTAGGAATCTACGACGGCAAAATGCATGGACGTGTTCGCTCAAAATCAAAAATCGTTGAACAATTTTTAATACCACATCCCACAAAAGAAATTTTGAAACCTACAAAAATTAATTATTGTTGAAACCCCGTATAGCGCTACTTTGCAATAACTGTTAATTTTGGCAAACAATTCACCAGCATAGCAGTTGTTTCCGGCGCTGCTGTGGCTGTTGATCGTATTCATCCCGGGCAGCATTCGCTGCGCCCTATTTGTCTCTAGAAGGAGCCGTCATGAAGCGTCGAGTTTTTTGTGCCACCGCCACCCTGGTTGCCAGCATCGGTTTTGCCACCGCAGCCGCTGCCCAAACCAAATGGGATTTCGCCACCGCGTATGCGCCATTTAACTTCCACTCCAAAAACAACGAGCAGTTCGTCAAGGACGTGGACGCAGCGACCAGCGGCAAACTCAAGATCACTCCCCATTTTGGTGCGTCGCTGTTCAAAATGCCCGAAATCAAGCGTGCCGTGCAAACGGGTAATGCCCAGATGGGTGAATTCTTTCTGGTGAGCTTCCAGAACGAATCGCAGATCTTCGGCGTCGACGGCCTGCCTTTCCTGGTCAACAACTACGACGAAGCGTTCAAGCTCTACCAGGCCCAAAAGCCGGCGCTGCAAAAGCTGCTGGACAAGCAAGGCCAGGTGCTGCTGTATTCGGTGGCCTGGCCACCGCAGGGCATCTACACCAAGAAACCCATCAACTCGGCAGCGGACCTCAAGGGCATGAAGTGGCGCGTTTACTCGCCCACCACCGCCCGCATTGGTGAGCTGATTGGCGCGCAACCGGCCACCGTGCAAGAGGCCGAGCTGTCCCAGGCGCTGGCCACCGGCGTGGTCGATGGCCTGATCACCTCGTCGGCCACCGGCGCCGACAACAAGCTGTTTGAAAACCTCAAGTACTACTACAACGTGCAGGCCTGGATTCCCAAGAACGCCGTGACCGTGAGCAAGAAGGCCTTCAACGCGCTGGGCAAGGCTGAGCAGGAAGCCGTGCTCAAGGCCGCTGCTGCTGCCGAAGAGCGCGGCTGGAAGGAATCCAAGGAAGTGGATGCCAAGTCGCTGGCGACCTTGAAGCAAGGCGGCATGAGCATCGAGCTGCCCTCGGCCCAGCTCAAGGCCGACCTGGCCAAGGTGGGCGAGACCGTGATCAAGGAATGGACCGACAAGGCCGGGGCCGAAGGCAAGGCCATTTTGGACGCCTACCAGGCTTCCAAGTAAGCCACGGTCTCCTCTGTGCAGTCCGCCCGGGGCCACCCGCCCCGGCTGGGCTGTGCAGTCAGCAACCTTTACTGCTTTGAATGACAAGCATGCGCAAGCTACTCAATGGACTGTATGACGCCTCTGCCTGGCTGGCGGGGCTGTCGATGATCGGCATCCTCGTGATGGTGCTGCTCACCGTGGTCAGCCGCCTGATCGGCTTCAGTGCCCCCGGCACCGACGCCTATGCCGGCTACGCGATGGCGGGAGCGGGCTTCATGGCCCTGGCCAGCACCCTCAAAAAAGGTGAACACATCCGCGTGACCCTGCTGCTGGGCGCGCTCAAAGGTGGCGCCTTGAAGACCATGGAAGTGATTGCCCTGGGCATCGCAACCATCCTCTCGGGCTTTTTGGCGTTCTACGCCGCACGCCTGGTCTGGCAATCCTGGGAGATCGACGATATCTCCGTGGGCATCGATGCGACGCCGCTGTGGATTCCCCAAATTTTCATGGCACTGGGCACCCTGGTGTTTTTTATCGCCTTTTGCGATGAGCTGGTGCTGGAGCTGACGGGCAAACGCAAACCTGTGGCCAAGGAGGATGCCCACCATGAATGAAATTACCGCCAGCATTGCGCTGATTGTGGTGCTACTGATCCTGCTGGGCGGCGGCGTCTGGGTGGGTCTGACCCTGGCCGGTGTGGCCTGGTTCGGCATGGAGTTCTTTACCGCCCGCGCCGCCGGGGATGCGATGGCCATGACCATCTGGGGATCGGCCAGCAGCTGGACCTTGACGGCGCTGCCGCTCTTTGTCTGGATGGGTGAGATTCTCTACCGCACCAACTTATCGGAGAGCATGTTCCGGGGCCTCGCACCCTGGGTCAACCTGCTGCCCGGCCGCCTGCTGCACACCAATGTGATCGGCTGCACGATATTTGCGGCGGTGTCGGGCTCCTCGGCCGCCACCTGCGCGACCGTCGGCAAGATGAATGTGCCCGAGCTGATGAAGCGCGGTTACCCCGAGAACATGGTCATCGGCTCGCTGGGCGGCCCTGCCACCCTGGGTCTGCTGATTCCGCCATCGATCATCCTGATCGTCTACGGTGTTGCCGCTGAGATGTCGATCTCCAAGCTCTTCATGGCCGGCGTGCTGCCCGGCATCATGCTGGCCCTGCTGTTCAGTGGTTGGATCATCGTCTGGGCCCTGCTCAACCCCAACAAGATCCCCAAGGCCGACAGCTCCATGAGCTTCAAGCAGAAGCTGCACGAGTCGCGCCACCTGATCCCTGTGGTGCTGCTGATCGCCTCGGTGATTGCCAGCATCTACACGGGCATTGCAACGGCCACCGAAGCGGCTGCCATTGGCGTGCTGGGCTCCCTGGTGCTGTCTGCGACGCAAGGCGCGCTCACCTGGAAGAACTTCAAGGACTCGCTGTTTGGTGCCACGCGCCTGTATTGCATGATCGCGCTGATCCTGGCCGGTGCCGCCTTCATGACCTTGTCGATGGGCTATATCGGCCTGCCGCGCCAGCTGGCCGAGTATGTCGGCAGCCTCAACCTGTCGCCTGCGATGCTGATCATCGTGCTGGGCATCTTCTACATCCTGATTGGCTGCTTCCTCGATGGCATCTCCACCATCGTGCTGACCATGGGTGTGGTGCTGCCCATCATCCAGGCTGCGGGCATCGATCCGCTGTGGTTTGGTATCTTCCTGGTGATCACCGTGGAGACCGCGCAGATCACGCCGCCGGTGGGCTTCAACCTGTTTGTGCTGCAAGGCATGACAGGCAAGCAGATCACCTACCTGGCCCGTGTCTGCGCACCCTACTTTGCGCTGATGGTGCTGGCCCTGGTGATTCTCTGGTTCTTCCCCCAGATCGTCACCGCGCTGCCCAACAACATGTAAGCCTTGCGCAGATCCGCGACGAACCGGCTGCCTTGGCAGCCGGTTTTTTTATGCGCCAGCGCTCAGCACAGCAACAGGTCCTGCTGCTCCTGCACCGTGGCCTGCAAAAAGCGCCAGACCACCTGGATGCCCGGCACCGAGCGCAGCTCGGGCGGCATCGACATCCAAAAGGTGCGGGTGAACTGCGCCTGCTCGGGCAGCACACGCTGCAGCAAGGGGTCCTTGTCAGCCAGAAAGCCCGGCAGCACGCCCAGCCCCGCGCCGGTGCGCACGGCGGTGTACTGCGCCAGGATGCTGGTGCTGCGAAAGCTAAAGCGCTGGGGCGCGCTCAGGCTGTCGAGAAACTGCAGCTCCTTGGTGAAGAGCTGGTCATCGACATAGTGCACAAAGCGGTGGCTGGCCAGGCCTTCGGTCGAGGTGATCAGCGGGTGGCGCGCCAGATATTCGCGCTGGCCATAGAGGTACAGCCGGTACTCGGTCAGGCGGCTGGTGACAACGGTATCGCGCACCGGGCGCTCGAGCGAGATGACGATATCGGCTTCGCGGCGCGAGAGCTGCAGCATGCGCGGCACGGCCAGCAGGTCAATGGTCAGCAAGGGGTAGCGCTGGGCCAGCAAGGCCAGGTGCTTGGCCAGCACCTGGGTGCCAAAGCCTTCGGTCACGCCGATGCGCACCACGCCGCTGGGCGTCTCGGCGCTTTGGCTCGCAGCAATGGGCGCGATGCCGCGCGCAATCTGGTCCATGGCCTCGGCGCGCGGCTGCAGCTGGCGGCCGGCATCGGTCAGCTTGTAGCCACTGCCCTCGCGGGTGAACAAGGTGGCGCCGAGCTGCTTTTCCAAAGCCTGGATGCGGCGCGAGACTGTGGTGTGCTCCACGCCCAGCGCCTTGGCCGCGCCCACCAGGGTGCCGGCCTGCACCAAGGCCCAGAAAAAGCGCAAATGATCCCAATCCATGCCAGCCCCTTGTCGATGTTGCACAGCATTATTGTGCAAATTTGCAACAGGGGCAGCAGATAGGGACCGTGCCTGGCTCCGATCAGTCCACTTTGGCGCGCTTGCGCTGCCAGGCGTAGGCCAGGCCCAGCAGCACAAACCAGGCCGGCGTCGCGATCAGCGCCTGGCGCGTGTCCAGTTCCAAAGTGAGCAGCACCAGCACGGCGGCAAAGAAGGCCAGGCAGACCCAGCACATGAACACGCCACCGGGCATGCGGTAGTGAGACGCCTGGTGCAGCGCGGGGCGCTGCTTGCGGTAGCTGATGTAGGACAGCAGGATCAGCGACCAGACAAACATGAAGAGGATGGCCGAGACGGTGGTCACCAGCGTGAAGGCTTCGACCAGGTTGGGCACCACCCACATCAAAAAGGCACCGCCCAGCAGGCAGACGCAGGAGAACAGCAGGCCGCGCGAGGGCACGCTGCTGGCCGAAAGCTGGCCAAACGAGCGTGGGGCATCGCCCTTGAGCGCCAGGCCGTAGAGCATGCGGCTGGTGGAGAACACGCCACTGTTGGCCGACGAGGCGGCCGAGGTCAGCACGACAAAATTGATCACACTGGCCGCTGCCGGCAGGCCGGCGAGCACAAACAGCTCGACGAACGGGCTCTTGCTGGGCACCACATCGCGCCAGGGGGTGACGGCCATGATGGCGATCAGCGCGCAGACGTAGAAGATGATGATGCGCACGGGGATCGAGTTGATCGCGCGCGGCAGGGTGCGGTGCGGGTCCTTGGCCTCGGCAGCCGTGGTGCCCACCAGCTCGATACCGACAAAGGCAAACACCGCAATCTGGAAGCCGGCAAAAAAGCCCATGGCGCCATGGGGGAAGAGCCCGCCATCGTTCCAGAGGTTGGCGATGTTCGCCTGGCGCCCGGCCGGCGAGCTGAAACCGGTGCTGACCATGTAGAGGCCCGTACCGACCAGCGCGACGATGGCCACGATCTTGATCATCGCAAACCAGAACTCGACCTCGCCAAAGAGCTTGACGGTCAGCAGGTTGAGCGACAGCAGCACGGCCACGCAGGCAATGGCCGGGGCCCACTGCGGCAAATCAGGCCACCAGAACTGCGCATAGGCCGAAATGGCAATCACATCGGCAATACCGGTGATGATCCAGCAGAACCAGTAGGTCCAACCGGTGAAGAAGCCGGCCCAAGGGCCCAGCAGGTCGTCCGAGAAATCGATAAAGGACTTGTACTGCAGGTTGGACAGCAGCAGCTCGCCCATGGCCCGCATCACAAAGAACAGCATGATGCCGATGATGGCGTAGACCAGCACGATGGACGGCCCCGCCAGGCTGATGGTCTTGCCCGAGCCCATGAAAAGCCCGGTGCCGATGGCGCCACCGATGGCGATCAACTGGATATGGCGGTTGCTGAGATTGCGTTGGAGGTCATCGGTACCGGGCGAAGCCCCCGATTGCTCCGCTGGGGCCTGTTTGCTCATGAGAAAAAAGCGCAGTGCGTTAGCGAGAAAGATGGTGCGGCCTGCGAGCCAAGGCCCGGACGCACCGCGAAGGTGCGCAAGGATAAAACAGCGTCAGCCCAGCCAGGGGCAAAAGGTTATTATGCTGCGCAACTAATAGTGCAAAGCCAGCAACTTGCCGCCTACGCGCGCGGCCAAGGCCTGCAAAGGCGCAACCGCGCTGGCCTCCAGCACCGACAGCGGATAGCTGTCGCTATCGATGTCGAAGCTGACCAGGCTCAGGCCTTGGCTGCGCAGGTAGTCACCCGCCTCCTGCAAGGCCTCGTGGTTCAGCGCTTGGCTGCCCGCCAGCGCCTGCAAGTCCAGCCCCCGCTGCTGCACGGTCTGGAGCTGCTGCAGCGCCCAGATGGCGTCATCCATGTTCAGCTTCCAATCGAGCTCAAAGTTCTGCTTGCGGCGCTGCAGGCCCTCCACCAGCGCCAGCCAGGGCGTCACATGCGCGGGCTCGTCCATGCCCCGGTTGACCCATTCATCGGCAAAGCGATCGAGGTACTGCACTGGCTGCTCGATCGCCTGCCGCAGCTCGCCCCAGAGTTCATCGCTATCGTCCAAGGCCAGCGCCTGGCCGAGGGCCATGCACAAGGCCTGCCATGCGTCCATCGTGGGCTCGGGTGGCTCCGGCGCAAGCACAGACGCGGTGCGTTCATTCTGCACAGGCGCCTTGGCGCCCAGCAGCTGACCAATTCTGTCCAGCCAACCCATGGAAATCTCCCTGCTGCAAGCGATCAACCCAGTATGCACCAGGCCGCCAGCAACCCAGCGGATGTGCAGCGCCGCACAGCCCTGTGCAGCCAACCTCTTGTTTGGGCGAATGCGCACATCTACCATGTGCATAACGGTGCGTTGCCCAGCGGCAACCTGCCGCCTCTCTCTACCCTAGATTCCCAGGAGACAAAACATGAACGCACCGCAATCCACCAGCACCTTGGCGCCGACCGTCAAGCTGTTGATCAACGGCCAGCTGGTCGAATCCAAAACCACGCAATGGCGTGACGTGGTCAACCCTGCCACGCAGCAGGTGTTGGCCCGCGTGCCTTTTGCCACGCCCGAAGAGATCAACGCCGCAGTGGCCAATGCCAAGGAAGCGTTCAAGACCTGGAAGAAGACACCGATTGGCGTGCGCGCCCGCATCTTCCTCAAGCTCCAGCAGCTGATCCGCGAGAACATGAAGGAGCTCGCCGCGATCCTGACGGCCGAGCAAGGCAAGACCCTGCCCGACGCCGAAGGCGATGTCTTCCGGGGCCTGGAAGTGGTCGAGCATGCCGCCAACATCGGCTCGCTGCAACTGGGTGAGCTGGCCAACAATGTGGCCAATGGCGTCGACACCTATACCCTGAACCAGCCGCTGGGCGTGTGCGCTGGCATCACCCCCTTCAACTTCCCGGCGATGATCCCGCTGTGGATGTTCCCGATGGCGATTGCCACGGGCAACACCTTTGTGCTCAAGCCCTCCGAGCAAGACCCGATGGTGACCATGCGCCTGTGCGAGCTGGCCCTGGAAGCGGGCGTGCCCCCGGGTGTGCTCAACGTGATCCACGGCGGCGAAGACGCGGTCAACGCGATCTGCGACCACCCCGATATCAAGGCGATCAGCTTTGTTGGCTCCACCAAGGTCGGCACCCATGTCTACAACCGCGCATCGCTCAACGGCAAGCGCGTGCAATGCATGATGGGCGCGAAGAACCACGCCATCGTGCTGCCTGACTGCAACAAGGAGCAGTCGCTCAACGCGCTCGCTGGTGCCGCCTTTGGCGCTGCTGGCCAGCGCTGCATGGCCTTGTCGGTGGTGGTGCTGGTGGGCGAGGCACAGAAGTGGATCCCCGAGCTGGTCGAAAAGGCCAAGACCCTGAAGGTGTCTGCCGGTACCGAGTCCGGTACCGATGTGGGCCCGGTCGTGTCCTGCCAGGCGCTGTCGCGGGTGGAGAGCCTGATCGAGCGCGGCATTGCCGATGGCGCCAAGCTCGAGCTCGATGGCCGCAAGCCTGCCGTCGCCGGCTTTGAAAAGGGCAACTTTGTCGGCCCAACGGTCTTCTCTGGCGTCAAGCCCGGCATGGCCATCTATGACCAGGAAATCTTTGGCCCGGTGCTCTGCATTGCCGAGGCCGCCGATATCGACGAGGCCATTGCCTTCATCAACGCCAACCCCAATGGCAACGGCACCGCCATCTTCACGCAAAGTGGCGCAGCTGCGCGCAAGTTCCAGGAAGAGATCGATGTCGGCCAGATCGGCATCAATGTGCCGATTCCTGTGCCCGTGCCGCTGTTCTCGTTCACCGGCAGCCGCGCCTCCAAGCTCGGCGACCTGGGCCCCTACGGCAAGCAGGTCGTCATGTTCTACACGCAGACCAAGACGGTGACCGCCCGCTGGTTTGACGACAGCACCATCGCCCATGGGGTGAACACCACCATCAGCCTGAAATAAGCGGACTTGGCGAGCACTGCAGCGGGCCTTTTCCGGGCCGCTGCAGTTTTGCGGCGATGATCTGGGCTATGCCTCATTTCCTTGCATCCCGCCCAGCGCTGCTGGCTCTGTTTTTTGCAGCCTCGGCTGCCCTCGCCCCGCAGACCGCGCTGGCCCAGGCCGGCGCGGCCTGTGTGAGCGGCGGCAATACCGAGCAAACCAATGCCTGCGCGGTGCAGGCCTTTCAGCAAGCCGATACCGACAACAACATCCTGTATGCCGATGTGATGCGCATTCTGTCGGCGCACGAACGCCCTGCGCTGCGCCGCGACCAGAACGACTGGATACGCCAGCGCGCCGCCACCTGCAAGAAGCAGCAGGCCGCGCACGAGGCCCAGCCCGACTGGCCGCGCCGCTACCACGAATGCCTGGTGGCCGAAATCGGCAAGCGCAAGAAGGAGTTGATGGTCTGGCTGCACGAAGGCCCGCCGCCCGAGCTGCTGCAAAAACCATAGCCAGCCGCGTTCACCACAAAACGCTGCTGCCCGGGCCTCCCATGCCCGGCGCAGCACGATAAGAGACAGGAGACAAGCCCATGGATTTCGAGCTATCAGAAGACCAACGCGCCTTTGCCGACACCGCGCGCGCCTTTGCCCAGGCGGAACTCGCCCCGCATGCCGCGCACTGGGATGCCGAAGCCGTCTTTCCCCGCGAAGCGATTGCCAAGGCCGGCGAGCTGGGCTTTTGCGGCCTGTATGCGCCCGAAAATGCCGGCGGCCTGGCGCTGCCCCGGCTCGACGCCACCCTGGTGTTTGAGGAGCTGGCTGCGGTTGACCCCTCCACCACCGCCTTCATCACGATCCACAATATGGCGACCTGGATGCTGGGCACCTGGGCCAGCAATGCGGTGCGCGACGAGTGGGGGCCCTTGCTCGCCAGCGGCCAGAAGCTCGCCAGCTACTGCCTGACCGAGCCCGGTGCCGGGTCCGACGCCGCCTCGCTCAAGACCCGGGCCGAGCTGGTGGGCCATGACTACATCATCAATGGCAGCAAAGCCTTTATCAGCGGGGCCGGCGCCACCGACATGCTGGTGTTGATGGCCCGCACGGGCGATGCGCAATCGGGCGCCTCGGGCATCAGCGCCTTTGCCGTGCCCGCGCACCTGGAAGGCATCAGCTACGGCAAGAAGGAAGAAAAAATGGGCTGGAACAGCCAGCCCACGCGCGTGATCAGCTTTGACAATGTGCGCATCCCCGCCCATCACCTGCTGGGCCGCGAGGGCGAAGGCTTCAAGATTGCGATGAAGGGGCTCGACGGCGGCCGCATCAATATCGCCACCTGCTCAGTAGGCGCAGCCCAGGGCGCCCTCAACCAGGCGCAAAGCTATATGCAGGAACGCAAGCAGTTCGGCAAGCCGATTGCCAGTTTTCAGGCGCTGCAGTTCAAGCTGGCCGACATGGCCACCGAGCTGGTTGCCGCGCGCCAGATGGTGCGCCTGGCCGCCAGCAAGCTCGATGCCGGCGCGCGCGATGCCTCCACCTACTGCGCAATGGCCAAGCGCTTTGCGACGGACGCCGGCTTCAATGTCTGCAACGATGCGCTGCAATTGCACGGCGGCTACGGCTATATTCGTGAGTACCCGCTCGAGCGCCTGATGCGCGACGCCCGGGTGCACCAGATTCTGGAAGGCACCAACGAGATCATGCGGGTCATCATCGCCCGGCGCATGCTCGATGGGGATGCGCCCGAGGCCATCCGCTGAGCAGGCGCTGCCTTGCCCCCTCCTGCCCCATCACCCCCCCACCATGCCCCGCCGTCCTTTGGACCCTGAAACCCTGCGCCTTATCGATGCCGTGCGCCTGGCACTGGCCGAGCAAGCCGTGGGCGTCTCGGTCGAAGAGAAAACCATGTTCGGCTGCCATGTGTTCATGGTCGACGGCAAGATGTGCCTGGGCGTGGAGAACGACGAGCTGCTGGTGCGCATTGCGCCTGAAACCCATGCCCAGGTGGCAGAACTGCCGGGAGTGCGGCCGCTGTCGTCCAAAGGCTTGATGGACGGCTATTTTCTGGTGGGGCCCGCCGCCTATGCCACGCGCGAGGCCTGGCAGCACTGGATCGATGCGGCGCTGGCCTTTAACCCGCGCGCCAAGGCCACACCGAAGAAAAAGCCCAAGTCGGCTACTTCCGATCCATCCGCCAAGCCGCTGAAAAAAGCAAAAACCGCCAAGGCGGCTGGAGATGCGAACCCAACGCCCGCCGCCCGCAAACGCCACAGCGTGTTTGACAGCGATCTTTGAACTCTGACTCCGACGCTGTCTTTCCTTATCCATGCCAACCCACAACCCTGTGCAATAACACTTCAAGGAGACAAATATGGCAACTATCGCATTTATCGGCCTGGGCAATATGGGCGCGCCCATGGCCATCAACCTGGCCAAGGCGGGCCACCAGGTCCGCGCTTTTGACCTGAGCCGCGAGGCGGTGGCCAAGGTGGTGGCCGAAGGCGGCAGCGCCGCGACCAGTGCCCAGGAGGCCGTCGAAGGCGCCGAGGTCATCGTCAGCATGCTACCCGCCAGCCAGCATGTCGAAGGCCTGTTTCTGGGCAACGGCAGCCATGCGGGGCTGCTGCAAGGCATCGCCAAGGGCGCGCTGATCATTGACAGCTCCACCATCGCGGCAGCAACCAGCCAGAAAGTGGCCAAGGCCGCGCAGGCGCTGGGCATTGGCTTTATCGATGCGCCGGTCTCGGGCGGCACCGGCGGCGCGATTGCCGGCACGCTGACCTTTATGGTCGGCGGCAGCGCAGCCGACCTGGAGCGTGCCCGTCCGCTGCTCGAGAAAATGGGCAAGAACATCTTCCACGCCGGCGATGTCGGTGCGGGCCAGACCGCCAAGATCTGCAACAACATGCTGCTGGGTATTTTGATGGTGGGCACCAGCGAGGCTATTGCACTGGGTGTTGCCAATGGCCTGGATCCCAAGGTGCTCAGCGAAATCATGCGCCGCAGCTCGGGCGGCAACTGGGCGCTGGAGGTCTACAACCCCTTCCCCGGCGTGCAGGAGGCCAGCGCCGCCACGCGCGGCTACACCGGCGGCTTTGGCACCGACCTGATGCTCAAGGACCTGGGCCTGGCGCAGGAAAGCGCGATGACGGTGAAGGCCAGCACCCCGCTGGGTGGCATGGCGCGCCAGCTGTATGCGGCGCACAGCATTGCCGGCCATGGCGCGGAGGACTTCTCCAGCGTCATCAAGATGCTGCAGAAAAAGGGCTGAGCCCCAGCCCTGCTCCGGCGGCCGGCGGCCGGCGATCAGCGCGCGGTCGCCGGCTCCGACAGTGCCATCACCATGCGCGCCACCAGGTACAGGCGCGGCGCAATGCAGTCCAGCAGGATGTATTCGCCATACATGTCATGCGCGCCATAGCCGCACACGCCCATGCCCTCGACCACCCCACCCCGGGTGTTGAGGGCGGCAAAAGCGGCATCGGTGCCGCCGCCCAGCGCCACATCGTTCACATGCAGCGGTATGCCCAGCTCATCCTGGTAGATGGCCTTGGCCTGCGCGGCAATGCGGCGTGCCGCATCGCTGGCCTGCATCGGCGGGCGGCGCAGCTCAAAGCTGGCCGTCACCTTGCTGTCAGACAGCAGGCGGTTCTTGATTTTTTCCTGCACCGCATCCTGCAGCGCCTGAAAATCCTGGGCCCGCAGCGCCCGCGCATCGGCCTGGGCCTGCGCATGCGGCGGCACCACATTGCGGGTGGTGCCTGCCTGTGCGATGGTCCAGTTCAGCTTCAGGCCGTTTTCGGGTTGCGACAGGTCGCGCATCTGCAGCAGCTGGTGCGACAGTTCATACAGCGCATTCACCCCCGCCTCGGGCTTGGCCCCGGCATGCGAGGATTTGCCCTGCACATCCAAAAACATGGCGCCAATGCCACTGGTGGCCAGGTGCAGGGTGCCCTGCAGGCCGCCACTCTCGAAAGAGAAAATGGCATCCTGGTCGCGCGCCAATGCGCTGATCAGCCGGCGCGAGCCCGGCGAGCTGATCTCCTCATCGCTGTTGAACAGCACGGTGATCTCGCCAAAGCTGTCATAGCCCAGCTTTTGCAGCATCGCGATGCTGTGCAGCACGAGCGCCACGCCCTGCTTTTCGTCCTCGACACCCAGGCCGTAGACGCGATCGCCCTCAATGCGGAACGGCTGCTTGTCCACATCGCCGCGCTGGTAGACGGTGTCCATATGCGCAATCATCATGATGCGCGACTGCCCCCGGCCCTTGAAGACGGCCTGCACCATGGGGCCGACCTGCTCGGGCGTATCTTCCAGCCGCACCACATCCGTCGCCGGAATGATCTGCACCTCGCCGCCCAGTGCTTTCAAGCGCTCGGCGGCGACCTGGGCGATATAGCTCACGCCGCCATAATCGCGGCTGCCCGATTCGATATGCACCAGGTTTTTCAAGGTGGCCAGCATCGGCGTTTGCTCTGCCTGCGCAGCGGCATAGACGGCGGGCTGGGCTTGGGCGGGTGTTTGGGCATGGCTAGGCAGGGTCCAGGCCAGCGCCAGCCACAGGCAGTGAGAGACTAGAGAACGGGCAGACGGTCGATCAGGCATGGGGCCATGATAGTACGGGTTTGACAACAAATTGTCACAAAACCGCCATCCAGGGAATGCTGCGCCGCGCGCTGGGACTGAACTCCCTACAATCCCCCTTCTTTGAGAAATGATCTTTGCAAGCCATGACTGAGACCGTGCAATGGATGGCCGACGGCACGCCCTACAGCCCCCGCTTTGCTGACCGTTACCACAGCGAAGCCGCCCATGCACTGGCCCAGGCCGAGCAGGTGTTTCTGGCCGGCTGCGGTCTGCCCCAGGCCTGGGCCGGCCAGCCGCAGTGGCGTATTCTGGAGACCGGCTTTGGCTTTGGGCTCAATTTTCTGGTCACCTGGCATGCCTGGCAGCAAGACCCGGCCCGCCCTGCATTGCTGCACTTTGTCTCGACCGAAGCCTTTCCCATCGCAGCGGCTGACCTCTTGGCGCAGGCGCGCAAGTTTTCCCATCTGCTGCCGCTGGCCGAAGAACTCGCCGCCCAATGGTGGGGGCTGCTGCCGGGCGTGCACCGCCTGCGCCTGGCCGGTGGCCGGGTGCTGCTCAGCCTGCTGATTGGTGACAGCCAGGCCATGCTGCGCCAGCAAGAGCTGGTGGCAGACAGCATCTACCTGGACGGCTTCAGCCCCGCGCGCAACCCCGATATGTGGAGCCTGCACAGCTTGAAGGCCGTGGCACGCTGCGCCCGGCGCGGCACCCAGTTGGCGACCTGGACCATCGCCGCCCAGCTGCGCCGCGACTTGGCCCAGTGCGGCTTTGCGGTGCGCAAGGTGCCGGGCGTGCCGCCCAAGCGCGACAACCTGCAGGCCCAATTTGCCCCGCACTGGGAGCCCCGCAAGGCGCAGCTGTGGCCCCTGGGCGCGCAGGCCCTGCCGCCGCGCCTGGCAGGCGGCGGTGGGCAGGCGGCCATCATCGGCGCGGGCATTGCGGGAGCTGCCTGCGCGCGCCAGCTGGCCCTGCGCGGCTGGCAGGTCACCGTGCTCGATGCCGCCAGCCATCCAGCCGCCGGCGCCTCGGCATTGCCCGCCGGCATTTTTGCGCCCCACACCAGCAGCGACGACAGCCCCCTCTCGCGCATCACCCGTGCCGGCCAGCGCTGCAGTCTGCAATGGGCGCAGCAGCTGCTGCAAGCGGGGCTGGACTGGGAGATGACCGGGGTGCTGGAGCGCCGCCAGCTCGCCACGCCGCCCGATGAAAGCGCTGCCCTCAGCGACAGCCCTGCGGCCGCGCCCACGCGCCGCAGCGCCCATGAGCGGCCTCCTGCCTGGAAGGACGCCTTGGCCGCGCCTGCGGCCGACTGGAGTGAAGAGGCCAGCGCCGCCACGCTCGAAGCGCTGGGCTTGCCGGCCGACACCCCCGCGCTTTGGCACCCACGCGGCGGCTGGCTGCGGCCGGCTGCGCTGGTGCAGGCCCTGCTGGACCACCCGGGCATCCGTTTTGTCGGCGATGCACCTGTGCATGCGCTCGATGCGCTGGCAAGCGAAGACGGCCCTCCGCAATGGTCGCTGAGCGATGGCCAAGGCCAGCCATGGGCGCAGGCCGATCTGGTCGTCCTCTGCGCCGGGCCGCAATCGGCCTGCATGCGCATCAACGGCCAGAGCCTGGCCGCTGCCCAGGCGCTGCAAACCATTCGCGGCCAGGTCAGCTGGGGCCGCTATGCCGAAGGCCAGGCGCCCGCTGCCCACCAGCCGGTCAACGGCCATGGCAGCTGGGTGCCCTATTTCCGCATTGGGCAGACGGGAGAAGCAGCCTGGGTCATGGGATCGAGCTTTGAGCGCGGCCAATCCGCGCTGCCGCCGTCGGCCGAGGATGCCGCTGCTGCCCATGCCGGTAATGGGGCCAAGCTGCAAACTCTGCTGCCGGAAGGCCACCGGCCGGATGCGCAGGCCTTTGCGCGCGCCCAGCACTGGGCCCAGCTGCGCTGCGCATCGACCGACCGGCTGCCGCTGGTGGGCCCGCTGCTGCCCGCCCAGGCGCTGCCTGAAGGCCTGGCCAGCCCCTGGGTCGCCACGGCGATGGGGTCGCGCGGGCTCACCTGGGCGCTGCTCTGCGCCGAGCTGCTGGCCGCCCGCCTGCATGCCGAGCCCTTGCCACTGCCCAATCCGCTGGCCCTGGCGCTGGCCAGCGACCGCTACTGCAAATAAGCCAGCGCTTTAGCGCGAGGGGCGGATGCGAATGCCGTCTTCGCCCCGCTCTATCCATGGGATGCCCTGCGGCGCCCCCTATGCCTTTTTAAAGTGAGGGGCGGATGCAGACGCCATCTCCGCTACGCCCTGTCTTTGGGGCGCCCTACAGCGCGCCCATATGCCATTTGCTCACTAGCATTCGCCATTTTCATATAACTCAATGTCATACAGGACTGAGAAAAATGTAGTTTGAGTTTATATGAAATTTTTTTACAGTACATCGCAACAGCCCAGCTCCGCCGCCATTGGGGCAGCGAGCACACCAGGGCTCGGTAGCTGCAACTTCCGCACCACGATGTACCAATACACCCCATTTGATCGCCAGTTTGTCCAGGCCCGAGCAGACCAGTTCCGTGACCAGCTCCAACGCTGGGAAACGGGCCGGCTGAGTGAAGAAGAATTCCGCCCGCTGCGTCTGCAAAACGGCTGGTATGTGCAACGCTACGCACCGATGCTGCGGGTGGCAGTGCCCTATGGCGAGATCAACTCCGCCCAGATCCGCGTGCTGGCCCGCATTGCCCGCGAGTACGACGCGCCCGACGCCCAGCTCTACCAGGATGCGCTCAAGACCCAGGGCGCGATGGGCACCACCTACCTGCCCACGCACTACGCGCATTTCACGACCCGCACCAATGTGCAGTTCAACTGGATTCCGCTGTCCAAGTCCGCCGATGTGATGGACCTCTTGGCCAGCGTCAACCTGCACGGCATCCAGACCAGCGGCAACTGCATCCGCAACACGACGACCGATGCGCTCGCCGGCGTGGCGGTGGATGAGCTGGTGGACCCCCGCCCCTATGCCGAAGTGCTGCGCCAGTGGACCACCCTGCACCCCGAGTTCGCCTTCCTGCCGCGCAAGTTCAAGATTGCGATCAGCGGCTCGCAAGAAGACCGCGCCGCCACCGGCTGGCACGATGTGGGCCTGCACCTGACCAAGAACGAGGCCGGTGAGATCGGCTTCAAGGTGTTTGTCGGCGGCGGCATGGGCCGCACGCCGGTGATCGGCACTCCGATCCGCGAGTTTCTGCCCTGGAACCAGGTGCTCAACTACATTGAAGCTATTGTGCGCGTCTACAACGAGCGCGGCCGCCGTGACAACAAGTACAAGGCGCGCATCAAGATCCTGGTGAAGGCCGAAGGCCAGGTCTATATCGACTCGGTGGAAGAAGAGTTCCGCCAGATCGTCGAGGTCGATGGCGGCCCGCACACCATCCCCCAGGCCGAGTTTGACCGCGTGGCGGCCTGCTTTGTGGCCCCCGACCTGTCGGGCTACCCGCAGGTCAACGCCACCGAGGCCAAGCACCAGCTGACCGAGCAAGGCGTGCGTGAGCCAGCCTTTGGCCGCTGGGTGAGCCGCAATGTGCGCGCCCACCAAAACCCGCAGCTGCGCGCGGTGGTGCTGTCGTTCAAACGCGTCGGCCAGGCGCCGGGCGATGCCTCGGGCGAGCAGCTCGATGCGCTGGCCCAGCTGGTGGACCAGTTCTCCGCCGGCGAAGCCCGTGTGACCCACGACCAGAACGTGGTGCTGCCCTGGGTGCATGTGAGCCAGCTGCATGACCTGTGGCTGCAGGCCAAGGCCCTGGGCCTGGCCAGCACCAATGTGGACCTGCTCACCGACATGATCGCCTGCCCCGGCGGTGACCTCTGCGCCTTGGCCAATGCCCGCAGCCTGCCGATTGCAGCAGCCATTACCGAGCGCTACCAGGACCTGGACGAACTCGACGACATCGGCGACATCGACCTGCATATCAGCGGCTGCATCAACAGCTGCGGCCACCACCACAGCGGCCATATCGGCATCCTGGGCGTCGACAAGGACGGCAAGGAGTGGTACCAGATCACCGTGGGCGGCTCTGACGGCGCCACCTTGTCGGGCGCGCCCCAGGCTGGCAAGGCCATTGGCCCCTCGTTCAGCGCTGCCGAAGTGCCCGGCGTGATCGAAGCCGTGCTGACAGCCTACCGCGATCTGCGGGGCAACGGCGAGCTGTTTATCGACACCGTGCGCCGCGTGGGCCTGGACCCCTTCAAGGAAGCGGGCAAGTCCGCCCGCCTGCCCGAAGCCGCTGACACCGCCGCAGAAACCACCCAAGCCTGAGCATTGAGCAGAACAACGATGAGCATTCCGAACGATTTCCAGATCCTGGCCGCCGGCGACCACCAGCCCGCTGGCGAAGGCGACCGCAGCGTGCTGCTGCTGGCCAACGATGCCGATGCGCTGCAAGTCTCGCTTGATGGCGTGGAGCGCATTGACCTCGACTTTCCGTCTTTCACCGATGGCCGCGCGTTCAGCCAGGCCTACCTGCTGCGCCGCCGCCGTGGCTTCAAGGGCGATATCCGTGCGCTGGGCGATGTACTGATCGACCAGCTGGTGCAGATGCACCGCACCGGCTTCAGCAGCGCGGTGCTCAAGGAAGGCGTGGACGTTGCCGATGCCGCGCGCCAGTTCGAGCGTTTTGCCGGTTTTTACCAAGGCGACGTGGAAGCCAAGCCCCATTTTGACCAGGCCGCCGCATGAGCACGACCACCCTCCCCCCCCAAGAACTGGCCCGCGTGAATGCCGAGCTGGGCAAGGACGCCGCAGCCCTGGTGCGCTGGGCGCTGTCGCTGGGCCAGACCAGCATCGTGACCACCAATTTCCGCCCCTTTGAAGCGGTGATCCTGCACCTGGTGAGCCAGGTCCAGCCCGATGTGCCCGTGGTCTGGATGGACAACGGCTACAACACCGAGGCCACCTACCGCTTTGCCGACGAGGTGACGCGCCAGCTGGGGCTGAACCTGCAGATCTACCTGCCACGCCGCTCGCGCGCCCACCGCGAAGCCATTGAAGGCGCCACGCCCGCGCTGGATGATCCGCGCCACGCCGCCTTTACCGAAGAGGTCAAGCTCGAGCCCTTTGCCCGCGCGCTGCGCGAGACCCAGCCGCGCGTGTGGTTCACCGCGCTGCGCGCCACCGACACGGCCGTGCGTGCCCAGATGGATCCGGTCAGTCTGAACCCCGATGGCCTCATCAAGGTCGCACCCCTGCTGCACTGGTCGTCCAAGGATCTGTACGACTACTGCGAACAACACGGTCTGCCCAACAACTTCGACTATGTGGATCCCACCAAGGGCGAAGACAACCGCGAATGCGGCCTGCACATTGCGCACTGATATCGCCCACTGACCGCATGCAGCCCGCCCGACAAGAAAGTCCATCCGATATGAACGCCCGTGTTGAAACCGATGTGCTCAACCACCTGAGCAACCAGCACCTCGATGCGCTGGAAGAAGAAACCATCTTTATCCTGCGCGAAGTGGCAGCCGCCTTTGAGCGCCCAGCGCTGCTGTTTTCCGGCGGCAAGGATTCGCTGGTGATGCTCAAATGCGCCGAAAAAGCCTTTGGCGCCGGCCGCATCCCCTACCCCTTGCTGATGATCGACACCGGCCACAACTTCCCCGAAGTGACCGATTTCCGCGATCTGCGCGCCAAGGAGCTGGGTGCCGATCTGATCGTGCGCAGCGTCGAGGACTCGATGGCGCGCGGCACCGTGCGCCTGGCCCACCCCGGCGAATCGCGCAATGTGCACCAGTCGGTGACCTTGCTCGAAGCGATCGAGGAGTTCCGCTTTGACGCGCTGATTGGCGGCGCCCGCCGCGACGAGGAAAAGGCCCGCGCCAAGGAACGCATCTTCAGCCACCGCGACAGCTTTGGCCAGTGGCAGCCCAAGGCCCAGCGCCCCGAGCTCTGGACCCTGTTCAACACCCGCCTGGCTCCGGGCGAGCATTTCCGCGTGTTCCCGATCAGCAACTGGACCGAGCTCGATGTCTGGCAGTACATTGCCCGCGAAAACATCGCGCTGCCCAGCCTCTACTACGCCCACCAGCGCGACGTGGTCGAGCGCAAGGGCCTGCTCGTGCCCGTCACGCCGCTCACCCCCGCCCGCGACGGCGAAACCGTCGAGAACCGCACCGTGCGCTTTCGCACCGTCGGCGACATCACCTGCACCTGCCCTGTGAGCAGCGATGCCGCCTCGGCCGACGACATTGTGCTGGAGACCTTGGCTGCCGATGTGAGCGAGCGAGGTGCTACCCGCATGGACGACAAGACCAGCGATGCCTCGATGGAAAAGCGCAAGAAAGACGGATACTTCTGATGACTACCGATACCCTGACTGCCGTGCGCACCCCTGCCCAACACCACCTGCACACCGCATCGGCGCTGCGCTTTATCACCTGCGGCTCGGTCGATGATGGCAAATCCACCTTGATCGGCCGCCTGCTGGTCGACAGCAAATCGGTGCTGCAAGACCAGCTCGCCGGCGTGCAGCGCAGCGGCGAGACCGACCTGGCCCTGCTCACCGATGGCCTGTCCGCCGAGCGCGAGCAAGGCATCACCATCGATGTGGCCTACCGCTACTTCGCCACCGAAACGCGCAAATTCATCATTGGCGATGCGCCCGGCCACGAGCAGTACACCCGCAACATGGTGACCGCTGCATCGAGCGCCGATGCGGCCGTGGTGCTGGTCGATGCCACCAAGCTGGACTGGCAAAACCCCCAGCTCGCGCTGCTGCCCCAAACCCGCCGCCACAGCCTGCTGGCCCATCTGCTGCGTGTGCACTCGCTGGTGTTTGCGGTCAACAAGCTCGATGCGGTGGCCGACCCGGCGCTGGCCTTTGCCAATATCCGCAATGCGCTGGCCGCCTTCGCCCAGGCGGCCGGCATCACCGTGGCAGCCACTATTCCCGTCTCGGCCCTGAAGGGCTGGAACGTGGTGACTGCGCACCCCGACTGGGCCGGCTACCAGGGCCCGAGCCTGCTGCAGCTGCTCGAGACGCTGCCGACCACGCCCGCTGACGCTGGCCAACCGCTGGCGTTTTCGGTGCAGTGGGTGGAGAAGTTCTCCGCCTCGGCCGACACCCACCAGGGCCGCCGCATTTTCTGGGGCCGCGTCGGCACCGGCGATGTGGCGCCCGGCACTGCGGTGCAGATTCTGCCCAGTGGTCAGCGCGCCAGCGTGGCCCAGGTGCTGGACCACACCCGCAAGCCCATCGCACGCGGCGCAGGCCAGAGCGCCGGCATCGTGCTGGACCGCGAGGTCGATGTCTCGCGCGGCGACTGGATCATTGCGGCCCCGGCAGCGGCTGCGACCAATGCCGCCGACGATGACTTTGACACCCCCGCCGAGCAGCCTGCCTGGCCCGCAACGCGCGAGATCACCGCCACCATTGCCTGGATGGACAACGAGCCCCTGCTGGCCGGCCGCGTGTACTGGGCGCTGCATGGCCGCCGCTGGATCAAGGCCAAGGTGCGCAAGGTGCTCAACCGCCTGGATATCAACACCTTGGAGCGCCAGGACGCCGAGCAGCTCGAACCCAATGCCATTGGCCGGGTGGAGATCAGCCTGCAAGAAGCGATTCCGGCAGCAGCCTTTGTGCACTCACGTGAATTGGGCTCGCTGATCCTTGTGGACACGGCCTCCAACAGCACGGCCGCTGCGGTACTGGTGGAGTCAAGCCAGCAGTCCCGCAGTTAAAAACCACGTTATTCGGAGGTCGGCTAGGTGCTTGTGCACAAAAACCGTAAAATCCTCCGCTGTTTGTTTGTCTGAATCACTGGCGAAAACCATTCCATGACCCACGTCGTCACCGAAAACTGCATCAAGTGCAAATACACCGATTGTGTGGACGTCTGCCCTGTTGACTGCTTCCGCGAAGGCCCGAACTTCCTGACCATCGATCCGGACGAATGCATCGACTGCGCCGTCTGCATCCCCGAGTGCCCTGCCAACGCCATCTACGCCGAGGAAGATGTGCCCGCAGACCAGCTGGCCTTTATCAAGCTCAATGCCGAGCTGGCATTGGCCGATGGCTGGAAGAGCATCACCAAGCGCAAGGCGCCGATGGAAGGTGCCGACGAGGCCAACGGCCAGCCCGACAAGCTCAAGGACCTGATCCGCTGAGCCAGCTTATGCAGGGACACCGCAGCTTGATGCCCAGCCCCTGAACCCGCCAAGCCAGCCTCCGTGCTGGCTTTTTTATTGTTTGCGCCCACCCAGAGCCACCGCCATGCACAGCGCCGCCTTTGCCAACACCCCCCAGCCCCCGTACTACGCCGTCATCTTCACCTCGCAGCGCACCGACACCGAGCACCAGCCCTATGCCGACATGGCCGATGCGATGGTGCTGCTTGCCGAGCAGCAACCTGGCTTTCTGGGCGCCGAAAGCACCCGGGGCAGCGACGGCCTGGGCATTACCGTGTCGTACTGGCAGACCGAGGAAGACATCCGCCGCTGGAAGGCCCAGAGCGACCACCTGGTCGCCCAGCGCATGGGCGCCGAGCGCTGGTATGCACACTACCAGGTGCGGGTGGCCAAGGTGGAGCGGGCCTACGGCATGCAGCACGCCAGCGCAGCCTGAACGAGGCATGCCCTGCGCCATGGACCAGGGCGCAGGGCATGCAGTTGGAGCCGATGCCCCAGATTTACAGCTTGATCTCGCGGTGCTCGCCCATGCCATCGGGGCGTTCACCGGTCACCGCTGATTTGGCCATCTTGAACAGCTGCACCAGCTTGTTTTCTTTCACATCCCAGTATTCGGCAAAATCAACCCGCGCCACCAGGATCTGCAAATTGGGGTCGGTCGGGCCATCGGGAAACCAAGCTTTAGCCATCGGGCTGAACAACTGCTCTTTCAGCGCCAGATCGTCACTGAGGGATCCCGTTGCCGATACCGAAACATAGCTGTCCTTATTGGGATCGGCGTAAGACACATTAATGGCGCTGGAGGTGCTGAGGCACCGCGACAAATCAGAGTCCCTACCCAGCAGGAAATACAAATTTTTATCCTCATCCATGCCCTCTTTGTTGGCCGTGGTCATCGGCGCGGCATGCAGGCTGCCATGTTCATGCTGGTGGGTGATCATCGCAAAGCGAATGTCCTTGATGAGTTCCCACAATTTTTCACGCGGATTGTCTTGGGCCATGGCGCAACTCCTGTCGAATTGGAAAATTTCACTGTATCGACGGGTCTGCGCAGCCCATGTAAGGCAAACGCCCTCCCTCAGATCGGCGCTTGCAGGGTCTGGCTGTGCTGGCTTGGCGCTCCAGCTGTAGTCCAGGCTGGAAGCACAAGTTGATTCAACGCGGCCACAACCCCATGGGATGCGTGCCCAGACAGCCCCCAAGGAACGCGCAATGCGCTCTTGCTGGAGACTCGGCTTAGCGTTCAGCCGCCGCCATCGCCGCCACCACCTGCTGCAGCGCTGCCGGGTCTTCCATCGTCGACAGATCGCCCGTGTCGCGCTTCTCAGCCACCGCCTGCAGCGCGCGGCGCAGCAGTTTGCCGCTGCGCGTCTTGGGCAAGGTGGCGACAAAATAGACGCGCGCCGGCCGCGCCACGGCACCGAGCTGGGCATCGACATGGTTACAGACGGATTTCTCCAGCGCGCTGCAGGCGGCGCTGTCGCCCGCCACCGCATTGCTGCGCGGCACCGCAAAGGCCAGCGCGACCTGGCCTTTCAAGGCATCAGCCACGCCCACGACGGCAACTTCTGCAATATCGGGGTGGCCGGAGATGCTTTCTTCGATCTCGCGCGTGCCCAGGCGGTGGCCAGCGACATTGATCACATCATCAGTGCGGCCCAGGATAAAGTAGTAGCCATCCTTGTCGCGCACACCCCAGTCAAAGGTGCTGTAGACCAGGCGGCCGGGGATGCTCTTCCAGTAGGTGTTGACAAAGCGCTGGTCGTCGCGCCAGACAGTCATCAGGCAGCCAGGGGGCAAGGGGCCTTCGATGGCGATCACGCCCTTTTGCATCGGCTCTACCAGCTCGGCGCCGGTCTCGCCATCGATCAGCTTGATGTGGTAGCCAAACACGGCCTTGCCCGGGCTGCCAAAGCGCGATGGCTGGGGCTCGACGCCGTTGCACAGCGTCAGGATCGGCCAGCCGGTCTCGGTCTGCCAGTAGTTGTCGATGATGGGGCGCCCGATGGCACCACTGATCCAGCTGGCTGTGGGCTCATCGAGCGGCTCGCCGGCCAGCCACAGCGCCTGCAGGCTGCTCAGGTCGTACTTGCTGAGGTACTCCGGATCCTGCTTTTTGAGCACACGGATCGCGGTGGGGGCCGAGAACATGTGCGTGACCTTGTATTTCTCGACCAGGCTCCACCAGATGCCCGGGTCCGGGCGCAGCGGCACACCTTCGTACATGAGGGTGGCCATGCCGCCGATGAGCGGCGCATAGATGATGTAGCTGTGGCCCACGACCCAGCCGATATCGCTGGTGCAGAAAAAGGTCTGGCCCGGCTTGGCATCGAAGATCGCCGGCAGGCTGGCGGCCAGCGCTACCGTGTAGCCGCCGGTGTCGCGCTGCACGCCCTTGGGCTTGCCGGTGGTGCCGCTGGTGTAGAGCGTGTAGCTGGGGTGGGTGGCCTCTACCCATTCGCAGGGCACCTGCGCATCCAGATGCTGGGCACGCAGATCGGCCCAGAGGTGGTCGCGGCCCGGCACAAGCTGCATGGGGGCCAGGTCCCGGTCCACCATCAGCACCGCCTGGGGTTGGTGGCTGGCCAGCGCAATGGCCTCGTCCAGCAAGGGCTTGTAGGGCACAACTTTGCCGGCGCGCGAGCCGGCATCGGCGCTGATGATGACCGTGGGCTGGGCATCGTCAATGCGGGTGGCGAGCGAGCCCGAGGCAAAGCCGCCAAACACCACCGAATGGATGGCGCCGATGCGCACGCTGGCCAGCATCGCGATGGCGGCCTCGGCAATCATCGGCATGTAGATCTGCACACGGTCGCCCTTTTTGACGCCCAGCGCCAGCAGCGCTGCGGCCATGCGCTGCACCTCGCGGTGCAGCTCGGCATAGCTGTAGCTGCGCTCGGTATTGGTCTCGGTCGATACCGCAATCAGCGCGGCCTGGTCGCCGCGCTCGGCCACATGGCGGTCGATGGCGTTGTGGCAAAGGTTGGTCTGGCCGCCGACAAACCAGCGCGCAAATGGCGGGTTGCTGTAGTCACAGATCTGTTGGGGCGGCACATGCCAGTCGATGCGCTGCGCCTGCTCGGCCCAGAAGGCATCGCGGTCATGGATCGAGCGGGCGTAGAAGTCGGCAAAACGGCTCATCGAAGTCTGTCTCCATCTTTTGTTGTGCAGCCATTATTTCCCTTTGTCTTGCATACCGCTGACAAATGTGTGCATGGTTGCGTTTGCAATCTTGTGGTTTTCCCGCATACACGCGAGCAGCCCAGAGGGGCTTTTGCAGCGCCCTGCACAGTTTCCGCGCTGGCTGGCCCGGCCGGGCTGCGGCATCGCGCACAATCAGCGGCATGGCGCACCGCCCCGGTGCTGCGGCGCGCCGGATGACGAAGGATGTCCCATGCTCAATGGCTTGTGGCTGGGTTTTTTTGTGGTGGCGGCCTTGGCCGCATTCGCGCAGTGGCTGCTGGGCGGCAATGCGCAGATTTTTGGCGACATGGTGCAGGCGCTGTTTGCCATGGCCAAGCTCTCGGTCGAGGTGATGGTGCTGCTGTTTGGCACGCTCACGCTCTGGCTGGGCTTTTTGAAGATTGCCGAAAAGGCTGGCCTGGTCGATATGCTGGCCCGCTGGCTCGCGCCCTTGTTTGCCCGGCTGATGCCCGATGTGCCGCGCGGCCACCCGGCCTTGGGCCTGATGACCTTGAACTTTGCCGCCAACGCGCTGGGGCTGGACAACGCCGCCACCCCCATCGGCCTCAAGGCCATGCGCGCGCTGCAAGAGATCAACCCCTCGCCCACCGCGGCCAGCAATGCACAGATTTTGTTTCTGGTGCTCAATGCCTCGTCGCTGACCCTGCTGCCGGTGACCATCTTTATGTACCGCATGCAGCAAGGCGCGCCCGACCCAACCCTGGTCTTTCTGCCGATCTTGCTGGCCACCTCGGTCTCGACGCTGGTGGGCTTGGTGTCGGTGGCCATCGTGCAGCGCCTGCCGCTGTGGCACCCGGTGGTACTGGCCTATCTGCTGCCGGTGGGCCTGGTGCTGGCTGGATTCATGGCCTTTTTGGCGACCTTGACGTCCACGGCGATGGCGCAGGTGTCGTCCCTCCTGGGCAACCTGACCTTGTTTGGCCTGGTGGTGCTGTTTGTCGTGGTGGGCGCGCTGCGCAAGGTGCCCGTGTACGAGAGCTTTATCGAAGGCGCCAAGGAAGGCTTTGATGTCGCCAAGGGCCTGCTGCCCTACCTGGTGGCCATGCTCTGCGCCGTGGGCCTGTTTCGCGCCTCCGGCGCGCTGGGCTATGCGCTTGACGGCATCCGCTGGCTGGTCCACCTGAGCGGCATGGACACGCGCTTTGTCGATGCGCTGCCCACTGCGCTTGTCAAGCCGTTCTCGGGCAGCGCTGCGCGCGCCATGCTGATCGAGACCATGCAAAGCCATGGCGTGGACAGCTTCCCGGCGCTGGCCGCCGCCATCATCCAGGGCAGCACCGAGACCACCTTCTATGTGCTGGCGGTGTACTTTGGCGCCGTGGGCATCCAGCGCGCGCGCCATGCAGTGCCCTGCGCGCTGCTGGCTGAGTTCTCGGGCGTGGTGGCCGCCATTGTGGTCTGCTACCAGTTCTTTGGTTGATTGCAGACGAGACATCTTCAGGAGTTGCCATGACCAGCAGCAGCGCAGATGCCCAGATTTTCAGCGCCGCTTGGGATCGCGCCTGGCAGGCGCTGGGCCTGGCCCCAGCCATTGACGCCTTGCCGCAGCTGCTGGCAGCGCATGCCGGGCCTGATCGCCATTACCACGGCCTGCAGCATATTGCCGAATGCCTGCAATGGCTGGAGCAATTGCGCCCACAGGTAGCGCAGCCGGCGGAGCTGGCGCTGGCCCTGTGCTTTCACGACGCGATTTATGACCCGCAGGCCAAGGACAATGAGCT
The DNA here is from genome assembly GCF_037479395.1 of Comamonas sp. MYb21. Lineage (NCBI taxonomy): Bacteria > Pseudomonadati > Pseudomonadota > Betaproteobacteria > Burkholderiales > Comamonadaceae > Comamonas > Comamonas sp. MYb21. The sequence goes on along the minus strand of NZ_JBBGZC010000012.1, from coordinate 129,303 downwards.
GCGCAGTGCAGCGTGGGCGCAAGCGGTGATGCAGGCAGCCGGGGCCGCGCCCGATGCCGTGCAGCGGGTGGATGCACTGGTCATGGCCACCTGCCATTTCCAGCCCGCGCAGGCGCAGCTGCCGGCAGACAGCGCCTGGATGCTGGATATTGATCTGTCCATCCTGGGCGCGCCCGCCGCGCGTTTTGCGCAGTACCAGGCGCAGATCCAGGCCGAATATGCCTGGGTGCCCGCTGCCGACTATGCGCTGCGCCGACAGGCGGTGCTGCGCAGCTTTTTGCAGCGCCCGGCCATTTACCAGACGGCGACCATGCAGGCCCGGCTGGAGGCCCAGGCCCGCCAGAACCTGGAGCAGGCGCTGGCGCTAGCCTGATTCAATACCGCTCAGGCATCGGGCATGATCGCATCGGCCCAGTCGTAGAGGGTGCCGAGAATCTCTTCGGCGCGCTCATCAGCTGTTTCGGACAGCTGGTCGATCTCGGCAAACATCTGCTCGGCCGTGCGCGCGCCGCCCAAGCCCTCTTGCAAAAAGGCAACGCGCAGCTCCAGCCAGCGCTGCTGCTCATCAGGCGTCAAGGAAGCAGGAAAATTGCGCGCCCGGTAGCGGAACAGCAGCTCATGCAGACGCTCATCGTCAAAACCGGGCTTGGCCACAGCCAACTCCTGCGGGTGCATGGTGGTCAGCTGGGTCAGGCGGCGGCGGTCGGCCTGGCCGATAAAGCCGCTGTACAGATCCTGGTCCACATCCACGCCCTCGAGCGGTGGGCGGTCAAACACGGCAGCCCAGGTGGCGCTCATATCGGGCAGATCGCGGGCAATCGCGGCATGGCGCAGCGCCTGGTCCATGTCGATCTGCCAGCGGGCGGCCTGCTCGGCGCTCAAGGTGCGCAGGCTGCCGACGACCATCGGCGATTTGTTCAGGTGCACCGTCTTGATCGGCAGGCGCGTCGTGCCTTCGGGCAGATCCGCCGCCGCACTGAACATGCGCAGGCGCATCTCGTCCACCGACAGCTCCGGCAAGTGGCTCGGGTCCTGCGACAGGTCCCAGGCGATGATCTCGTTCTTGTTCGTCGGGTGCTGGGCCAGCGGCCAGGCCACGGCAATGCAGCCGCGCTCGACCCCGTACATGCCCGAGACATGCAAAAAGGGCCGGGCGTTGGCGGAGGTGGCCGGCAGGGCCAACTCCTGCATCACGCGGTCCTTTTTGTGCAGGCCCAGCGCAAAATCAAACAGGCGCGGCTGCAGGCGCTTGATGAGGCGGGCCAGGCCAATGGTGGCACGCACATCGCTCAATGCATCATGCGCCGATTCATGCAGGATGCCGTTGGCGCGTGCCAGGTCTTCGAGCTTGAAGCTGACCGAGCCGTCGTCCTTTTGGGGCCACTGGATGCCTTCGGGGCGCAGCGCATAGACCATGCGCACGACATCGAGCAGATCCCAGCGGCCGCAGCCGTTTTGCCACTCGCGGGCATAGGGGTCACGCAGGTTGCGCCACAGCATGTAGCGCGTCACCTCGTCGTCAAAACGGATGGTGTTGTAGCCCACGCCAATGGTGCCCGGGCGGCCCAGCTCGGCCTCTACGGCCGCAGCAAACTGGTGCTCGGGCACGCCCTGCTCCAGGCAGTGCTGGGGCGTGAGGCCCGTGATCAGGCTCGCCTGGGGGCTGGGCAGGTAGTCAAGCGCAGGCTGGCAGTACAGCATGACCGGCTCGCCGATCTCGTTGAGATCCATGTCCGTGCGGATACCGGCAAACTGCGCGGGGCGGTCACGGCGCGGCACGGCGCCAAAGGTTTCGTAGTCATGCCAGAAAAAGCTGGCGGAGGCGGACGAGGAATTCTGCATGCCCGCTAGTATGCCTGCTCCGGTCACTGCCGCAGAGCAACGTGGGCCCGCAACTACAGAAGCGGCGAGAACAAGCGCGCGATCGAATCCCCCAGCCGGGGCAAAAAGCGCTGCTTGCGGCGCGAAGCCACCTGTTTGGAACGCATCAGGTCGGTGTTGAACTGGTCCTGCAGCCGGGCGTTCAGCTCCGGCCCATAGCCAATCGCGCAGACCTCGTAGTTCAGGCGAAAGCTGCGGTTGTCAAAGTTGGCCGTGCCGATGATGGTCAGGTTGTCATCGACCACCAAGGTCTTGGAGTGCAGCATGCGCGCGCTGTATTCGTAGACCTTGGCACCGGCGCTGATCAGCTCCTCGTAGTACGAGCGGGCAGCGGCCGTCACAAAGATCGAATCGGACTTCTCCGGCACCAGCAGCCGCACATCGACGCCGCGCAGCGCAGCGCTGGTCAGCGCATACATGGCCGGCTCGGTTGGCACAAAGTAAGGCGTGGTCAGCCAGACCCGCACGGTGGCCGACTGGATGGCGGCGACATGGGCGCGGTGGATGGGCTCGGTGGGGTTGTCCGGGCCCGAGCTCACCAGCTGCATCGCATGGGGGCCATCGGGCATATCGGGCAGCAGCAAGTCCAGGTTGGCAGGCATGTCCTGGGCCGACTTCTCCAGCGCATAGGCCCAGTCTTCCAAGAAGGTGGTCTGCAGCCAGGTGACGATGGGCCCCGCCATGCGCAGGTGCACATCGTGGTAGGCATTGGTGTTGACGCGGCGGTCTTCTTCATCGGTGATATTGACGCCGCCGGTAAAGCCGATCTGGCCGTCCACCACCAGGATCTTGCGGTGGCTGCGGAAGTTGATCACCGGGCGCAGGCGCCTGCCGATGCGTGTGGGGTGGAAGACCGCAAACTCGCCGCCCGCCTCCAGCAAGGGCGCGATGAACTTGCGGTTGACGCGCTTGGAGCCCAGCGCATCGACCAGCATGCGCACTTTGATCCCCGCCTTGGCGCGCTCGACCAGCGCATCGCGCAGGCGCGTGCCGGTCTGGTCGGGCTCGAAAATATAGTATTCCAGGTGCACATGGTGGCGGGCCTGGGCCACGTCTTCCAGAATTCGGTCAAAGGTGGCGGCGCCGCCGCTCAGCAACTCCACGCTTTCGGCCGAGGTGATCGGGAAGCCGCAGGTGGCTTCGACCAGCTTGACCATCTCGCGCAGCTGAGCAGGTGCCTCGGGTTGGCCGTCGCGGATGCGGCGCGTGGTCTCGCGCACATGGTTTTTGTTGCGTGCGCGCAGGCGTTTGATGCGCTGGCGCTTCATGCGCTGCGGGCCGATGAAGTAGTACACGATCAGCCCCACCACGGGCAAGGAGCCCATGGACAGCAGCCAGCCCAAGGTGGCCACCGGCGCGCGGCGCTGCATCAGAATCCAGATACCCACCACGCCGAGGTAGATCGGCCAGATCACGGACAGCAGCGCGACGATGTTTTCCTTGGTCAGATACGGAGAGAGGGACGCCACAGCAGCGCGCTCCTGTTGAGGGGACTGCCCAGTGTAGCCTGCCACCGTGACAGTCCCACGCAAAAAAACAGCCGCATGGAGCGGCTGTCTTTGTCCTCAAGGCGCGGGGGCCTCAATCGGCGGCGACTTCCTCTTCAGGCTCGGCCGGCTCTTGCTTGGCGCGCTCCTTCTTGGGCAGCGGCTGGATGTCGAGCATCACCTCGGGCTTGTCGGCGTTGCTGTCGTCCCAGTCGACGCTCAGGCGCCCACCATCGGTCAGGCGACCAAACAGCAGCTCGTCGGCCAGCGACCGGCGGATCGTGTCCTGGATCAGACGCTGCATCGGCCGCGCACCCATCAGCGGATCGAAGCCGGTCTTGGCCAGGTGCTTGCGCAGCTTGTCGCTGAACGTGACCTCGACCTTCTTCTCGGCCAGTTGCTGCTCGAGCTGGAGCAGGAACTTGTCGACCACGCGCAAAATGACCTGCTCGTCGAGTGGCTTGAAGCTGACGATGGCGTCCAGCCGGTTGCGGAACTCGGGCGTGAACAGGCGCTTGATGTCGCCCATCTCGTCGCCCGCCGCGCGCGGGTTGGTAAAGCCAATGACGGCCTTGTTCATCGTCTCGGCGCCCGCATTGGTGGTCATGATGATGATCACATTGCGGAAGTCGGCCTTGCGTCCGTTGTTATCGGTCAAGGTGCCGTGGTCCATCACCTGCAGCAGCACATTGAAGATATCCGGATGCGCCTTCTCGATTTCGTCGAGCAGCAGCACCGCATGGGGCTTCTTCGTCACCGCCTCGGTCAGCAGACCACCCTGGTCGAAACCGACGTAGCCGGGCGGCGCGCCGATCAGGCGCGAGACCGCATGGCGCTCCATGTACTCGGACATGTCAAAGCGAATCAGGTCGATGCCCAGGATATAGGCCAGCTGCTTGGCAGCTTCGGTCTTGCCGACACCCGTGGGGCCCGAGAACAGGAACGAACCAATCGGCTTGTCCACCTTGCCCAGGCCGGAACGCGCCATCTTGACGGCCGAAGCCAGCACTTCGAGGGCCTTGTCCTGGCCAAAGACCACGCTTCGCAGGTCGCGCTCCAGGGTCTGCAGCTTGCCGCGGTCGTCATTGCTGACGTTGGCCGGCGGAATGCGGGCGATCTTGGCGACGATCTCTTCGATCTCGGTCTTGCCAATGGTTTTCTTGCGCTTGGAAGGCGCCAGAATGCGCTGCGCGGCACCGGCCTCATCGATCACGTCAATCGCCTTGTCGGGCAGATGGCGGTCATTGATGAACTTGGCCGACAGCTCAGCGGCTGCCTGCAAAGCGGCCACCGCGTACTTGACGTTGTGGTGCTCTTCGAAGCGGGACTTGAGGCCCTTCAGAATATCGATGGTCTCGGGCACGGTCGGTTCGACCACATCGACCTTCTGGAAGCGGCGCGACAGCGCGGCATCTTTTTCGAAGATGCCACGGTACTCGGTGAAGGTGGTTGCACCGATGCACTTGAGCTGGCCGCTCGACAGCGCCGGCTTGAGCAGGTTGGACGCATCCAGCGTGCCGCCCGAGGCCGCACCGGCACCGATCAGGGTGTGGATCTCGTCGATGAACAAGATCGCATGGGGCTTGTCCTTCAAGGCCTTGAGCACGCCTTTCAAGCGTTGCTCAAAATCACCCCGGTACTTGGTGCCCGCCAACAGCGAGCCCATGTCCAGCGAGTAGACGGTGGCCTCGGCCAGCACTTCGGGCACATCTTCTTGCGTGATGCGCCATGCCAGGCCCTCGGCAATCGCCGTCTTGCCCACGCCGGCCTCCCCCACCAGCAGCGGGTTGTTCTTGCGGCGGCGGCACAGGATCTGGATCGTGCGCTCGACCTCGTACTGGCGGCCGATCAGCGGATCGATCTTGCCATCCTTGGCCTGCTGGTTCAGGTTGACGGTGAACTGCTCCAGCGGCGAGGCCTTTTCAGCGCGCTCGGCGTTGTTGCTACCCACCTCTTCCGCATCCGAGCTGGACTCGGACTTGGGCAGCTCGGGCGTGTCATTCTTCTTGATGCCATGGGCGATGTAGTTGACCACATCGAGGCGCGTGACGCCCTGCTGGTGCAGGTAGTACACGGCATGCGAGTCTTTTTCGCCAAAAATGGCCACCAGCACATTGGCGCCGGTCACTTCCTTCTTGCCATTGCCGGTGCTTTGCACATGCATGATGGCGCGCTGGATCACGCGCTGGAAACCCAGGGTGGGCTGGGTGTCCACCTCGTCCTCACCGGCCACCTGCGGGGCATTGTCCTTGATGAAATTGGTCAGCGACGCGCGCAGGTCGTCGATATTGGCAGAGCATGCGCGCAACACCTCGGAAGCACTCGGGTTGTCCAGCAAGGCCAGCAGCAAATGCTCCACGGTGATGAATTCGTGGCGCTGCTGCCTGGCTTCGACAAAAGCCATGTGCAAGCTGACTTCCAGTTCCTGAGCAATCATTTGAAACTCCTTTATTGCTTGCCAAATACACTCAACTTGCTTCTAGATGAGGACCAGATTCCGTTATTCAACAGGCTCCGATACGGCTTGAAGCGGGTGACCCGCTCCGTTGGCGGCATCCATCACCTGCGCCACCTTGGTTTCGGCGATTTCATGCGAGTACACCCCGCAGACACCTTTCCCATCCAGGTGGATCTTCAGCATGATCTGGGTGGCCGCTTCGCGGCTCTTGCCAAAAAAATGCTGCAGTACCTCAATCACAAACTCCATTGGCGTGAAATCATCGTTGAGCATGACCACCTGGTACATCTTCGGTGGCTCCACCCGCTGGGCGATGCGCTCGACCACCAGCGCCCCCCCGCCGTCCTCCGGAGGTTGGGGCGTTGCAGGCAGATTCGGCGAGGGAGGAACAACAGGTTTCGTGGCCATTGAGATCATTCTATAAGGCTAAATTTCCACATGGACAAAGATGGTGATGCTTTTATGAACTTCAATACAGCGGCGCCAGCAAAGGCTGGTGCCGCGTATTTTCAACCCGGGCAAAACCGTTACTAGGCCATGCTTTCGTAAACGATTTTGATGGCTTCGTGGCCCGCTTCCTGGGACCAGGCCGCCATGGCCTGGTCGCTGGGGAAAAAGCGTGCGGCATCGCCCAGGTTGAGTTCCACCCCGGCCCGCGTCTGGCCCTGGCCGCAGACGACGCCCAGGCGGATCTTGAGGCCGTGGCGCAGCAGGCCTTCGTCGGTGTGCTCCTCGACTGCGGGAAACTCCTGAATCAGCCGCGCAACATCGGGCTGGTGGCGGTCGGTGTTGACCAGCAGGTAGCGGCCAAAGCGCGCCCGGGCCTCGGCCAGGCCCCAGACATGCTGTGCCTTGGCGCGCAGGCCGCCGCTGAAGCGATCCAAACCCACGCGGGCGCTCAGGATGACGAACTCGTCGTCCTTGAGTTGCTCCTTGTGGCGACTCCAGGTGGCTTCGTCGATCGAGCCCTCAATGACCGATGATTTGTCGTCGATCTTGAACAGCACCATCTTGCCCCGCTGGCCGTTGATGATCCGCAGCTCGCTGATGATGCCCGCCACCGTCTGGGGCTCGCGGCTGTCCTTGAGTTGGGAGATGGGGGTGCGCACAAACTGACGCACTTCCAGCTCCACCTCGTCAAACAAATGGCCCGAGAGGTAGAAACCGATGGCGGTCTTCTCCTGCACCAGGCGCTCCTTGATGCCCCAGGGCAGCACATCGGCCAGCGGCGGCTCCTGGGTACTCGATCCCACGGCGTCATCACCCATCATGTCAAACAGGCCGCCCTGGTTGGCATTGGCATGGGTTGTGGCGGCAAATTCGAAGGCGACATCGACCGATTCGATCAAGGCGCGGCGGTTGAGCTGGATGCTGTCAAAGGCACCGCCCTTGATCAGCGCCTCGACCGTGCGCTTGTTGAGCTTGCTGCGGTCCACGCGCAGGCAGAAGTCAAACAGGCTCTTGAACGGGCCCTTGGTATCGCCCTGCGGCCCCGTGCCCTTGCCTTCGCGCGCGGCCACTATCGCCTCGATGGCGGCCTGGCCGGTGCCCTTGATGGCGCCCAGGCCGTAGCGGATCACCTTGTCGGTCACCGGCTCAAAGCGGTGGTGGCCCCGGTTCACATCGGGCATTTCAAAGGTCACGCCCATCTTCAGCGCGTCTTCGTACAGCACCTTGAGCTTGTCGGTGTTGTCCATTTCTACGGTCATATTGCCGCAGTAGAACTCCGCCGTGTAGTGCACCTTGAGCCAGCCGGTGTGGTAGGCCAGCAGCGAGTAGGCAGCAGCGTGCGACTTGTTGAAGCCGTAGCCGGCAAACTTCTCCATCAAATCGAACACTTCGTCGGCCTTGGCCTCGTCGATGCCGATCTTGGAGGCCCCTTCTCGGAAGGTGGCACGGTGCTGCACCATCTCCTCGACCTTTTTCTTGCCCATCGCGCGGCGCAGCAAGTCGGCGCCGCCCAGGCTGTAGCCGCCCAGCACCTGGGCGGTCTGCATCACCTGCTCCTGGTAGACCATGATGCCGTAGGTCTCGGACAGCACCTTCTCGACCAGCGGATGCGGGTACTCCACCACTTCCTTGCCGTGCTTGCGTGCCACAAAGCTGGGGATCAGGTCCATCGGGCCCGGGCGGTAGAGCGCATTCAGCGCAATCAGGTCTTCCAGGCGGCTGGGCTTGGCTTCCTTGAGCATCTGCTGCATGCCGCGCGATTCAAACTGGAACACGGCTTCGGTCTTGCCGGCCGAAAAGAGCTGGTAGGTGCGGGCGTCGTCAAGCGGGATTTCCTCGAACTTGAAGTTCTCCTGCCCCTTGTGGCGCTTGATGATGAATTCGCGCGCGATCTCCAGAATCGTCAAGGTCGCCAGACCCAAGAAGTCGAACTTGACCAGGCCCACGGCCTCGACGTCGTCCTTGTCATACATGGCCACTGCCGAGGTACTGCCCGGCTGCTGGTAGAGCGGGCAAAAATCGGTCAGCTTGCCCGGCGCAATCACCACGCCCCCGGCGTGCATGCCGATATTGCGGGTCATGCCTTCGAGCTTCTGGGCCATCTCGATCAGGGTCTTGACGTCCTCTTCCTTCTCGATGCGCTCGGCCAGGATCGGCTCTTCCTTGATCGCATAGGTGTACTTGTCGCCGTCCTTCGGAGGATTGGGCGGGTACTTCAAGGTCACATGCAGGCCCGGCTTGTTCGGGATCAGCTTGGAGATGCCATCGCAAAAGCCATAGCTCATGTCCAACGCGCGGCCCACGTCGCGGATCGCCGCGCGCGCGGCCATCGTGCCAAAGGTCGCAATCTGGCTCACCGCATTGCGGCCGTAGAGGTCCTTCACATAGTCGATCACCCGGTCCCGGTTGGCCTGGCAAAAGTCCACGTCAAAGTCGGGCATCGAGACGCGCTCTGGGTTCAGAAAGCGCTCGAACAGCAGGTTGTAGTGGATCGGGTCCAGATCGGTGATCTTGAGCACATAGGCCACCAGCGAACCTGCCCCCGATCCCCGGCCCGGGCCCACCGGGCAGCCATTGTTCTTGGCCCAGTTGATAAAGTCCGCCACGATCAGGAAGTAGCCGGGAAAACCCATCTTCAAGATGATGCAGAGCTCAAACTCCAGCCGCTCGACATACTTGGCCCGCTCGGCCTCGCGTTTGGCCGCGTTGGGGAACAGCAACTGCAGACGGTCTTCCAGCCCGTCGAACGAGGCCTGGCGGAAGTACTCGTCGATCGGCATGCCATTGGGCGTCGGGAAATCGGGCAGAAAGTACTTGCCCAGCTGCAGGGTGACGCTGCATCGGCGCGCAATCTCGGCGGTATTGGCAATGGCGCTGGGCAGGTCGGCAAACAAGGCCTCCATCTCGGCAGCGGTCTTGAGGTACTGGTCGCGGGTAAAGCGCTTGACGCGCTTTTTGTTGCCCAAGGTCTCGCCCTCGGCAATACAGACGCGGGCCTCGTGCGATTCGAAATCGGCCGGTTTGGTGAACTGCACCGGATGCGTGGCCACCACCGGCAGCTTCAGGTGGGCAGCCAGCGCCACCGCAGCGGCCACATGGCTTTCGTCATCGGCGCGGCCAGCGCGCTGCAACTCGATATAGAAACGATGCGGAAACAGGCTGGCCAGGCGCAGAGCCACACCACGGGCGGCCTTTTCATCGCCGCGCATCAGCGCCTGGCCCACGGGCCCGGCTTGCGCGCCCGACAGCACGATCAGGCCCTCGGACAGCTCCTCGAGCCAGGCCCAGGTGCACTGGGGCTGGGCCTTGACGGTATCGGCCATCCAGATGCGCGCGAGGATCTCGGACAGATTCAGATAACCCTGCTGGCTCTGGATCAGCACGATGATGCGTGAGAGCGGGCCACCGGCCACCTCGGGCTCCAGCGCCAGCTCGGCGCCCAGAAGGGGTTTGACACCTGCGCCGCGCCCGGCTTTGTAAAACTTGATGGCGCCAAACAGGCTGTTCAGGTCGGTGAGCGCCATCGCCGGCTGGCTATCACCCGCAGCAAACTTGATCAAATCGCCCACGCGATTGGTGCTGTCGATGATGGAAAACTCGGAATGGATGCGAAGGTGTACGAACATATCCCTGCATTGTAGGAAAGCCGCAGCACCGCCGCTGCAAACCATGGCATATCTGGCGCGGAATGTTACACAGCCCTACAGGCGACAAGTCCGGCTCTGCGGCAGCGGGCTGCGCGCCGATTACAATGGCCCAGATCAGAGGGCGCGGCACGGGCTGCCCCGCTGCGTGGCGGGCTTTGCCGCCCCACGCAGTTTTTCAGCTTTCCGTCCATGGATTTCAAGCCAAAAATGCTGTTTGCGTACCCCAAATCGAAGGTTCCCGCTATCGCTTCCGTAGCACTTGCCGCTTTGCTGGCAGGCTGTTCATCGACCGATGTGGATCCCACCGCCGGCTGGAGCCCGAACAAGATTTATTCGGAAGCGCGTGACGAGGCGTCGTCCGGCTCGTTCGACAAGGCCATTCCGCTGTATGAAAAGCTCGAAGGCCGCGCCGCCGGCACCGCGATGGCGCAGCAAGCCCAGCTGGAAAAGGCCTATTCCCAGTACAAGAGCGGTGAAAAGGCCCAGGCCATTGCCACCTTGGACCGCTTTGTCAAGCTCCACCCGGCGAGCGAAGGCGTGGACTATGCGCTCTACCTCAAGGGCCTCGTCAACTTCAACGAAAACCTGGGTCTTTTCTCCTGGGTGTCCAAGCAGGACCTGTCCGAGCGCGACCAGAAGGCCGCCAAGGACTCTTTCGAGTCCTTTCGCGAGCTGACCACGCGCTTTCCCGAGTCCAAGTACGCACCCGACGCCGAAAAGCGCATGCGCTACATCGTCAACTCGCTGGCCCAGTACGAAGTGCATGTCGCCCGCTACTACTACGAGCGCGGCGCCTATGTGGCCGCCGTCAACCGCGCGCAAGCCGCTATTGCCGACTACAAGGAAGTGCCGGCGCAAGAGGACGCGCTCTACATCCTGATGCTGTCCTACGAGCGCCTGAACATGGCCGACATGGCCGCTGACACCAAGCGTGTGCTGGAAGCGAGCTACCCCAACACCCGCCTGCTGGCCAATGGCTTCCGCAAGGAAGAGCGCCCCTGGTGGAAGATGTGGTGATGCAACGCGCTTGATGCGCTTTATTAGATAGCCAAGCGGCTGCTGCAGATCAGAACTTGCAGCAGCCGTTTTCTTATGTGCGCGACGCTGTGCCCGCCAAGGCCTGCAAAAATGCCGGCAAGGCCGCGTCATCCAGGCTGGGCAGCGGCGGCAGTGCCGCCAGCAAGGCAGCGCCATAGCTGCGGCTGTGCAGCCGCTCATCGGCAATCACCACCACCCCCTGGTCGCTGGCAGACCGAATCAGCCGCCCAACACCCTGGCGCAGCTGCATAGCGGTTTGGGGCAACACATAGCGCCCAAACGCATCGCGACCCGCAGCCCGCAGCGCCTGCACGCGCGCCGCATGCAGCACATCATGGCGCGGCGGAAATGGCAGCTTGTCGATCACCAAGAGCTGCAGCGCCTCGCCAGGCAGATCCACCCCTTCCCAGAGGCCCAGGGTACCCACTAGCACCCTGCCGGCCTTGCCGCCGGGCGCCGCGCGCATCGCCTGCAGCAAGCGGCGCTTGGGCTGCTCGCCCTGCTGCAGCACGCCGATGGCCTGGCCTTGCAGCCCCTGGCGCAAGGCCTGGGCCAAGGCCTCCATCGCGGCTGTGGATGTGCACAGCACCATGCAGCGGCCTCCCAACGTCCTGAGGTGTGGTAGCAGCCATTGCGCCAGTGCCTGCGCGCGCTCGGCAGCCGCTGCATCGGTGCCGGGCAGGCCCTGGGGCACCACCAGCCGGGCCTGCTGCGCCCAGTCAAAATGGCTGCGCAAACGCAGGCTGGCAAGCATGGGCGCATCGCCAGTTTCGCTGTTGTCGCTGCGCAAGCCCAGCCCTTGCGCAAACCAGGTCAGAGCCTCGTCATCGCCCAAGGTGGCCGAGGTAAACAGCCAGCGCTGCACGCCCTGCCCCAGCCAGCTGCTGGCCTGCACCTGGGGGCCCAGCGCCTGCAACGCCTGCCACAGCCACAGGGGAGATTCGCGAAAGCCCTGGCGCCAGGCATAGCGCCCATGGGCCTGCAGGTCGCCCCCCTGGCCCGCGCGCACAAAACCGGGGGAATCCCACCAGCGCACCCGATCCTGGCCCGCGCCCTGCGCCCACTGGCGCAAGGCCTGCAGCATCACATCGCCCTGGCCTGCGAGCTGGGCCACTGCGGCCGCACTGCCGGCCACCCCTTGCAAGGCGGCGACCAGGGCCGATAGCAGGTTGTGCAGGTTGACCAGCGCCTGGCGGCTGGTGGAGCGGCTTGCCGCATCGGTGGGTGCATCGGCGGGGCCCAGCAAGCGCTGCTCGGCCTCCATCCACTGCACCAGGGCCTGCTGCACCTGCTGCAGCAGGGCATGCCAGGGCGCAAAGCCGCGCGCATGCAGGCCGGTCTCGCGCTCCACCGTCTGGAGGTAGTCGCGCATATCGCCGACATTCAGGCCCTTGGCCAGCACTTTGAGGCCAATGGCCTGCAGTTGGTGGGCCTCGTCCATCACCATGGTTTGCGCCAGCGGCACAAAGCCGTGGTTCACGCCCAGCATCTGGCGGTGGCGCAGTTCGCTGAAAAACAGATGGTGGTTGATCACCAGAATATCGGCCTGCGCGGCGCGGGCCCGGGCCTGGTTGGAGAAGCAGCGCTCAAAGTGGCTGCAGCGCTGGCCCAGGCATTCGTCATGGCTGGCGGTGATGTGCGGCACGAGGCTGGGCAGATGGCTGATATCGTCCAGCTCGGACAGATCGCCGCCCTGGGTGCTTTGCGCCCAGCGCTCTACCTGGGCCAGCGCGCCGGCATGCCGGCCTTGCAGCTTGCTGCGCGCCTGCTCCAGGCCCTGCAGGCAGACATAGTTCTCCCGCCCCTTGAGCACAGCCACCTTGCGCTGCAGGCCCTGGTGGGCCAGCAGCGCCGGAATGTCCCGGTCCACCAGCTGGTCCTGCAGTGCGCGCGTCGCGGTACTGACCACAAAGCGCTCCTGGCGCGCCAAGGCCGCTATCAGATAGGCATAGGTCTTGCCCGTGCCGGTAGGCGCCTCGATCGCCACCCGCTGGCCCTGGGCCCAGGCCGCCTCGATGGCCGCGATCATCTGCTCCTGCTGCGGACGCAGGCGCAGCGGGGCATCAGGGGCACTATCGCTAGCAATGGCGACGGACAAAGGCATCAAAAAAGACGGGTTTCGGGGGCATGGCAGTCTAGCGCGTTCAGCGCCCCGCCCCCGCGTACTGCCCCGCAACGCCCCTGGCGTTGGTATACAAACATCGGTTGGCAGCATCACCCGGCATGCTTTGGCGGCCTGCCGGGCAATCTGCTCTATGATTCCCCCTTCGCCACCCCACTTGCCCAGCCCCCCCCCGCGCATGAGCACCAGCTACCGCCTCTCTGCCGCTACCGGCCTCCACAAAGGCGACCGGCCCTACCAGCAGGACCAGGTCATCATGCTCGCCCACCCGCGCGCCAAGGGCTGCGTGCTGGCCGTGGTGGCCGATGGCATGGGCGGCCGCAGCGGCGGGCGTGCGGCATCGGACCAGGTCATGCTGACGGCCAAGCAGGTGTTTGAGCGCTACTCGCCAGAGACCGACAACGCCGAAGAAATGCTGGGCAACTTGGTGCGCGAAGCCCATTTGCTGATCCGCCTGGTGGCCATTGCCGCCGAGCAGGAGCCCCACAGCACCATTGCAGCCTTTTTGATCTTGCCCAACAGCGCCTGCGCCTGGGTGCATTCGGGCGATTCGCGCATCTACCATTTCCGCGATGGGCAGCTGCTCTACCAGACCAGTGACCACTCCTATGTGCAGACCCTGGTCGACCAGGGCCAGATCACGCTGGAAGAAGCGCGCTACCACCCGCAATCGAATATCTTGCTGCACTGCCTGGGTACGGCCGATGACCCCCCCTTGATCCACCACCGCATCCCCATGCTCAAGCAAGGCGATGTGCTCCTGGCCTGCAGCGATGGCATCTGGCATTACTTCTCGCCCGATGAGCTGTCATCGATCACCCGCCTGCTCTCGCCACGCGAAGCCAGCCAGTTCCTGATCGAGCGCGCCCGCATGCGCGCCTCGGGCTCGGGCGATAATATGTCGCTGGCCATCGTCAAGGTCGAGCCGCTGCCGGCAGAAGCGATCCAGGCCGTGGTGCCCGGCAGCAAACGCGCCAAGGCCAAACCGGCACGCAGTTAAAGCGGTGAAGCCGATCCCTTCAAAAGCAAAAGCCTCGCAGTCCTAAACCGCGAGGCTTTTTGTTGTGCCTAGAGTCGCTTAGAAGCCAGGCATCACCGCACCCTTGAACTGGGTGTCGACAAACTTGCGAATCTCCTCGCTGTGGTAGGCCTTGACCAGCTTGGCCACCCAGGGCTGGTTCTTGTCCGCTTCGCGGATCACCAGGATGTTCACATAGGGGTTCTTGGCGTTTTCGACCACGATCGCGTCGGACTTGGGGTTCAGGCCCGCCGAGATCGCGAAGTTGGTATTGATCGCAGCGGCGTCCAGGTCATCGAGCGAGCGCGGCAGCTGAGCGGCATCCAGCTCGACAAAGCGCAGCTTCTTGGGGTTCTCGACCACATCCAGCGGCGTGGCCTTGAGGCCAGCGCTTTCCTTCAACTTGATCAGGCCATTGGCCTGCAGCAGCAGCAGCACACGGCCACCATTGGTCGGGTCATTGGGCAGGCCAAAGCGCGCGCCTTCCTTCAAGTCCTCGATCTTCTTGATCTTCTTGGAGTAGATACCGATCGGGAAATTGACGGTGTCGGCGGCGGCCACAAACTTGTAGCCCCGGTCCTTGATCTGGGCGTCCAGGTAGGGCTTGTGCTGGTAGCTGTTGGCATCGAGCTCACCGGACTGCAGCGCGGCATTGGGCTGGATGTAGTCGCTGAACTCGATGACCTTGATCTTCAGCCCGTCTTTTTCGGCGATCTTCTTGACCTGCTCCATGATCTGGCCATGCGGGCCAGCGGTCACACCGATCTTGATTTCCTTGTCTTGTGCGACTGCGGCGCCAGAGACACCGGCGGCCAAAGCCAGGGCCAGCACGGATTGCAGCAATGTACGTTTTTGCACGGGAGCGATACCTTTCAAATGCGATACCGAACTGTACGCCCGATTTTGCAACGCAACAAAGAACTTTTTGCCATTTGCTTACAACCCGCCCGCCGCTGCCGGGGCGCGTTTTACTCCGGCCGTAGTGCCACGTTGTTGAGTTTGTCCAGGCGCTCGGGCCAGTTGCCGTTCCTGGCGTGCTGCTGCAGGATGCGGGTCCAGGCGACCCAGGCATCCCATTGCACGCGCTTGTCCCAGGCATTGCCCCATTGGCTAAAGCACTGCAGCGCGCTGTCGGCAGCGGCCAGCGCATCGGCCTCGCGCCCGGCGCTGAGGTAAAGCTGGGCCAGCACCATCTGCGGCTCGCCCACCCAGGGGTTGAGCTGCACGGCCTGCTCCAGCACGCCGGTGGCCACATCCAGGTCCGTGAGCGGCTGGTCCTGCTGGATCACCGACCAGTAGAGCGACGCGGCCGCTGCATCGGCCGATGGACTCAGGCCCTGGCTGCAGTTGGCAAACACCGGCGGCGTGGGCAGCAGGCCCTGCAAGGCCGGGTGCTGCAAGGCCAGGCCCAGGCTGGCTATCTGCGACAGCATGCGGCCGCTGGGGCGCATCGGGCCGGGCCAGAGCGATGCCATCCAGTGCGCCTTTTGCGGGCGCTGGGGCACCTGCGGAAAGCTGGAGAAGATATCGTCCTGCCAGCTGAACCACTGCTCGATGGTGTCGGCCATGCTGACGATGATGAAGGCGGCCACGGTATAGGGCTCGACCCTGCGCGGCGCGCCCTGGTGGTCCAGCAGCACGGCGCCATCGGGCTCGATGGCGCCAGCCAGCACCTTCTGCACAAACTGGGCGCGCGAGAGAATGCAGAACTCGTAGACCAGCTGCTCGGCAGGCGCGCCCACCAGGGCGGCCAGCTGGCTGCGCTCGCTGCTGGCATCGAACTTGACCAGGTCCACAAAGGCATTGCCGTAGACGCTATGCAGCAGGCCCAGCAGCTTGACATCTTCCGGCTGCTGCCACAGCTGCAAGGTCCGCGTCACCCCCAGCAAATGGTGGCGAAAGGTGCCGGCCTTGTGCCAGTCCTGGCCCACATCGCGGGCCAGCACCACCGGCAAGGCCCGCGCCAGCACCGGGTGGGCGTGGATCCAGTTCTCGTCGAGCAAGGGCTTGGCCCGCAGCCATTGCGCGGGGTCCAGCGCCTGCAGTGGCAAGGCATGTGCGGTGGCAGTGGGCAAGGCGGCATTCATGGCAGTCTCCAAGGCGTGGGCAATGCGCCATTGTAGGCAGAGCCCAGAGCGCGCAATGCCCTTGGGTGACAGCCGCCGCTGGCCCCAAGCAAAAAGCCCATGGGCAGGGCACATGGGCTTTGGCGGCTGCTTGAGGCAGCGGATTACTTGTGGCTCAGGCGGCGCACGGCCCAGTCACCCAGGCTTTGCACCAGCTGCACAAAGATGATCAGGATGACCACCACCGCCAGCATGATGTCCGGCAGAAAGCGCTGGTAACCATAGCGGATACCCAGATCGCCCAGACCGCCGCCGCCAATGGCGCCGGCCATGGCCGAGTAGCCAGTCAGCGAGACAAAGCTGATGGTGAGGCCCGCAACAATGCCAGGCAGCGCCTCGGGCAGCAGCACCTTCCAGACGATTTGCCAGGAGGTTGCGCCCATGGCTTGCGCCGCTTCGACGAGGCCATGGTCCACTTCACGCAGCGAGGTCTCGACCAAGCGGGCGATGAAGGGCGCAGCAGCCAGGGTCAGCGGCACAATGGCCGCAGCCGTGCCGATGGACGAGCCAGTGATAAAGCGGGTGAACGGGATGATGGCGACCAGCAAGATGATGAAGGGCGTGGAGCGCACGGCATTCACCAGCCAGCCGACGATCTTGTTGGCAGCGCCGTTTTGCAGGATGCCGCCATGGTCCGTCAGGCGCAGGAACACGCCCAGCGGAATGCCGATCAGCGCGCCGGCCACGCCAGAAATACCGACCATGATCAGCGTTTCCCACAAGGACGTGGCAAACAGCTGCAGCATCATTTCAGAAAAATTCTCAAACATCGATGACCTCTTTGCGGGTGTTAAGCGGCCGAGGCCTCGGTATTGACTTCCTGCACCATCACGCCCGAGGCGCGCAGCGCTTCCACAGCCGCATGGAGCTGGGCCAGATCGCCGCTGGCGTAGACCGCCAGGAAGCCAAAGGTCTGGTCCTGGATCTCATCGACCTGGCCGTTGAGGATGCTCACATCCAGGCCAAAGTCACGGATCAGGCGCGAGAGGATGGGCTGGTAGGCCAGGTTGCCGGCATAGGACAGGCGCAGCAGCTTGCCCTGGCCGCTGGAGAGCGCGCCATTGAGGCTGCGCACCCGGTCGATGACGCTGGCAGGCAGCTCCTGGGGCACGATCTCGTCGATGAGGCTCTTGGTGATGGGTTGCTGGGGACGGGTGAAGACATCGATGACCGAGCCCATCTCGACGACCTTGCCAGCCTCCATCACCGCCACGCGGTCGGCGATCTGCTTGACCACCTGCATCTGGTGCGTGATCAGCACCACGGTCAGGCCCATGTCCTTGTTGATCTGCTTGAGCAGCGCCAACACCGAGCGGGTGGTTTCCGGGTCCAGCGCCGAGGTCGCCTCGTCGCTCAGCAGCACCTTGGGCTCGCTGGTCAATGCACGGGCAATGCCCACGCGCTGCTTTTGGCCGCCCGACAATTGCGCGGGGTAGCGGTCGCTCAGCGCAGCCAGGCCCACCAGGTCCAAGAGCGGGTCCACGCGCTTTTTGATGGCGGCCTTGCTCATGCCGGCCAGCTCCAGCGGCAGCGCGGCATTGTCAAACACCGTGCGCGAGGACAGCAGGTTGAAGTGCTGGAACACCATGCCGATCTCACGGCGCGCCGCACGCAGCTGCGCATCGTCCATCGCCGTCAGCTCCTTGCCATTGACCACCACCTGGCCGGTGGTCGGGCGGTTGAGCAGGTTGATATTGCGCACCAGCGAGCTCTTGCCCGCACCACTGCGTCCGATGATGCCAAACACTTCACCAGCGGCAATGCTCAGATCGACACCGCGCAGCGCATGGACCGGGCCGTTTTTGCCCGGGTAGGTTTGGGTGATACCCCGTAGTTCAATCATTGGAATAAAGAAAGCGCCCTGCAGCTTGAGGCGGGCGCTCGAAAAACCGTGAATAGCCGTACTGTAAGCGATGCGACAGACAGCCGCAAAGAACGAAATTTTAGTTCTTTACAACCGCCGGTTATTTCACCAGGTCTTTTTTGTCATCAAAAAGCAGATGAGCCGATGAGCGGAAGGCTAGCGTGGCGGGTTCTGGCTCTCGCGCAAAATGCGGGCCACCGCATCGGCCACCGCCTCGCGGATGGTGCTGTCAATCTCCAGCTGCAGCGACGATTGCAGCAAGGCCGTCTGCTGCTCCACCACCTTCAGCACGGCTGCCGACAGGCGCGTGTCCAAGGTCTCTTGCACACGCCGGGTGACGCGGCGGGTGATCGCGTCTTCCAGCGCCTGCGCCGTCTCGGCCGCGGACTCGACCAAGTGGCTGGTCGCATCCGACACGGCCATGCCCTCTCCGCCCAGCGCGTTTTGCACCAGGCCGGGGTTGCCCTGGCCATCGCTGTCATCCACCACCGCCCCAGCGCCTGCGGGCGGCAAGGCGGCCGCTGGGCCCACGCCCTGCACCATGTTGGGAAGGCTGTTGCTGTCCGCTGCAGGCGGATTGGGGGCAGCAACAGCTTGCGCGCCGCTGCCCAGGGGCAGTGCTGCATCGGCCTGCTGCGCCCAGCCGCTGTAGGTGGGCAGGTCGGCAATATCGGCAGCGGGCTGCGCCCACGCGCCCGAGGCCGGCACATCCACATCGCGGCGCCTGCGCAGCACATCCAGGCCAGGCGGTGTGCTGTCGGGCACCACCTGGGGCAGTGCGTCAGCGGCGTCCTGTGCGGCTTCCTCGGTCAGGGTGGGCACAAACTTGGGGGGGATTCTGGACTCGGTCATGGCTCAGTCCTCCGACTTCATCACCAGATCGCGGCGCTCGATGGCATAGCCCATGGCGGCATAGGCACGCCAGCGCGCCCTGGCCTGCTGCCGGTCCTGCTCGTCATCGGCGCTGACCACTTCAATCACCCGCTCGAAGCGGGTGACATCGGCGGGCATCTCCGCGCCCAGGTTCAGCAGCACACGGGTATGCGGCAGGCTGCCGGCCAGCTCGCTCAGCAGCACCGTGGGCGAGCGCTGCAGCACCTCGGGCTCTGCATCCCCCCGGCAGTGGGCCAGAAACTGGCTGGCACCGCCAAAGGACCACAGCGCCTCGTCGAGTTGGGCCACCATGGCCGGCTCGCCGAGCACCACCAGCGGAATATCCATGCGCTGGAGCTTGCGCGCCAGCTTGCAGGCATAGGCCAGCTTGCTGGGCGCGTTGAAGTGAAAGGCTACCGTCGTGGAGGTCGTCATAAGGCAGGCTGTGCTTACTGGGCGTCCGCCTTATCAGCGCCGTCCACATTGACTGCCGCCTTGCCGGGCTTGGCCGCTGCGGCAGGCTTGTCGGCCTTGCTGGCCTTGGCCGGCTTGACCGTCTTGGCCTGCTCGGCAGGTGCTGCGCCTTGGGCGCTGCCAAGCAGGTACTGCAGCAGCAAGCCCACGGGGCGGCCGGTGGCGCCCTTCTTGGCGCCGCTGCGCCAGGCGGTGCCGGCGATATCCAGGTGCGCCCAGGCCATGCTGCCGACAAAGCGTTGCAGGAACTTGGCGGCCGTGATGGCGCCGGCCGGCCGGCCGCCGACATTGGCCACATCGGCAAAGTTGGTCTTCAGGCCTTCGGCGTATTCGTCATCGAGCGGCATGCGCCAGCAAGTGTCTTGCGCCTGCTCGCCAGCGGCTTGCAAGGCCTGGGCCAGCGCGTCGTTGTTCGAGAACAGGCCGCTGCGCTGCGCGCCCAGCGCAATCACGCAGGCACCGGTCAAGGTCGCGATATCGACCACGGCGCTGGGCGAGAAACGCTCGGCATAGGTCAGCGCATCGCAGAGCACGAGGCGGCCTTCAGCGTCGGTGTTCAGGATCTCGATGGTCTGGCCGCTCATGCTGGTGACCACATCACCGGGCTTGACCGCGCCGCCATCGGGCATGTTTTCGCAGGCGGGGATCAGGCCGACCACATTGATCTCGGGCTTGAGTTCAGCCAGCGCACGGAAGGTGCCCAGCACGCTGGCAGCGCCCCCCATGTCGTACTTCATCTCGTCCATGTCGCCCGCAGGCTTGATGGAGATGCCACCGGTGTCGAAGGTGATGCCCTTGCCCACCAGCACCACCGGTTGGCTGTCCTTGTCGGCGCCGTGGTAGTGCAGCTCGATAAAGCGCAGCGGCTCCTTGGAGCCCTGTGCCACGGCGATGAAGGCGCCCATGCCCAGCTTGGCCACATCTTCGGGCTTGTGGATCTTGCACTTGATGCGCTTGTGCTCTTCGGCCAGCGATTCGGCCGCATCGGCCAGCAGCTTGGGCGTGGCGTAGTTCGCAGGGCGGTTGGCCCATTCACGGGCAAAGGCCACGCCCTGGGCGGTGGCCTTTGCCACCTCAAAAGCGCGCTCCAGCTCTGGTGCATTGGGCGCGCCCAGCACCACGGACTTGAGCGCCACGGCCTTGGCCGATGGCTTGGTGGTGCGGTAGAGGTAGGCGCTGTCGGCCAGGCATTGCAGCAGCGCATGCAGGGAGGCGCCCGCCAGCGGCTGGGCGCTCACAACGGCTGCGCGCTCGATGCCCTCGCGCGTCAGCGGGCCAGAGACGGCCGCCAGCGCCTGGCGCACCGCCTGCGGCGAGCCATCCCCAATGCCCAGCAGCAACAAATGCCGGGCTTCGATGGCGGGCACCGCATACATGGCCAGCAACTTGCCGGTTTTTGCCTCAAAATCACCATTTTTCTGCGCGTGCGCAATCAGGGTGGACAATGCATCACTGGTTTTGGGCTGCTTGTCAGCCACCAAGACGACCAGCAGGTCGCCAGACTGCAATGCGGCCGAAGCCAAATCCAGAGTTTTGAGTTCAAAGTTCATAATCGGTGCTTTCCTTCTCGCCAATGTTATTCGATTCCTCGATCCGTAAAGAGCTATCCCGCAGCTTTGGTGCCACCTTGGTGGTGCTGGTGACTGTGGTGATGACGATGATGCTCATCAAAGTGCTGGGCCAGGCCTCGCGTGGCAGCGTCAACCCTTCCGATGTGTTGCTGGTGATGGGCTACACCGTGCTGGGCCAGCTGCCCACCATTTTGAGCCTCTGCCTTTTCATTGCGGTGGTGGCGACTTTGTCGCGCATGTACCGCGACAGTGAAATGGCCGTGTGGTTCAGCAGTGGTCAAAGTCTGCTGAGCTTTCTGCGCCCGCTGATGCGCTTTTCCTGGCCCATCATGGTCGTCATTGCCGTGCTGGCCTTGCTGGTATGGCCCTGGGCCAACCAGCAGATTGTGCAGCTTCGCGCGCAATATGAACAGCGCGGTGACGTCGACCGCATCGCACCGGGGGAATTTCAGGAGTCGTCCGACGGCTCGCGCGTGTTCTTCATCGACCGCGACCGCAACTCGGACCTAGAAGCAAGCAATGTCTTTATCGTGACCAACGAAGAGAAGAAGGACACCGTGACCAGCGCCAAGAGCGCCCACCTTGAAGTGCAGGAAAACGCCCGCGTTGCCGTGCTCAATGACGGCCAGCGCATCGAAAAAACCAAGGACAACCCCGGCCTGAAGGTCAGCGACTTCAAGGAATACGGCACCCGTATCGGCAGCGCCGCCACGATTGACCCGAATGACATGGGCGCGGTGAAGAACATCCCCACGCGCCAGCTGATGGCCAGTGCAGAGCCCCGCCTGCTGGGCGAGCTGGGTTACCGCCTGGGCCTGGCGATTGCCGCGATCAATTTTGTCGTGTTGGGCCTGGCCATGGCCAGCGTCAACCCGCGCGCAGGCCGCAGCAGCAGCCTGGTGTTCGCCCTGTTTGCCTTTATCGTCTATTACAACCTCATGACCTTTGCCCAGAACTGGGTGTCTTCGGGCAAAGCCTCGCTGCCGCTCTCCTTCGTCCTGATCCACGGCTTGACGGCGCTGCTCGCCTGGACCTTGCTGCTCAGCCGCAACCAGCAGTTCTCGCTGCTGCAATGGGCACGCCGCCAGGGGAGCCGCGCATGAAGACCTTTCGCAAAATGATCTACCGGGACATTGCCGTGACCGTCGGCTTTGTCACCCTCGCCTTTCTGGCGCTGTTCTTTTTCTTTGACCTGGTCGACGAGTTCCGCTGGATCGGCACCGGCACCTATGAGCTCAAGGATGCGCTGTTGAGCGTGGCGCTCAACATCCCCAACCATATCTATGAGCTGCTGCCCATCACCGTGCTGATCGGCACCATCTTTGTGATGGCGCGCATGGCGCAGACTTCCGAGTTCACTATTTTGCGCACCAGTGGCCTGGGCCCCTGGCAGGCGCTGGGCAGCCTGCTGAGCATTGGCCTGGCCTTTGTCGTGCTGACCTTTGCGATTGGCGACTATGTGGCGCCTGCCGGTGAGCAGGCCAGCCAGCTGGTGCGCGCGCAGCGCTTTGGCCAGCTGAGCACGGGCCGCACTGGCGCCTGGCTGCGCGAGAAGCGCGAGGACGGCATGGCCGCGATCAATGTGCGCGCCATCTCGCCCGAAGGCGATCTGCAGCGCGTGCGGGTCTACAACTTCGACGACCAGGGCCGCATCCAGATGCAGCTCACCGCCGCTGGCGGCAAATTTGGCAATGGCGTCTGGCACCTGCACCATATCCAGGAGCAGCGCTACTACCTGGGCGACCAGCGCCAGGCGCGTGTCGAGGTCAAGAACCTGGAGACCCTGGACTGGCCCACTGCGGTGACCAGCAGCATGGTCGCTGCCGCCGTGCTCAAGCCCGACCAGATGAGCACCTACGACCTCTTCCTCTACGTGAGCCATTTGCAGGCCAATGGCCAAAGCGCACAGCGCTACGAGATCGAGCTGTGGCGCAAGGTGTTCTACCCCATCAGCTGCCTGGTGATGGTCGTGCTCGCCCTGCCCTTTGCCTACCTGCATTTCCGCTCGGGCGGCATCACCGGCTATGTGTTTGGCGGCGTGATGGCCGGTATCAGCTTCTTCCTGCTCAACAACGTGTTTGGCTTTGCCGGCAACCTGCAGAACTGGCACCCGATGCTGACCGCTGCGGCGCCGGGGCTGATCTACTCACTGCTGTCGCTGGGCGCCTTCAGCTGGCTGGTGCTGCGAAGGTAGCGGGGCCACGCGCCCCGCTCCACACCCAGGACGGCTCTACGCATCCTGAAGCACAAAGCCCTGCTGTCGCAGGGCTTTGTTTTGGGCCATGCCCATCACCCAACGTTCGCCTCAGGTGTCTTCGTGCGGCAGCGACAGCGCCGCTGCCATCTCGCGCACCAGGTCAGTCTGGGAGATGATTCCCACCAGCTTGCCCTGCCGATTGACAACGGGTACATGGTGAAGCTTGGCGCGCGAGAAGATCGCAATCAGGTCAACCAGGCGGTCATAGCTGCCCACCTTGGAGACCTCGGCCGTCATCAGCTCGCCCACCAACTGGCCGGCGTCCTTCTTGCGCAGCACCCAGTGCTTGAGCTTGCTGCTGAGGGCAGCCGGGGTGGCGGTCAGCGCATGGTTGAGCAGATCGGTGGCGGTGATGATGCCCACCACCCGCTGCGCCTCATCGACCACTGGCAAGGCCTTGACCCCATGCTGCTGCATCAGGGCCCAGGCATCCTTGACGCTGCTCTGCGGCCGCGTCGCATGCACCGGGTGGGACATCACATCCTCGCAGCGCACATTGCCCAAGGTGCGCTTGAAGGCCGCCTGGCTTGCGCCTTGCAGCAGCGCTTCCAGATCGGCGCGGCTGACATCGAGCACGCCGTTGAAGCGCTCCAGCGCCTCATCCAGATCGCTGCCCTCGATGCGTGCGCTGGATTCGCGCGAGGCTTGCGCGGCCTGCGCCTTCTGGCTGTGCTGGGGTGCGGGGTAGCGCTTGCCGGTCATGCGGTTGTAGGCCGTGGCCAACAGCACCAGAACGACCAGGTTCAGCGCCACGGGGTTGAGCAGCACCGATACATCGTGCCAGCCCTGAATCGCCATCCACATGGCCAGCGCAGCGCCCGGTGGGTGCAGGCAGCGCAGCACCACCATCACCATGATGGCCAGGCCCACCGCCACGGCGGCAGCCAGCAGCGGATCGGGAAACACCAGCACGGCCACCCAGCCCGCCAGCGCCGACAGCATCGAGCCGCCGATCACCGGCCAGGGCTGGGCCATGGGGCTCGACGGCGTGCCGATCAGCAGCAGGGCACTGGCGCCCATCGCGGCAAACAGCCAGGGGCTGTGGTCATGCTGACCCCAGGTCTGGCTGGCCATGCCTGTGAGCCAAAGCACGACCATCGCGCCCACGACCATGCGCGCCAGCTCCAGCCCGTTGACATGCGCGGCCGACGGCAGAAAGTTGCGCAACCACAGCTGCAGCCGGGCGCGGCGGCTGACTGTGCCTGGCGCAGATGCTGGTTGGGACGGAGGACGTGCTGGAGACATGGCGAGACAGAAGGCGAGCTGAAAGCTGGAGGTCCGTCATCATAATCAGGCGCCGGACTACAAGCACAGCTGCCACTGTCGCCCCTGCTGGCAGCATCGGCATCCAAGCCCAGGCATTTGGCGACAAATTGTCAGCATATGGCCGACAAAAGCTGCATTTCACAACGCAATTTGTCATGGGTACGACACAGTGTCGATAGAATCGGCGGTTTACTGTGACGGCCCTGACCATGCGCGATCGAATTGCTGTTTTGCCCCAATACCTGCTGCCCAAGAAATGGATGACCGCGCTGGCCGGCACATTGGCATCGGCAGAGCTGGGCGGCGCAACCACCCGCTTTATCCGCTGGTTTGTTGGCAAGTACCAGGTCAACATGGATGAAGCGGCGCAGCCCGATATTGCGCAGTACAAGAGCTTCAACGACTTCTTCACCCGCGAGTTGCGCGCCGGCGTGCGCCCCATGGCCCAGGCCGACCTGGTCTGCCCCGTCGATGGCGCCATCAGCCAGTGCGGTGCGATTGCGCAGGACCAGATCTTCCAGGCCAAGGGCCACAGCTACAGCACCGCCGCCTTGCTCGGCGGCGATGCGCAGCTGGCCGCGCAGTTCAACAACGGCCAGTTCGCCACCATCTACCTCAGCCCGCGCGACTACCACCGCATCCACATGCCCTTGCGCGCCAAGCTGCAAAAGATGGTCTATGTGCCCGGTGACCTGTTCTCCGTGAACCCGCTGACCGCGCGCGGCGTGCCCGGCCTGTTTGCCCGCAATGAGCGCGTGGTCTGCGTGTTTGAATCGCGCATTGGCCCCGTCGTGATGGTGCTAGTGGGCGCAACGATTGTCGGCAGCATGTCCACCACCTGGCACGGCCAGGTGAACCCGCCCCGCTCGCGCAAGATTCGCAGCTGGGACTACCAGACCCAGCCCATTGTGCTGGAGCAAGGCGATGAGATGGGCCGCTTTTTGCTGGGCTCGACCATCGTGCTGCTGCTGCCCGAAGGCAAAAGCGCCTTTAATGCCGACTGGGCCGCGGCCAAGCCGGTGCAATTGGGCGAGGCCATGGGGTCGTTCAGCCGCTAAGGCCAACTACCCTACCCTTACCACAAGCCGCCGCTGGGCGGCTTGGTTGCTGCTAGTCAGCCAGGGGCAGCAACTGGCGCCGGCTGCGAAACACATGCGCCTGCCCCGTGACCGGATCGCTAAAGCGCAGCTCACGCGCGAGCAGCTGCAAGGGCCGCGAGAAGTCGCCCTCGGGCGGGTCATTGACCTCGGGGTAGAACGCATCGTTGCGGATCGGCAGACCCAGGGCCGCCATGTGCACGCGCAGCTGGTGGCGTTTGCCGCTGACGGGTTTCAAGGCATAACGCGCCCAGGCGCCCTGCTGCTCCAGCAGCGCCATATGGCTGTGGCTGTTGGGCTCGCCTGGCACCTCATGCATCAGAAAAAAACGCTGGCTCTCTTCCATGCGGCTGCGGTGCTCACGCGGAAACACCAGGTCCGCCCGCCAGGGCGCCACCGCCTCATAGCGCTTGTCCATCGCCCGGTCACGAAACAGGGCCTGGTACTGGCCACGCGTGGCCGCATCCTTGGACAGCAGCAG
The DNA here is from genome assembly GCF_037479395.1 of Comamonas sp. MYb21. NCBI lineage: Bacteria > Pseudomonadati > Pseudomonadota > Betaproteobacteria > Burkholderiales > Comamonadaceae > Comamonas > Comamonas sp. MYb21. Next base: position 103,193 of record NZ_JBBGZC010000012.1, on the reverse strand, counting down.
CAGGCCGGCGGTATCGCGGTCGATGCGGTGCAGCGGTGAGAGATGGGCATTGCCGGTCGCATTTTTCAGCCGCACCAGCAAGGAGTTCTGCACATATTTGCCCGTCGGCAGCACCGGCAGAAAATGCGGCTTGTCCACCAGCAGCAGGCGCTCGTCCTCGTACAGCACCTCGGCATCGAAAGGAATGGGCAGCTCCTGCTCGACCTTGCGCCAGTAGTACACCCGCATGCCGGGCACATAGACCTGCGCCGGCCCCAAGGTCTGGCGTGCGCCATCGACCACATCGCCCGCCTGCAGGCGTTCGAGCCACTGCGCAGCGCTGACCAGCGGCAGGCGCTGGGCCAGAAAGTCCAGCAGCAGGCCCTCTCCGCGCGAGGGCAGCACCACGCAGCTGGGGCTCACGCCGTCGCGCATCCAGGTAGAAGGGTCCGTCTGTATCGTCATCTCGCAGGCGATTGTAGTCATCTCTTTAGGGGCATGAAGGCTGGGCACAATAGCCGCACTTGCAGGCGCCCGGACTGCCTTGCACTGCAACCTAACTACAAGCACTTCAAACAATAACAGGCCATGACCGCCAACGCTTCTTCCGCCTCCAACTTCGCCCTCCATCCCGTCGCTCAAGAGGAGCGTGTTTTCAACGGCTGGCATCTGGCCTCGCTGTGGTTCAGCCTGGGCGTGGGCCTGCTGGTGATGCAGGTGGGTGCCTATTTGATGCCAGCGCTGTCCACGTCTGAGGCACTGATGGCCATTGTGGGCGGCTCGGTCGTGGGGGCGGGTCTGCTCGCCTGGGTGGGCAAGATCGGCTGCGACACGGGGCTGTCGAGCGCCGGACTGATCCACCATGTCTATGGCCGCCACTTTGCCAAGCTGCCGGTGCTGCTCAATATCGTGCAGCTGCTGGGCTGGGGCGCGTTCGAGCTGGTGGTGATGCGCGAATCGACCGTGGCCATTGGCCGCCAGGCCGGTGGCATGCAGGCCGCGTACTGGCCCTGGCTGGCCACCTTGCTCTGGGGTGGCCTGCTGGTGGCACTGATGACGGGCTCCATGGTGCGGCTGGTGCGCCAGCTGATCGCGCGCGTCGCGCTGCCGCTGGTGGTGCTGTCGCTGCTGTGGCTGAGCTGGCAGTTTGTCGGCATGGCCTTGCAGCAAGGCCTGCCTGCGTTGTGGAGCCGGCCAGGAGCGGGCGGCATGGGCGTGATGCCCGCGCTCGACCTGGTGGTGGCCATGCCCATCTCCTGGCTGCCGCTGGTGGCCGACTATGCCCGCTACGGGCGCAATGGCCGCAGCGCCATGGCCGGCACCTGGATTGGTTTTGGCATTGCCAATATCTGGTGCTATGCACTGGGCGTGCTGGTGGCTCTGGTGCTGCCCAGCACCGACCTGGTCGCCGCCTTGCTGCTGGCCCAGGGCGGTTTGATCGCACTATCACTGGTGCTGCTGGACGAAGTGGACAATGCCTATGGCGATGCCTACTCGGGCGCGGTATCGGCCCACAGCCTGCTGCCGCGCTGGGGTGTGCGCGGCTGGGGCATTGCGATGGCGGTGTGCAGCACGGCGCTCGCCATGGTGCTGCCGATGCACAGCCTCGAGCCCTTTTTGCTGATCCTGAGTTCCGTCTTTGTGCCGCTGTTTGGCGTGATTTTGGGCCGGCTGTCCTGGGGCGGTTACCAGCCCGCCCGCACGCAGGCCGGCGTGCACCTGCTGCCGCTGGCCCTGTGGCTGGGCGGCATCGCGCTCTACCACGGCCTGGCCGCCTGGGCGCCGCAAGCGGGATCGGCCTTGCCAACCCTGGCGCTGAGCTTTGTGCTGGCCTTTGCCACCCGCCCCAAGGCATGAACGCCAGCCCGAAAAAGGTTTAGACGGAATCCTCGTCAAACAGCGAGGCCTCAAAGCTGGAATTGACAAAGCCGTCTGTCGACTCCAACACCGCGGCCACCAGCTGCGCGGTGGTCTTCGCTGCGCCCCGGTGCGCCTGGGCGAACTGCAGTGCCGCGCGGCGCATGCGGCTGTGGCGGCTCGTATCACTGGCAATGGCCACGGCCTGCTGCAGGCCCTCGTCCATGCCTGGCACGCGCAAGCTGGCACCGGCCTGCACGCTGCTGTCCGCCGCCTGCGCAAAATTGAAGGTATGCGGCCCCATGACGACCGGGCAGCCGCAAGCGGCCGCCTCAATCAGGTTCTGGCCGCCCAGCGGCGCAAAGCTGCCGCCCAGCAAGGCCACATCGGCCAGTCCGTAGTACAGCTGCATCTCGCCCATGCTGTCGCCCAGCCAGACATCGGCGGGCTCGGGCCCGCTCTGCCACTGGCTGCGGCGCGATACCTGCAAACCGGCGCCCTGCAGCAGCTGCACAATCTCGTCAAAACGCTGCGGGTGGCGCGGCACCAGCAGCCATTGCACGCTTGCGGCGGCTTGCGGGTCGCTGCCGCGCAGCTGCGCCAGTGCCTCTAACCACAAGGCCTCTTCGCCCTCACGGCTGCTGGCCAGCATCACCACCGGTTTGCCCGCCGCCTGGTGCCAGGCCTGGCCCTGGGCCAGTTGCGCCGCATCGGGCTCGACATCGAATTTAAGATTGCCCAGCACCGCAGTCACCTCGGCGCCAGCGGCGCGCAGCCGGCCGGCATCGGCCTCGGTCTGCGCGATCACCGAGCGCAGGCTGCGGTAGGCCGGGCGCGCGAGCCAAGCCAGGCGCTGGGCGCCGCGCAGCGATTTCTCATTGAGTCGGGCATTGGCCAGCACCAGCGGTACATGTTCGCGCTGGCAGCCAGCGGCCAGCCCCGGCCACATCTCCGTCTCCATGAGGATGCCGATGGTGGGGCGGAAATGGCGCAAAAAGGCGCTGACACTGGCACGGTCATCCCAGGGCTGCCAGACCTGGATATCGCCAGGCAGCAGCAGCTTTTGCCCCTCTTCACGGCCGGTGGCCGTGCCATTGGTCAAAAGCAGGCGCAAGGCCGGTATCTGCAGCCGCAGCTCGCGCAGCAAGATGGCAGCCGCCCGCGTCTCGCCCAGCGATACCGCATGGATCCAGACCAGCGGCATCTCAGGCACGGCCTGGTAGCGCGGCAGGTCGCCGTAATCGCCAAAGCGCTGCTCCACCATCTGGGCGTAGCCGGGCTCCTGCACCGCGCGGCGCGCCAGCTTGCGCCGCACCAGCGGGCGGGCAAGCCTTGCGACCCAGCCGTAGAGCGTCAGGCTCAGACCCATGGATGCGGCCGCGCCTTAGTGCGACGCACTGCCAATGACGGCATCGGGCTTGACCTTGAGCAGCAGCGCCTTCATCTCGTTCTGGATGCGGTGCAGCGCTGCCTGGGTATGGCCTTCAAAGCGCAGCACCAGCACGGGCGTGGTGTTGCTGGCACGGATCAGGCCAAAACCATCGGGCCAGTCCACGCGCAGGCCATCAATGGTGTTGATCTGGGCCGGCGCACTGAACACATCGGCCGCCATCTCCTGGAGCTGGGCGCTCAGCTTGTGCGGCTCGCCCTCCTGGCATTCCACATTGAGCTCAGGCGTGCTGTAGCTGCTGGGCAGCGCATGCAGCAGCGCGCAAGGGTTCTGGGCCTTGCTCAGAATCTCCAGCAGGCGGCAGCCGGCGTAGGTACCGTCATCAAAGCCGTACCAGCGCTCCTTGAAGAAGATATGGCCGCTCATCTCGCCGCCCAAGGGCGCATTGGTCTCGCGCATGCGCGCCTTGATGAGCGAATGCCCGGTCTTGTACATCACCGGTTTGCCGCCGGCCGCCTCAATGGCCGGCGCCAGGCGCTGCGAGCACTTGACGTCATAGACAATCTCACCACCGGGCACGCGCGATAGCACGTCCTGGGCAAACAGCATCATCTGGCGATCGGGGAAAATATTCTGCCCATCCTTGGTCACGATGCCCAGGCGGTCGCCATCGCCATCAAACGCCAGGCCCAGTTCCGCATCACCGGTCTGCAGTGACTCGATCAGGTCACGCAGGTTCTCGGGCTTGCTGGGGTCGGGATGGTGGTTGGGGAAGTTGCCATCGACCTCGGAGAACAGCTCGGTCACCTCGCAGCCCAGCGCGCGGAAGATGCCCGGCGCGGTGGCACCGGCAATGCCGTTGCCACTGTCCACGACGATCTTCATCGGGCGCGCCAGCTTGATGTCCGAGACGATGCGCTCGACATAGGCGGCCGTCACATCGGCCTGGCGCAGCTTGCCGCCACCCTGGAAGCGCCAGCATTCCTTCTCCATGATCTGGCGCAGTTTCTGGATCTCTTCGCCATAGATGGCGCGGCCGGCCAGCACCATTTTGAAGCCGTTGTAGTCCTTGGGGTTGTGGCTTCCGGTCACCTGGATGCCGCTGTGGCACAAGGTGCTGGCGGCAAAGTACAGCATCGGCGTGGTCACGCGCCCCACATCGATGACCTCGATACCGGCTTCCACCAGGCCTTGCATCAGCGCGCGGCTGAGCGCATCGCCTGACAGGCGTCCATCACGCCCCACGGCGACCACCAGCTCGCCAGCGGCAATCGCCTGCTGGCCAAAGGCCCGGCCCAGCTTCAGTGCCACGCTCTCGTTGAGCGTGCTCGGCACAACGCCGCGGATGTCATAGGCTTTGAAGATTGCAGAAGAAATCGGCACAGAACTCACCTTGTTGTTGGCGCAAAACAGGCATGAAAAACGGCCTCTGTCAGAAGCCGCGCCTTTGCTGCGAGACAGCTATTGTAGGCACGCTCGAGGCGATGGCCGGCCAGTTGTCCATATGGCGACCAGGGCGCCGCGCTGCCAGACGCACAATGGGACCCAGCCAGACGCGGGTTTGCCGCGCCGACGCTGCGCTTTCACGGCTCCTTGCACGGCGCGCATCAATACACCGCAAGAATGTCACCAATGGCAAGCACGGTGCCCGCTAGCATGCTGTCTGCCCTTGCGAGATCCTATGCGCCCCACCCCATCCTCTGCTGCTGCGTCTGTCCCTAGCCCCACCCTTGCCTCGGCTGCGCCGAGCGCCAGCCGCTGGCTACCCCCCTTTGTGCTGCTGGCGGTGCTCTGGGGCGCGTCCTTTCTGTTCATGCGCCTGGGCGCCTCGCAGTTTGGCGCGGTGCCCACGGCCGGCTTGCGCGTCATCCTGGCTGCGCTGTTTTTGCTACCGCTGATGCTGCTGCGCGGCGAATGGCCCGCGCTGCGCCAGCACTGGAAGCCGGTGCTGTTCTCGGGCATCATCAATTCGGCCATTCCTTTCTCGCTGTTCGCCTATGCGGTGGTCTATATGCCCACGGGCATGGCCTCGGTGCTCAATGCCTGCGCCCCGCTGTTTGGCGCCTTGGTGGCCTGGCTCTGGCTGGGCGACCGCATCACCGGCCTGCGCGTCACCGGCCTGCTGATCGGCTTTACGGGCGTGGCCCTGCTCGCGCTGCATGACAAGCCCGCCACCGCAGGCGCGGCCAGCTGGAGCGCCTATGCCGCGATCGCCGCCTGCCTCTGTGCATCACTGAGCTATGGCGTGGCTGCCAGTTTCGCCAAGCGCTACCTGGTGGGCGTGCCGCCCCTGGCCACTGCCACCGGCAGCATGGTCGGCGCCAGCCTCTGCCTGCTGATCCCGACGATTGTGATGTGGCCCAGCCAGACGCCGTCCTGGGGCTCGTGGTTGGCCGTCGCGGCCCTGGCGCTGCTGTGCACCAGCGTGGCCTATATCCTGTATTTCCACATCATCCAGACGGCCGGCCCCAGCCGCGCGATTGCGGTCACCTTTTTGGCGCCAGTGTTTGCGCTGGTCTATGGCAACTGGTTTTTGGCAGAACCCATCACCGCCTGGATGCTGGGCTGCGGCGCCGTCGTGATTGGCGGCACCATGCTGTCAACGGGGCTTATTGGCCGCAAGCGGGCCTGAGCGGAGATCAGGATTTTTTGGGGTCGTGCTTGCAGTCGGCGCACAGGCCCTGCAGGCGCAGCTCGGTCTGCTCCGGCGCCAGGCCCTGCTCCTGCAGCACCTGCAGGTACTGCGCCATCGCCTGGTTGACCTGGGCCGTGGCAGCGTCGCCGGCACGCTCCTCCAGGCTTTGCACCGAATGGCAGTCGGTGCATTCATAGCGCACCTGCAGCGGCTCCTGCGCATCGGCGCGCAGCGCATAGCGCGTCAGGCGCTCGGCATCCACACTTTTGACCAGCTTGCCGGCAGCGGCCAGGCGGTCGAGCAGGCGGTAGCTGGTGACCCGGTTGACGTCGACGCCCATCTTCTGCAGCCGGGCCTGCACCTCGGCCACGGACCACTGCATGCCCGGCTGGCTGCCGACCAGAGCCAGCAAGGCCTTGGTGGCGCGCGTGGCACGCATGCCGGGCGGCAGGGACTGCACGCTCAAAGCGGCAGTGGCGGGGGATGGAGTGCGGGCGGACATCGGTGGCTGGGAGCAATGGCTTTGATGCAATTGTGTTGCATTATGCCCATCGCCCGCGCCCGGCAGCCAGGTGGCCCTACTTCAACCAGTCTGCAAAGCGGGTTTCCAGCTTGTCGACCTTGGGCGCCACCACATAGGTGCAATAGGGTTGGCGCGGGTTGTTGTCGAAATAGTCTTGGTGGTAGGCCTCGGCGTTCCAGAAATGCTGCAGCGGCTCCACCTCGGTGACCACCGGCGCGCCCATCTGGCCGGAGGCATTGAGCTTGTCGACAAAGGCTTGGGCCTGGGCCAGCTGCTCGGGCGTCGTGGTGTAGATGCCGCTGCGGTACTGCGGGCCCACATCGTTGCCCTGGCGATTGAGCGTGGTCGGGTCATGCGTCGCAAAGAAGATATGCAGCACCTTGTCCAGCGGCAGCACCTGCGGCTCGAAAGTCAGCTCCACGCATTCGGCATGGCCCGTCGTTCCCGTGCAGACCTGCTCGTACGTGGGATTGGCGATCTGGCCATTGGCATAGCCGCTGACGACCTTGACAACGCCACGCACCCGCCCGAACACGGCCTCGGTGCACCAAAAACAACCACCGGCGAGATAGATTTTTTCCACGGGGGACTGGGCTTCATTTGACATCATGACTCCGGCAACAAAAGGGCCAAACATTCAGGGGCAGGCGCGCAAAAACTGCCGCTGGCTGGTTTCATTTTTAACAGAGAAAAAGACAGCCATATGCCAATGCGTTCTCTATTTGTATCACCACGTTGTGCTTGACTTGTCGCGGGCAGCCGCCTACATTACTAACCCACTGGTCATTAACTGTTAAATTGCGCTGCCCACCGTGTCCACCCCGCCTCCCCCCCCTGCTTTGGCTACGCCTGCGCCCCGCCGCAGCCGCCGCAAAGAGGCCCGGCCCGGCGAGCTGCTGGATGCGGCGCTGGACCTGTTTGTCAGCAAAGGCTATTCGGCCACCAAGGTCGAAGAAGTGGCCCGGCAGGCCGGCGTCTCCAAGGGCACGCTGTTTTTGTATTTTCCGAGCAAACAAGAGCTGTTCGAGGCCGTGGTGCGCCATGTGCTCAGCAGCCGCTTTGCCGAGTGGGATCTGGAGCTCGACAGCTACCAGCACGACACTGCCACCCTGATCCACTACTGCTACGAGGTCTGGTGGCAGCGCATTGGCTCGACCAAGGCCTGCGGCCTGCCGCACCTGGTGATGGCCGAGGCGCACAACTTTCCCGAGATCGCGGCCTTCTACCGCCAGGAAGTGGTGCTGCCCGGCAACCGCCTGATCGAGCGCGTGCTGCGCCGGGGCATGGAGCGCGGTGAGCTCGCCCCGCTGGACCTGGACTATGGCGTGACCCTGGTGCTGGCCCCGCTGATCTTTTGCGCCAGCGTCAAAAGCACCGGCGGCTTTTGCCTGCCCAACCCGGATTTTGATGTGCCCCGCTTTTTGCAGATGCAGGCCGATGCACTGATGCATGGCCTGGGCTGCCGACGCCAGGGTGGCGCAACATGAAGCGCGTACTGCCCTGGCTGGCGGCCGCCGTTGTCATCGCCCTGCTCACCAGCGGGCTGTGGCGTGGCCTCCAAACCCAGCAGCAGCGCCAGCAAGCCCTCGCCCAGGCCGAGCAGGCCAAGGCGCAGGCGGTCTACCAGCTGGCCGCCAGCGACGCGATCACCGTGGCGCCGCAGACCCTGGTGCTGAGCCTGCCCATCAGCGGCACGGTGCAGGCGGTGCACACCGCCATCATCAAGGCCCGCATTGCCGGCGAGCTGCAGCAGCTGCAACTGCGCGAGGGCGACCCGGTGCAGGCCGGCCAGGTGGTCGCCCGGGTCGACAGCACCGAGAGCCAGGCCCGCCTGGCCCAGGCCCAGCAACAGGCCGATGCGGCGCGCGCGCAGCAAGATATTCAGCAGCGCCAGTACGACAACAACCGCGCCTTGGCCAACCAGGGCTTTATCTCGGCCACCGCTTTGGAGTCGTCGCAGTCGCAATGGCAGGCCGCACAGGCCAATTACCAGGCGGCACGCTCGGCCGCCGATGTGCTACGCAAAAACCTGAGCGACACCGTGCTGCGCAGCCCGATCCAGGGCCAGGTGGCCCGCAAATGGGTCAGCAATGGCGAAAAGGTCGGGCCGGACGCCAATGTGCTGGAGATTGTCGACCTGCGTGAATTGGAGCTGCAGGCCCAGATGCCGGCGGCCGATTCGCTGCAGCTGCGTCTGGGCCAGACGGCGCAATTGCAGGTTGACGGCAGCGGCCAGACCGTCATCGCAGAGGTGGTGCGCATCAACCCGCAGGCCGATGCCAACAGCCGCAGCGTGACGGTGTATTTGCGTATTGCGCCGCCAGCGGCATCCGCAGGCGCTGCCGCACCTGCGCTGCGCCAGGGGCTGTACCTGCAGGGACAACTGGCCACCGGCGAGCTGCAGACGCTTGCCGTGCCGCTGGCCGCCGTGCGCACCGACAAGCCCGAGCCTTATGTGCAGTTGCTGAGCCCAAACGCCGGATCGGGCGAACCAGGCGATACTCTGCGGGTACAGCACCAGCCCGTGGTGCTGGGCGCGCGCAGCCAACTCCAGGGCAAGACCTGGGTGGCCATCCGCCAGGGTCTGCAGGCCGGCCAGCGCATTCTCGGCGGCCAGGTTGGCCAGCTGCGCGAGGCCACGCCCGTCCGCTTGGCGCCCGAGGCCGCACCCGCCAAAGCCGCATCGCCCGCGTCCTGATCCATGTGGTTCACCCGCCTCAGCCTGAACAACCCGGTGCTGGCCACGATGATAATGGCCGCACTGGTGGTGCTGGGCCTGTTCTCACTGCAGCGCCTCAAGGTCGACCAGTTCCCGAATATCGATTTCCCGGTGGTCGTCATCACGGTGGACTACCCCGGCGCCGCGCCGGAGATTGTCGAGAGCGAAGTCACCAAGAAGATCGAGGAAGCGGTCAACGCCGTGGCCGGCATCAGCGCCCTCACCTCGCGCAGCTACGAGGGCACGGCCGTCATCATCATGGAGTTCCAGATCTATGTGGACGGGCGCCGCGCGGCTGAGGATGTGCGCGAGAAGATCGCTGCCGTGCGCCCCTTGCTGCGCGACGAGGTCAAAGACCCGCGCGTGATCCGCTTTGACCCGGCAGACGCCGCCGTCTGGTCGTTAGCCCTGCTGCCTGACCCGAGCCGAGGCACGCCGCCCAGCGCGATTGCGATGACCTCCTGGGCCGACCAGGTGCTCAAGAAGCGCCTCGAGAATGTACGCGGCGTGGGGGCCGTGAGCCTGGTGGGTGGCACGCCACGCGAGATCAATGTCTACCTGAACCCGCAGCAGATGGAGGCGCTGTCCATCTCGGCGAGCGAAGTGGCCGATGCCGTGCGCCGCGAGAACCAGGATCTGCCGCTGGGCTCGGTGCGCTCGCGCGAGCAGGACCGGCTGGTGCAGATCGACTCGCGCATGAAGCGGCCCGAGGACTTCAACCAGATCATCGTGGCCCGCCGCAATGGCGCGCCCATCTACCTGCACCAGGTAGCGCGCGTGCAGGATGGCGCGCAGGAGCTGAAGAACCTGGCCTTGTACAACGGCACGCGCACCCTGCTGCTGTCGATCCAGAAATCGCAGGAGGAAAACACCATCGAGGTGGTGGACGGCCTGCGCCGCGCAGTGGCCGAGATCACGCCCGAGCTGCCGCCGGGCCTGCGGCTGGAGCCGATTGCCGATGCCTCGCGCCCGATCCGCGTGGCCGTCGACAACGTGCGCCAGACCCTGGTCGAGGGGGCGGTGCTCACCGTGCTGATCGTGTTTCTGTTCCTGCACTCCTGGCGCTCGACGGTCATCACCGGCCTGACCCTGCCGATCTCCATCATCGGCACCTTCTTTTTCATGTATGCCTTTGGTTTCACCATCAATATGGTGACCCTGATGGCCTTGTCGCTGTGCGTGGGCCTGCTGATCGATGACGCCATCGTCGTGCGGGAGAACATCGTGCGCCACCTGCAGATGGGCAAATCCGCCTACCGCGCGGCGCTGGAAGGCACGCAGGAGATTGGCCTGGCCGTGCTGGCCACCACCTTGTCGATCGTCGCGGTGTTTCTGCCCATTGGTTTTATGGGCGGCATCATCGGCAAGTTCTTCCATGAGTTTGGCCTGACCATTGTGGTCGCCGTGCTGCTGTCGATGTTTGTCAGCTTTACCTTGGACCCGATGCTCTCCAGCGTCTGGCATGACCCCAGCGTGCACAAGGGCGGCAAGCCCGCACGCAACGGGCTTGCACGGGCGCTCGACCGGGCGCTGGCTGGCTTTGAGGCCGCCACCGAGCAGCTGAGCGCCGGCTACCAGCGCCTGCTGGCCTGGGCGCTGCGCCACCGCTTGACCAGCCTGCTGGTGGCGCTGGCGATCTTTATCCTCAGCCTGCTGCTGCTGCCACTGCTGGGCACCGAGTTTGTGCCGCGCGCCGATTTCTCCGAGACCCAGATCCGCTTCAATGTGCCGGTGGGCGCGTCGGTCGAAGCGACCGAGGCCCGCGCCCGCCAGGTCGAGGACGTCGTGCGCCGCAACCCGGCCGTGCGCTACACGCTGACGACGATCAACACCGGCAATGCCAACGGCAAGAACTACGCCAGCATGTATGTGCGCCTGGTGGACCGCAGCGAACGCAGCCAGGATGTGCAGCAGATATCGGCCAGCCTGCGCGCGGAGCTCAACCAGATCGCCGGCATCCAGGTGACGCACGTGGGCCTGCTCGAAGCGGTGGGCGGCCAAAAGCAGGTGGAGTTCTCGCTGCAAGGCCCGGATCTGCAGGAGCTGGAACGTCTGGCACGCCAGGTGAGCGAGCGCCTGCAGCATATCCCCGGCCTGGTGGACCTGGACAGCAGCGTGCTGGAGCGCGAGCCCATCGTGCAGCTGCAGTTCAACCGCGATGCCGCGTCCGACCTGGGCCTGCCGATGGGCCAGGTGGCCACCGCATTGCGCACCCTGGTCGAAGGCGACACGGTGGGCAACTGGCGCGCGGGCGACAACCAGACCTATGACGTGCGGGTGCGCCTGGCGCCCGAGGCGCGCGAAAACCCGCAGATGCTGGCCCAGCTGCCACTCACCGCCATGGGCGCCAATGGCCAGCCCCATACGGTGCGCCTGAGCCAGCTGGCCACCTTGACCGAAACCACCGGCCCCAACCGCATCAACCGCCGGGCGATGAACCGCGAAGTCGCCTTCAATGCCAACGCCAACCAGCGCAGCGCCGGCGAAGTGGCCGCCGATATCCGCGCGGTGCTGGCGCAGACCACCTTCCCGCCCGGCTACCGCTATGAATTTGCCGGCAGCACCAAGAACATGCAGGAGTCCTTTGGCTACGCGCTGTCGGCACTGGCCTTGGCGGTGATCTTTATCTACATGATTCTGGCCAGCCAGTTCCGCAGCTTCTTGCAGCCGCTGGCGCTGATGACCTCGCTGCCACTGACCTTGATTGGCGTGGTGCTCACCTTGATGATGTTTGGCACCACCTTGTCGATGTTCTCCATCATCGGCGTCATCTTGCTGATGGGCCTGGTCACCAAGAATGCGATCTTGCTGGTGGACTTTGCGATACGCGCCCGCCAGCCCCAGCCTGGCGAAGACGGCCAGATGGTGCCCGGCCTGCCCCGTGAGCAGGCACTGCTGCTGGCCGCCCAGGTGCGGCTGCGCCCCATCTTGATGACCACCCTGGCCATGGTGTTTGGCATGGTGCCGCTGGCCTTTGCGATGAGCGAAGGGGCCGAGCAGCGCGCGCCACTGGGCCAGGCGGTGATTGGCGGGGTGATCACCTCGTCGCTGTTGACCCTGGTGGTGGTGCCCGTGGTGTACTGCTACCTCGATGATTTTGCGAAATGGGCCGCCCAAAAGTGGCGGCGTCCCGCTATGGAACCCTAAGCGGCCTAAAATAAGGGGTTTTTTCTTGCCCCACCCCCAACAAGCCAACCGGAGTCTGCAATGAGTTTGCCACTGAACATGTCCCCCAGCACGGATGATAAATACCGCGCAGCACGCTACAACATGGTCGAGCAGCAGGTTCGCCCCTGGAGCCTGGGCGACGAACAGGTGCTGGCGCTGATCGGCACGCTGCGCCGTGAAGAATTTGTACCCGATGGCCTGCAGGACATGGCGTTCATGGACATCCAGCTGCCACTGCTGGGCGATGACGGCGAAGAAGCCGTTGCCAATGGCCACTGCATGCTGCCTCCCCGCGTCGAAGCACGCGTGCTGCAGGATCTGAAGCTGCAAGCCCATGAAAACGTGCTGGAAATCGGCACCGGCTCGGGCTACATGGCCGCGCTCATGTCGCGCCTGGCCAAGCAGGTCACCTCGCTGGAGATCGAGCCTGCGCTGGTCGAGCTGGCCCGCGCCAACCTGCACCGCGCCCAGATCAAGAATGTCGATGTGGTGCTGGAAGACGGCTCCAACGCCCAGGCCATCGGCGGCAGCTATGACGTGATCGTGCTGAGCGGCTCGGTCTACGAAGTGCCAGCGGCGCTGCTCGACAAGCTCAAGGAAGGCGGCCGTCTGATCGCTTTTGTGGGCACCGAGCCGATGATGCGCACCACCGTCTACACCCGCACGCAAGGCAAGCTGACGATCAGCCAGCCTTGGGACACCGTGGTGGCACGCCTCAAGGGCTTTGCCGAGGCACCCCGCTTCAAGTTCTGATGACCCCCGCAGCGCGGCGGCCTGGGGGCCGGCTGCGCTGCAGAAAGTGATGTATGGAGCAAATCCGCCCCGCGCAACTCAATGAATGGCTGGCCCAGCATGCTGACCAGAACCCCCTGGTGCTGGATGTGCGCGAGCCCTGGGAGCTGCAGACTGCCTCGGTCAAGCCCGAAGGTTTTGAGCTGCTGAATATCCCGATGCAGCAGATTCCCGCGTCGCTCAACCTGCTCGATGAAGACCGCCCCATCGCCTGCCTCTGCCACCACGGCATGCGCAGCATGCAGGTTGCCGTGTTCCTGGAGCGCCAGGGCTACAGCCAGATCAGCAACCTGACCGGCGGCATCGACCTCTGGACGGCTGAGCGCGACCCCTCGGTGCCGCGCTACTGACCTGCGGCCCGCGCCGTTTGCGGCGCGGCATCGGCCTCTGCCCTGGCCGCGCCTCCCCTTGTACCACCCCCTTCTGCACCATGCGCCAAGCCCCTGCCCTGCCTCGTCTGAGAACAACCTGCGCCGCAGCTGCTGCGCTGCTGCTGGGCCTGGCCCAGTGGCCGGCCCAGGCCCAGAGCCTGATGCAGATGGTGGAGCAGGCCAGCGGCTATGACGCGCAGTGGCAATCGGCCCGCGCCAACCTGGATGCGGCCATTTCCCGGGGCGAGCAGGCACGCGCCGGTTTGCTGCCCCAGGTGGGCCTGCAGGCGCAGTCGCAGTACAGCCACACGGCCATCAACAACCCCGAGCTGCACCTGAACGGCCCCGACCACCAGATCGGCATCACGGCCAGCCAGCCGCTCTACCGCCCGGCCAACCGCATTGCGCTGGAACAAGGCAAATTGGGCGGCGATATCGCCCGGCTGCAGCTCGATGCCGCGAGCCAGGATTTGCTGGTGCGGGTGGCCCAGGCCTACTTCGATGTGCTGGCCGCGCAGGACAGCATGGTGTTTGTGCAGGCCCAAAAGGCTGCCGTCAAAGAGCAGCTGGCCGCTGCCAAGCGCAACTTTGATGTGGGCACGGCCACCATCACCGATTCGCGCGAAGCCGAGGCCCGTTTTGACCTGGTGCGCGCGCAGGAGATCGCCGCCGAGAATGACCTGACCGTCAAACGCCTTGCGCTGGACAACGCCGTGGGCACACCCGGCAACCAGCCCTGGCCGCTGAAGCAGCCGGTGCTGCTGCCGGCGACCACGCCCGACAATGTGCTGATGTGGGTGGACCAGGCCCAGAGCGAGCAACCCCAGATCCGCATTGCCCAGCTGGCTACCAACAATGCCCGGCTGGACACCAAGAAGGCCGAAACCGGCCACCTGCCCACCGTGGACCTGCAGGCCACCGTGGGCCGCCAGCTCTACCCCAAGGGCAGCATCACCATGCCCACCCATGGCTACAACGCCAACCAGGCGACCGTCGGCGTGGTGCTCAATGTGCCGCTGTTTGCCGGTTTTTCCGTGCAGAACCGGGTCAAGGAAACGCTGGCACTGGAGAGCAAGGCCGAGGCTGACCTGGACAATGCCCGCCGCACCGTAGCGCAGAACGTGCGCAGCGCCTTCTTTGGCCTGCAGTCCAACGCCAGCCAAGTCAAGGCATTGGAAGCCGCCGAGGCATCGAGCCAGCTCGCGCTCGATGCCAACCTGACCGGCTACCAGGTGGGTGTGCGCATCAATATCGATGTGCTCAATGCCCAAAGCCAGCTCTACCAGACCAAGCGCGACCTGGCCCTTGCCCGCTACAACACCTTGCTCGGCCAGCTCAAGCTCAAGCAGGCGGCCGGCACCTTGGCGCTGAACGATATCGAGGTGCTGGACCGCAGCATGCTGACCAGCACGGCGCCCGCCGCCGCAGCTCCCGGCGCGTTGCCTGCGACCCAGCCCGCCCCCTCATCCGCACGCTAAAGCGCTCCACGCGCCTGGGCAGGGCCGCACTGCGCGCCATCAAGGCAGGTTGCCAAACAAGGCCGGCCGCGCTGCATCAGAGGGCAGCACACAGGCGACATCATGGGCGCAGCCCGGCACGATGGACAGCGGCTGCGGGCGCGCTGGCTGCAGCACCTGGGCCACATAGGCGGCATAGCCCTCCCCTCGCTGGCGGCGAAACGGCCCTTGCAGCATGGCGGCGCAGGATTTATCGAGCGCGCCATAGCTCGTGCCCTTGCCGGCATGGTTGTCGAGGGCGCCTTCCAGATAGTGAATATCCGCCTGGCGGTAGCGCTCGCGCGCCTGCGCAGCGGTGGACCTCAGGTTGGACGGCAGCGCCTGCGTGCCGTATTTCCAGTCGTGGTAGCCCGGGCAGGATGCCTCTTGAGGCAGTTGCATGCGGTAGTCGCAACCACCATCGCTGCAGGCAGCCCAGTCCACATCGCGGCCCGCGCGCTGGGGCTGCGGGCGCGGTGGATCGAAATACAGCCAGGTGCCGGGGTCGGCGACGACATAGCGCAGCGATACAGCGGCAGGCGGCTGCTGGGCAAAGCCGATGCTGCGCTGGAGCATCTGCCCACCGGCAGAAAAGCCCGCTAAGGTGATGTGGCGCACGCTGGGCCAGCGCTGGTGGATATGGGCAACCAAGGCATCGAGCGCGGCAATCGCGTTGATCGGGGTCCTGCCAGCACCGGCCTGGGAGTTTTGCCCGGCCAGCCAGCTGCCGCAGGTCCACAGCGCATCACCCGGCTCCGGCGCAGGCGTGCCCTTGGTGCGGCAGCGCTCGGCCTTGTCGCTGGCCACCTGGTAGAGCGGCGCAATGACCAGGGTCTTGTCCAAGCGCCCTGCCCTGCGTGCGGCATCCAGCGCGGCATTGAAGCTGCGGTTGGCATCGCGCGGGTGCCCATGCATGATCAAGAGCGCCGTTTGCGGCCCGCCAGATCCATCGGCATTTTCGGCTTGCGGCGCTTGCGAGGCATAGAAATGCATGCGCCCGGCCTGGCCTGGCAGCGCAAAGCCTTGGTAACAGGCGTCTGAAGCCTGTTCGGTACAGGTCTGTGGCGCCGATGCTGGGGTGGATGGCGGGCTTGAAGCTGCCCAGCCACTGCCAGCCAGCAAGGCGGCCAGGCCAACACCAAAAGCGAGTGTGCGAGCGGTCATATCGGTACCGTGGTAGTCCCAAGACCTGCCATCCTAGGCCTTTGTGGCCCAGCGGTGCAGCACCGGGGCGGGATTTACCTGGCAGCGACAGGCCCGATACATGAACGGCGTGGTGGACTGCGCTGCAGCCTGCGCAGCGCATGCACAAGCGCGCAAAAACAAAAAACCTCTTGAACATCACATTCAAGAGGCTTGTTGTTTGGTGGGTGATACATGGATCGAACATGTGACCCCTGCCGTGTGAAGGCAGTGCTCTACCGCTGAGCTAATCACCCCAGGCACGCCCCAAAGAGGCCTACCGAATCTAAATTGTGGTGGGTGATACATGGATCGAACATGTGACCCCTGCCGTGTGAAGGCAGTGCTCTACCGCTGAGCTAATCACCCCAAGCATGCCCCAAGGGACATACCGCAACGACGATGGATTGGTGGGTGATACATGGATCGAACATGTGACCCCTGCCGTGTGAAGGCAGTGCTCTACCGCTGAGCTAATCACCCAAAATCTCTCGCCGTCAAGCCCTCTATTATGACAGCAAATATTTGCTGGCTGTGAGAATTAGGCCAATTTTCTCCAAATAGTTTTGCCGCCGCTGGATTTGTCCAGCTGCGTCAGCACCTCGTCATGGGCAGCGAGCTCCGCGTCCGACGGCTGGATCACCGGCAGATCGAACTGCGCAAAATCCACTTTCTTGACCACCATCGCCGCGTTGGACTTGCTGTTCGACGCCATGCTGTCGGACGACAGCAGCTGCTCCTGGCCGCGCGTCATGTTGATGTAGACGTCAGCGAGCAGCTCGGCATCGAGCAAGGCGCCATGCAGGTCGCGGCCGGAATTGTCCACTTCCAGGCGGTCGCACAGCGCATCGAGCGAGTTGCGCTTGCCCGGGAACAGGTCGCGCGCCATCAAGAGCGAATCGAGCACACCGCTCACCATGCTGACCAGAGGCGGCATGCCCACCCGTTCGAACTCCTTGTTCAGGAAGCCCATGTCGAATGGCGCATTGTGGATGATCAGCTCAGCGCCTTCGAGGTAGGCGCGGATCTCTTCGGCTTTCTCGTGGAAACGCGGCTTGTCGGCCAGAAACTCGCTGGTGATGCCGTGCACGCGCAGCGCGTCTTCATGGCTTTCCCGGTCGGCATTGAAGTACAGGTGCAGGTTGTTGCCGGTGAGCTTGCGGTTGAGCAGCTCGACGCAGCCGAGCTCAATGACACGGTCACCATCAACGACTGACAGACCCGTGGTTTCCGTATCCAGAACAATTTGGCGCGACATCTACAGCTTCCTCGACTCAAAACACCGATTGTAAAAGCCGGTCGCACCTGCGCGCCCGGCCCGGCCCACGCTCAGTGGTTTTCCTTGGCGTGGTTGATCGAGTACTTGGGGATCTCCACGGTCACATCCTCGCGCGCCAAAATGGCCTGGCAGGACAGGCGCGACTGCGGCTCCAGGCCCCAGGCGCGGTCGAGCAGATCGTCCTCTTCCTCCTCGGAAGGGTCCATGGAGTCGAAACCCTGGCGCACGATCACGTGGCAGGTGGTGCAGGCCCGGCTCATGTCGCAGGCGTGTTCGATGTTGATGCCATTGTCCAGCAGCGCCTCGCAGATCGACGTTCCGGTGGGCGCCTTGATCTCGGCGCCTTGGGGACAGTATTCGGCATGGGGCAGGATTTTGATGATAGGCATGGGAATGTGGTTCTTCTTGCTGTAGTCGGTTAAATGGATTGCACGTTCTTGCCAGCCAGGGCCTGGCGGATGCCACGGTTCATGCGCTCGGCGGCAAAGGCCTCGGTGCCCTTGGCCAGAGCATCGGTGCTGGCCTCGATCTCGGCGGCACTCTCGCTGCTGGACAGGGCCCGGCGCAGCTGGTCCATCAGCGCGTCGACCTGGCTGCGCTCGGCGTCAGTCAGCAGGTCGCCATCGGCATCGAGCGCGCTTTGGGTGGCAATCAGCAGGCGGTCGCCATCCACGCGCGCTTCGACCAGCGCACGGGCCTGCATATCGGCCTGGGCGGTGCTGAAGCTGTCGCGCAGCATATGGGCAATCTGGTCGTCCGAGAGGCCGTACGAGGGCTTCACATCGATATGCGCTTCGACACCGCTCACCAGCTCTTGCGCGCCTACGCTCAGCAGGCCATCGGCATCGATGGTGAAGGACACGCGGATGCGTGCAGCGCCCGCTGCCATTGGCGGGATGCCCCGCAGCTCAAAGCGCGCCAGGCTGCGGCAGTCAGCCACCAGATCGCGCTCGCCCTGCACCACGTGGATGGCCAAGGCCGTCTGGCCATCCTTGTAGGTGGTGAAGTCCTGGCCGCGTGCGGTCGGAATGGTTTCGTTGCGGCTGACAATGCGCTCGACCAGGCCGCCCATGGTCTCGATGCCCAGCGACAGCGGGATTACATCGAGCAGCAGCAGGTCGCCATTGGTGTCGTTGCCGGCGAGCTGGTTGGCCTGGATCGCAGCTCCCAGGGCCACCACCTCGTCGGGGTTCAGGTTGGTCAGCGGGGGCTTGCCAAAGAAGTTGCCGACTGCAGTCTGTACCTGGGGCATGCGCGTCGAGCCGCCCACCATCACCACGCCTTGCACCTCGTCCTTGGCCAGCTGGGCATCAGCCAGCGCGCGGCGCACGGCCGTCAGGGTGCGGGCCGTCAAGGCCTGCGTGGCCGCATCAAAATCGGCCCGGCTCAGCGGCAGCGCAATATCCTGGCCCGACAGCTGCGCGGAGAACGTCACCTGGTCGGCATCGGTCAGCGCCTCTTTGGCGGCCTTGGCAGCGAGGCGCAATACCGCCTTGTCCTGCGCGCTCTGCACCGCGCCGCCGGTCTTCTCCAGCACCCACTGGCCCAGTGCGGCGTCATAGTCGTCACCGCCCAGTGCCGAGTCACCGCCGGTGGCGATCACTTCAAACACACCGCGCGTCAGGCGCAGCACGGAAATATCAAAGGTGCCGCCGCCCAGGTCGTAAACGGCGTAGATGCCTTCGGACGCATTATCGAGACCATAGGCAATCGCCGCAGCGGTGGGCTCGTTGATCAGGCGCAGCAGCTTGATGCCGGCGAGCTGGGCCGCATCCTTGGTGGCCTGGCGCTGCGCATCGTCAAAGTAGGCTGGCACGGTGATCACCGCGCCGTACAGGTCATTGTCGAAGGTGTCTTCTGCGCGGTAGCGCAAGGTGGCCAGAATCTCGGCGCTGATCTCCACCGGGGTCTTGAGGCCGGCCACGGTCTCGATGGCCACCATGCCGCTGCCCTCGGGCTGCACCAGTGCATAGGCCAGTTGCTCGGGCGCATGGATATCGGCCAGGTTGCGGCCCATCAGGCGCTTGGCCGAGGCAATGGTGTTGGCAGCATCCACGCCGGGATGGGCGAGCGCCGCATAGCCGATATCGCGCTTGCCATTGGCGTGGTAATGCACCACCGATGGCAGCAGCACCCGGCCTTCGTCATCCGGCAGGCATTCGGCCACGCCGTTGCGCACGGCAGCGACCAGCGAGTGCGTGGTGCCCAGATCAATGCCCACCGCAATACGGCGCTGGTGCGGATCAGGAGATTGGCCAGGTTCTGAAATTTGGAGCAGTGCCATGGATGCGATCTATCTTGTGTTCTCTTGCCTGCGGCCCGCGCGGGCGCGCGGAGGCAGCGGTCTCAATGGGGGTGTCGCCAAGGCATGCTGTGCGGCCTGGTGGGCCGCCCTGCCTTGGTCAAAAGCCTATTGTCCCAGTTGCTCGCGGCGGCGGTCGATGTCGCCGCTAAATCGCGCAACAAACATGAGGGCTCTCACCTGCTGGGCCGCTTGCGCGTAGTCGCGCTCCACATCCAGCAGCTGCTGGCAGCGGGCCAGCATCGTGCGGCGCGCGCTGCCGACCTGGTCATCCAAGGCATCAACGTCGGTCTGGCTCTGCGCGTCTTCCAGTGCCTCGCGCCACTCCATCTGCTCCATCAGAAAAGCAGTGGGCATGGCGGTGTTGTCCTCGGCGCGGATGGGCGCGTCATGCATCTCGCACAGGTAGGCAGCGCGCTTGAGCGGGTCCTTCAAGCGCTGGTAGGCCTCATTGATGCGCACCGACCACTGCATGGCCACGCGCTGGGCGGCAGCCCCTTGCGACGCAAAGCGGTCCGGATGGGCCTGCTTTTGCAAGGCCTTCCAGCGCTCAGCCAATTGCTGGGCATCTTGCGCAAACTGCAGCGGCACGGCGAACAGTTCAAAATCGTTGGATTGCAGATTCATCATGAAAAAACCGCCTGGCAAAAGCACAGGCGGTTTGCAGTTTTGGCATCAGCGATGCCGACAAACAAGGCCGGGTCAGCCCATGAAGGCCAACCGGGCGCCTGAACCTGAGGCCTCAGATCCTGAAGCTCTCGCCACAACCGCAGCGATCACGCTCGTTGGGGTTGTGGAACTTGAAGCCCTCATTGAGGCCTTCGCGCACAAAGTCCAGCTCGGTGCCGTCGATGTAGGCCATGCTTTTGGGATCGACCAGCACCTTGACGCCATGGTCTTCAAACACCACGTCCTCAGGCGCTGCCTCGTCCACATACTCGAGCTTGTAGGCCAGACCCGAGCAGCCGGTGGTCTTCACGCCCAGGCGCACACCCACGCCATGGCCGCGACGCGACAGGTAGCGGTTGATGTGGCGCGCAGCCGACTCAGAAAGCGTGACAGCCATGGCGTTTTAAGCCTCCGCCTTGGCGCTGTGCTTGGCCTTGTAGTCGTTGACTGCCGCCTTGATCGCGTCTTCAGCCAGGATCGAGCAGTGGATCTTCACCGGTGGCAGCGCCAGCTCTTCAGCGATCTGCGCGTTCTTCAGCGCGGCGGCTTCGTCCAGGGTCTTGCCCTTGACCCATTCGGTCACCAGCGACGACGAGGCAATCGCCGAGCCGCAGCCGTAGGTCTTGAAGCGTGCGTCTTCGATCACGCCGGTGTCGGCATTGACCTTGATCTGCAGCTTCATCACGTCGCCGCAAGCCGGAGCGCCGACCATGCCGGTGCCCACCGATTCATCACCCTTGTCGAACGAGCCCACGTTGCGGGGGTTTTCGTAATGATCAATCACTTTGTCGGAATATGCCATCTTGGTACCTCTTTACAGTTAGCGGCTGCGCCGGCTTTAGTGGGCAGCCCACTGGATGGTGCTCAGATCAACACCGTCTTTGTACATTTCCCACAGGGGGCTCAACTCGCGCAGCTTGGTCACGTTTTCACGGATCGATGCCACGGCGTAGTCGATGTCTTCATTCGTCGTGAAGCGGCCAAACGTCATGCGCAGGCTGCTGTGGGCGAGCTCATCGCTGCGGCCCAGCGCGCGCAGCACATAGCTGGGCTCCAGGCTGGCGGAGGTGCAGGCCGAACCCGAGGACACGGCCAGACCCTTGATGCCCATGATCAGCGATTCGCCTTCGACGAAGTTGAAGCTGATGTTCAGGTTGTGCGGCACGCGGTGGTTCAGGTCACCGTTGACGAACACTTGTTCGATGTCCATCAGACCGTCCAGCATGCGCTGCTGCAGCGCCTTGGCATGGGCGTAGTCCTTGGCCATGTCTTCCTTGGCGATGCGGAAAGCCTCGCCCATACCGACGATCTGGTGCGTCGCCAGGGTGCCCGAACGCATGCCGCGTTCATGGCCACCGCCGTGCATCTGCGCTTCGATGCGCACACGGGGCTTGCGGCGCACGTACAGCGCGCCAATGCCCTTGGGACCATAGGTCTTGTGCGAGGCCAGGCTCATCAGGTCGACCTTCAGCGCGGTCACATCGATCTCGACCTTGCCGGTGGCCTGGGCCGCATCGACGTGGAAAATGATGCCCTTTTCGCGGCAGATGTTCCCGATGGTGTCGATGTCCTGGATCACGCCGGTTTCGTTGTTCACGAACATGACGCTGACCAGGATGGTGTCGGGGCGAATCGCCGCCTTGAACACGTCCAGATCCAGCAGACCGTCTTCCTTGACGTCCAGGTAGGTGACCTCGAAGCCTTCACGCTCCAGCGCACGCATCGTGTCCAGCACGGCCTTGTGCTCGGTCTTGACGGTGATCAGGTGCTTGCCCTTGCCCTTGTAGAACTGCGCAGCGCCCTTGAGCGCCAGGTTGTCCGACTCGGTGGCACCGCTGGTCCAGACGATTTCACGCGAATCGGCATTGATCAGCGCGGCGACTTGCGCACGGGCCTTTTCAACCGCCTCTTCCGCCGTCCAGCCCCAGGCATGGCTGCGCGATGCAGGGTTGCCGTAGTTCTCGGACAACCAGGGAATCATCGCTTCAACCACGCGGGGGTCCACGGGCGTGGTGGCGCCGTAATCAAGGTAAATAGGGAAGTGTGGGGTCGTGTCCATATCTGGCTCTACTGGCGCGTGCTGGTGGGCACCCGCAAAAACTCAAAACGCAATCATCGAATGAACTTGCCGCACCCGGTTCAGGGCGTAACAAGGCCTCCCGGCACCGCGAAAGGCACCGGGGGATGCGGCGACCAGCGCCGCATCAACAATCAGGATTTGGCAAACACATTGCCCAGTGCAAACACCGAGTTCGGTGCGGTGACACGGATGGGCTTGACAACCGGCGTGGTCGAGATAGCGCGGCGCACGATGGGCTTGTCTTCGATCTGGATACCCTTGGCCAGTTGGTCATCGACCAGCTTTTGCAAGGTGACTGAATCGAGAAACTCGACCATGCGCTGGTTCAGCGATGCCCAGAGTTCGTGCGTCATGCAGCGACCGGCCTCACCCATACAGTTTTCCTTGCCGCCACACTGCGTGGCGTCAATAGGTTCATCTACCGAGACAATGATGTCGGCAACTGTGATCTCAGCGGCCTTGCGGGCCAGGGTGTAGCCGCCACCGGGACCACGGGTGGACTCCACCAGTTCATGGCGGCGCAGCTTGCCAAACAGCTGCTCCAGATACGACAGCGAGATCTGCTGACGCTGGCTGATCGCAGCCAAAGTTACCGGGCCATTGTTCTGGCGCAAAGCCAGATCAATCATTGCAGTCACTGCAAATCGGCCTTTGGTGGTGAGACGCATAATCGTTCCTTAGAGGTCAGGCTTGATAACCATAGACGCCCAATGCAAGCAAGCCACCCGCAATGACATCGTCGTAGCCTGTCGCTCCACCCTGCATGCAGGGTAGGTCCCATTCATCGATAGGCTTTTTTCTTGTTGTTGAGTAATTTGTGTCAGTATAGCACAATGCCCCCTGAATTCGCTCGGGTAAGCAAAGATTACTTACAGAAACTGACATCCCTAGAGGCTGCGGGTATTCCCTGCCTCTGGAGAGGCCCCACCAAAAGCCCTTTGTTTCAATATGGTTAATTGGTCGCGCGCCTGGGCTGCGGCCTCGAATTCGAGGTTGCGCGCCGCCTCCAGCATCTGCTTTTCCAGGCGCTTGATTTCCTTGGCAATCTCTTTCTCGGACATGTCCTCGACCTGGGCGCGGCTCATCGCCACCTGCTGGGCGCGGTCCATGTCGTCGCTGGCCTTGGTGCTGTAGACGCCATCGATCAAATCACGCACTTGCTTGACAATGCTGCGCGGCACGATGCCATGCTCCGCATTGAAGGCCATCTGCTTCTCGCGGCGGCGACTGGTCTCGTCCATCGCCTTGCGCATCGAGTCGGTGATGCGATCGGCATACAAAATCGCCTTGCCATTCATGTTCCGTGCCGCACGGCCAATGGTCTGGATCAGGCTGCGCTCGGCACGCAGAAAGCCTTCCTTGTCGGCGTCCAGGATGGCCACCAGCGAGACCTCGGGGATATCGAGGCCTTCGCGCAGCAGGTTGATGCCCACCAGCACATCAAAGGTGCCCAGGCGCAGGTCGCGGATGATCTCGACGCGCTCGACGGTCTCCACATCGGAGTGCAGGTAGCGCACCTTCACGCCGTTGTCGGTCAGGTACTCGGTCAGCTGCTCGGCCATGCGCTTGGTCAGCGTGGTAATCAGCACCCGCTCCTGCACCTTCACCCGGGCATGGATTTCCTGCAGCACATCGTCGACCTGGTGGGTCGCAGGGCGCACTTCCACCTCGGGATCGACCAGGCCGGTGGGCCGCACCACCTGCTCGACGATCTTGCCCGCATGGGTCTTCTCGTACTCGGCCGGCGTGGCCGAGACAAACACCACCTGGCGCATGCGCTGCTCGAACTCGCCAAACTTGAGCGGGCGGTTGTCCAAGGCGCTGGGCAGGCGAAAGCCATACTCGACCAGGGTGGTCTTGCGCGCCTTGTCGCCGTTGTACATGGCATTGAGCTGGCCGATCATCTGGTGGCTCTCGTCAAGAAACATCAGCGCGTCCTTGGGCATGTAGTCCGTCATCGTCGGCGGCGGATCGCCCGGCGCCGCGCCCGAGAGGTGGCGGCTGTAGTTCTCAATACCCTTGCAGTGCCCCACCTCGGTCAGCATCTCCAGGTCGAACCGGGTGCGCTGCTCCAGGCGCTGGGCTTCCACCAGCTTGCCCTCGCCCACCAGCTGCTTGAGGCGCAGCGCCAGCTCTTCCTTGATGGTCTCGACGGCCACCAGCACCTGGTCGCGCGGGGTCACATAGTGGCTGCTGGGGTAGATGGTGAAGCGCGGCACTTTCTGGCGCACGCGGCCGGTGAGCGGGTCAAACAGCTGCAGGCTCTCGACCTCGTCGTCAAACAGCTCGATACGCACCGCCATCTCGCTGTGCTCGGACGGAAACACATCGATGGTGTCGCCCCGCACGCGGAAGGTACCGCGCGAGAAATCTGCATCATTGCGCTTGTACTGCATGCGCACCAGCTGGCCAATCGCATCGCGCTGGCTCAGCTCATCACCCACGCGCAGGATAAAGCGCATCTTGGTATAGGACTCGGGCGAGCCGATGCCGTAGATGGCCGAGACGGTGGCCACGACGATGGTGTCGCGGCGCTCGAGCACGCTCTTGGTGGCCGACAGCCGCATCTGCTCGATGTGCTCGTTGATGGCGCTGTCCTTTTCGATGAACAGGTCGCGCTGGGGTACATAGGCCTCGGGCTGGTAGTAGTCGTAGTAGCTGACGAAGTACTCCACCGCGTTCTTCGGAAAGAACTCGCGGAACTCGCTGTACAGCTGCGCGGCCAGCGTCTTGTTGGGCGCAAACACGATGGCCGGGCGCCCGGTGCGCGCGATCACATTGGCCATCGTGAAGGTCTTGCCCGAGCCCGTGACGCCCAGCAAGGTCTGAAAGGCCTCACCGTCATCAATGCCTTCCACCAGCGCATCGATGGCCGCCGGCTGGTCGCCCGCAGGCGGATACGGCTGGAACAAGGTGAAGGGCGAGCCCGGATATTGGATGAATTCCCCCTCGCGGGGTGCCTCTGGAGTGACTTCGTGCATAGGTCGGGTATGCCACGCGCGAGCGGGCGTCGCTAGAATACGGGGTTAACCCCAAAGCGTACTGCAAAATTGCGGTGGAGGCGATGGCCTCTTGTTTGGCATTTGGGGGTACAAAGCCAGATTTCTACCTACCAAGGACTACACATGTCTCTTTTCTCTTCCGTCGAAATGGCCCCACGCGACCCCATCCTGGGTCTCAATGAGCAGTATGCCGCCGACACCAACCCGCAAAAAGTGAACCTGGGCGTGGGTGTGTATTTCGACGACAACGGCAAGCTGCCGCTGCTGCAGTGCGTGCAGGCCGCAGAGAAAGCCATGATGGACAAGCCCACGCCCCGTGGCTACCTGCCTATCGACGGTATCGCTGCCTATGACAACGCCGTCAAGGCCCTGGTGTTCGGCGCGGATTCCGAAGTCGTGGCTTCCGGCCGCGTGGCCACCGTGCAAGCCGTGGGCGGCACTGGCGGCCTGAAGATTGGTGCGGACTTCCTCAAGCGCCTGAACCCCCAAGCCAAGGTGCTGATCTCGGACCCCAGCTGGGAAAACCACCGCGCGATCTTCCAGAACGCCGGTTTTGAAGTGGCCAGCTACCGCTACTACGACGCGGCCAACCGCGCCATCGATTTCGACGGCATGATCGCCGACCTGAACGCCGCCGCCGCTGGCACCGTGGTGGTGCTGCACGCCTGCTGCCACAACCCCACCGGCTACGACATCAGCGCCGCCCAGTGGGACAAGGTCATCGAAGTCGTCAAGGCCAAGAACCTGGTCGCCTTCCTGGACATGGCCTACCAAGGCTTTGGCCACGGCATCGCCGAAGACGGCGCCGTGATCGGCAAGTTCATCGCTGCGGGCCTGAACATTTTTGTGTCCACCTCATTCTCCAAGAGCTTCTCGCTCTACGGTGAGCGCGTGGGCGCGCTGTCCGTGGTTGCCACCGACAAGGAAGAAGCCAGCCGCGTGCTGAGCCAGCTCAAGGTCGTCATCCGCACCAACTACTCCAACCCACCGACCCACGGTGGTGCCGTGGTGGCCGCCGTGCTGAACAACCCCGAGCTGCGCGCGCTGTGGGAAAAGGAACTGGGCGAAATGCGCGTGCGCATCAAGGAAATGCGCCAGAAGCTGGTGGACGGCCTCAAGGCCGCTGGCGTGAAGCAAGACATGGGCTTTATCACCACCCAGATCGGCATGTTCTCGTACTCGGGTCTGAGCAAGGACCAGATGGTGCGCCTGCGCTCCGAGTTCGGCGTGTACGGCACGGACACCGGCCGCATGTGCGTGGCTGCGCTCAACAGCAAGAACATCGAGCACGTCTGCGCATCGATCGCCAAGGTCGTCGCTTAATTCTCTGACCGCCTTCCGGACTGGGCCCTTCGCGGCCCGGCTCGGCCAAAAGCAGCCCGCGCCGGCAACGGCACCGGCTGCTTTTTTCATACGCATGACAGCGCCAGTTCACCGTTGTTTATGACGTAAAGCCGCAGGATTTGAAGCCTTCTCCTACAAACAGCCTTAAAGTGCCTTGGTACGCTTCAGGGCGTATTGGCCAGGGCCGCCTCAACCCGAGGCACTGGCGTTCACAGCTCAACGGAGAACCACGCATGTCCATCATTGGAACCATTTTCATCGGCCTGATTGTTGGCCTCATTGCACGCGCCATCAAGCCCGGGGACGACAAGATGGGCTGGATCATGACCATCCTGCTGGGCATTGCCGGCTCGCTGCTGGCCACCTACGCCGGCGTGGCGATGGGCTGGTACCAGGAAGGCCAGGCAGCAGGATGGATCGCCTCCATCGTCGGCGCCATCATCTTGCTGGTGCTCTACGGCCTGGTCCGCAAGCGCTAAGCACCCGGCAGCCTGCGCCAGCCGGGGCCACCCGCTGCCGCAGGTTTTTTTCCGCTTTTGACCTCACTTCCTGACCCCCATGAAACTTGGACGCAAGCCCCGCCCCCTCTCCGCACTGCAACTGGCCGCCCAGACCGGCAACCCTGCGCTGCTGGAGGCGGTTGAGCAGTCCCAAAAGCTGCTGCACCGCAAAGCCCTGATGGCCGCTCTGGCCAGCGCCACGCCGGTGCCCGGGCTCGACATGGCGGTGGATGCCGCCTTGCTGTCGCGGCTGATTCCGCAAATCAGCAATTACTTTGGCCTGAGCGACGAGCAGATTGCGCGCCTGACCCCTGCCAAACGCGCCAAGGTGCAAAACACCGTCAACATGCTCGGCGGCGTTCTGGTGGGCAAGCTGATCACCAAGGATGTGATCATGCGCGGCGCCAAGGCACTGGGCATGCGCCTGACGGTGCAGCAGGCCAGCAAGTATGTGCCGATTGCCGGCCAGGCCGTATCGGCCGCCCTGGGCTACGCCACCTTGCGCTACCTGGGCGAGCAGCACCTGCGCGACTGCGTGCGCGTGGCGCATGAAGCGGGGATTGTGCTGCCGGTGGTCTATGCGCCTGCGCTGGACCAGGACAAGCGCTAAATCTGCGCCAGGCTGGCTCGGTGCTGCGCCGCGCGCCAGTGCATTTCTCCCTCCCCTCCCACGCCTGCGCCACGCCGCCACAGCAGCCGCTCGCCGCCACAGGTAAAATGCCGCATGCTTATAGATTTTGAAGAATCCCAGCTGGTGCTGGTTGACTACCAGGAAAAACTGATGCCCGCCATTTTTGATGGCGCGCAGGTGTTGAAGAACGCCACCCTGCTGGCCCAGGTAGCCCAGCAGCTGCAGGTGCCCGTGTTCGGCACCGAGCAAAACCCCAGCAAGCTCGGCCCCAATGCGGCGCAGCTGCGCGGCCTGTGCAACAAGACCTTGGCCAAGATGTTCTTCAGCGCCGTGCCAGAGGGCCTGAACGAATGGCTGCGCCCTCCCGCCAAACCCCAGGGCGGCAATGCCCGCAGCCTGCCCAAGCACCTACAAAAACCGCAGCAAGCCGCGCCTGAGCGCAACAGCATCATCATTGCCGGCTGCGAGGCCCATGTCTGCCTGCTGCAAACCGCGCTGGAGTTGCTCGAAGACGAGTTCGATGTCTGCGTGGTCACCGATGCCTGCAGCAGCCGCACCGAGCGCAACCGCGATGCCGCCTTTGACCGCCTGGCCGGCGCCGGCGCCGAGCTGGTCACCACCGAGATGGTCATCTTCGAATGGCTGCGCAGTTGCGAGCACGAAGACTTCCGCGAAATCTTGCAGATGGTCAAGTAAGACCTTGCTGGATCCTGTCCAGCCAGTCGCCCACCCAGGCTGTCCCAGAGACAGCCTTTTTTTCGCCGGTACTTCGTGCCGTTTCTATATATAGAGGGGTGCAGGACTGAGGCCCTCCCCCCCACGACGCAGACCAGCCAACCGCACCGCGCAGGCCACAAAAAAGCTTCCCGAAGGAAGCTTGGTTCGTTTGCAGCGCCTGCTGCAGATGACTTGGCGCTCAGTTCACGCGCATATTGGCTTTGGACATCACGCGGCCGATCAGGTCCTGCGCTTCCGCACCATCGAGGTTGACCTGCTGCATCAGCTTGGTGCGCGCCTCGTCGCTCAGCTCCACACGGCGGGCGCCGTCAAAGCGCTTTTCCCAGTAGGCAATATCCATGCTCTCGACCCGAACGGTCTTGCCGGTGCGGGGTGAGTGGATGAACTTGCCATCCCCCATATAGATCCCCACATGGCTGAAAGCCCGGCGCATGGTGTTGAAGAACACCAGATCACCGGGCTTGAGCTCCGCTTTTTCAATCTTGTCGGTCGCAGCCGCCTGCTCTTCTGCGCGGCGCGGCAGGATCTTGCCCCAGCTCTCCGCATACACAGCGCGTACCAGACCACTGCAGTCAAAACCCGTCTCTGCGCTGTTACCGCCACGGCGGTAAGGCACACCAATGAGGCTCAGCGCATTGCTGATCAGCACATTGGCCTGGTCCTTGACCTGGTGATGCACCGAATCGAGCTTGGACAGACTGCTTTGGCCAATGCCCAGCAGCAAATCCAGATCGGATGGCTTGTGTTCGCTCTCGGGGGCGGCATGTGCGCTGACAGACGCGGCGACGATGAGGGTGCAAATCCATTTCGGTGACATAGCGGGCGACTTTAGCACGGTTTATTTTGAAGACAATTCATAAATATGTAACAAAATCCAAACCAGTTATTCCCCAAATTACCGGGGTTTTCCCGTGGAATTTTGTGAAATTATGCATGAGCTTTGGCTTAACCACTCCATAACCAATTGTTTTTATTGATTTTCCGCAATTCATCAAGCTTTCACACAGAACCCTTGGTTGTTTCTATATGCAACCATAGTTACTACGCCAAAGACTGTAAAGATATTCCTACAGGCCTGCCTGCTCAGCGCCCGCTTTCGCTTGTTGACAGTTATGCAAGACTCATGCCACCCAGGCGCACACGGGGGAGCTGTGATGCAGTACAGCGACAGCTCCCCTCGCCCACTTCCTTCCAGGTCCTGCCCATGCTCATCCACGGCACATGCCATTGCCAGGCGGTTCGCTTTACCGCCTTGATCGACCCCAGCCAGGGATGCTCTGCAAAACCCTCGCCAAGCGGGATGGGCGCGGATCGGGATGAGCCGCAAGGCGTCTTTTGCAGTCAATAGCGAGCTATTGACAAGGAAGACAACGCAGCGGATCGCCCGAGCCCGCGTTCAGACCACGGCAGGGAGTTTTGCAGAGGATCCCTGGGTCAGCGTATGCCATTGCAGCGACTGCCAGGTGCTCTCGGGCGCACCGATGCGGGCGATTGCCAAAGCCGCGATCACCGATTTCTCGCTGCAAGGCGCCGTACAGACCTATACCAAGACCGCGCAAAGCGGCCAGCGCCGCGACCAGGTCTTCTGCCCGGTTTGCGCAACGCCGCTGTATGGCTGCGCCGCACAGAACCCGGAGTTCGTGGTCATCCGCCTGGGCTGCGTGGAAGAGCGCGCGCAGCTGCCGCCACAGCGGCAGATCTGGACCGCATCAGCGATGCCCTGGCTGGCTGATTGCGTGGCGCCATCCGGGGCTGCATGATCGCAGCAGATCTGCTGCAGATCTGCTGCAGGCCGCAGCCTGGGTCTGCGACAATCGCCAAATGCCTCGCCAGTTTGAATTTGCCGACTCCGAAATCAGCCGCATCCACCCCACTGCGGGAGGCTGCAGCATCGAATTCTCAGCAGCGCTGATCAGCGAGCGCCAAGGGAGCGAGACCCAGCGCTGCTACAGCAATGGCCTGCGCCTGGTGCTGACCCCCTGCCCGCCCACACTCGC
Source organism: Comamonas sp. MYb21 (assembly GCF_037479395.1). NCBI lineage: Bacteria > Pseudomonadati > Pseudomonadota > Betaproteobacteria > Burkholderiales > Comamonadaceae > Comamonas > Comamonas sp. MYb21. The sequence continues at coordinate 72,539 of NZ_JBBGZC010000012.1, read as the reverse complement.
ACACGAAACGCAAGCCTTTGGCTTGCTGGCCGGCGGCTGGCTGCAGTTGGGCCAGCAACGGCTCAGCACGCTGCCAGTGCCCAGCGATTACCAGGCAGAGGCGCTCAGCCTGCAGCTGCAATTTGCCAATGGTCTGCAATTGCAGCTGAGCGGCAGCAGCCTGCGCTGCGAGGCCAGCGCGCAGGCACAGCAGGTGGAGCTGCTGGCATGCTGAGGCCCGCGCTCCCCAAGGTGCTGGTCAGCGGCTGCCTGCTGGGCCAGCCCGTGCGCTATGACGGCAGCCACAAATGGGCGCAGCATGCGGTGCTTGACCGCTGGCTGGCACAGCAGCAGGTGGTGAGCCTCTGCCCCGAGATGGCGGCTGGCCTGCCCACGCCCCGCTTGCCCGCCGAAATCGTTGGCGGCACCAGCATCGCGGTGCTGCGCCATGCCGCCCAGGTGCGCGACAGCGCGGGCAACGATGTGACCGACGCCTTTGTGCATGGTGCGCACCTGGCGCTGCAACTGGTGCAGCGCCATGGCATCCGCGTGGCGGTGCTCAAGGAGTTCAGCCCGACCTGCGGCTCCAGCCAGATCTATGACGGGCAGTTTGCCGGCCGCACCGTGCCCGGCGAAGGCCTGGCCTGCAGCCTGCTGCGCCAAGCGGGTGTTGCCGTTTTCAGCGAGAACCAATGGGAAGAAGCCGCTGCGCAGCTGGAGGCCTATGCTGCTTGAAGGCACCCTGCAATCCTGGAACGATGAGCGCGGCTTTGGCTTTATCGCCCCCGATGGCGGCGGCCCCCAGGTGTTTGTGCATATCTCCGCCTTCCAAAACCCTGCCGCCCGGCCCCAAGCCCGCCAGCGGCTGAGCTATGTGCTGGACAAGCCCGCAGGCGACAAACCCCGGGCCAGCCGCGCCCGCGTGCTGGGCGCCAGCACACCGGGTGCATCAGCATCGCAGTCACCACATGCCACTCGCCCACGGGCCGCAGCGACGCGCCCTCAGCGCCAGGCTGCCAGCACCGCCAGACCAGGCCCATCCGGCGGCGCAGCCCTGCTGTTCATCCCCGCATTGGCCGCGCTGCTGCTGGTCCTCGGCCTGAGCTTTGGCTCCACCTGGCGCGCTGCAGGCTGGTATCTGCTGGCTTCGCTGGTCACCTTTGCCTGGTATGCCTGGGACAAGGCTGCCGCGCAGCAAGGGCATTGGCGCACCCCGGAGAAGCATTTGTGGCTGCTGGGTTTGCTGGGCGGCTGGCCGGGCGCCTTGCTGGCCCAGCGCTGGCTGCGCCACAAATCCAGCAAGCGGGATTTTCTGCAGGTGTTCTGGCTGACGGTGCTGCTCAACCTGGTGGCGCTGTGCCTGCTGTTTTCGCCACTGGGCCAGCGGCTGGGGCTGCCAACGTTCTAAAGCCGCAGGCCTAAACAGCCAGCTGCCGGATCTGCGCGGCCAACTCGCCAATGCGCGCATCCGACAGGTCATCGGTCTGCAGGCTCTGGCGCGCGGCCCAGCGGGCAAAATTGCGCGCCTGGCTGCGCTCGTAATGCGGGTCGTAGTGCAGGTCCATCAACTCGGCAAACAGCGGCGCGAGCTCGCCTTGCGCTGCCCAGCCTTGCCAGCGGCCCACGACTTCCTTGCCTTGCAGCTCCTTGAGGTAACCGAGCTTGGTGGCCAGCACACCGGCATCGGCACCCAGGTAGGCATAGTCGCGCAGCAAATAGGCCAGGCGGGCTTGTGCGGATGCCTGCACCTCAATGACCGGCGCTTGGCGCATATGCTCGACCAGGGCCATCGGCACGGAAATGCGGCCAATCTTGGCGCTTTCGCCTTCGATAAACACCGGGCGCTCCAGATCGAACTGGCCGATCTGCGTGGCCAGCAAGGTCTCAAAGTGCTTCTGGCTCGGCTGCTCCACGCCAGGCAGCTGGCCCAGCAGCGAGCCCTTGTGGCTGGCATAGCCTTCCAGGTCAATCACCTGCGCGCCCTGCTCGGCCAGCGCATGCAGCACCCGGGTCTTGGCGCTGCCGGTAGCGCCGCAGAGCACCTGCAGGCGCAGGCGCGGCACCAGTGACTCCAACCGCCCGATCACATGGCCGCGAAAGCCCTTGTAGCCGCCGGCCAGCTGCTGCGCATCCCAGCCCACCAGGCGCAGCCAGGTCACCATCGAGCCGCTGCGCAGGCCACCGCGCCAGCAATAGACCAGCGGCTTCCAGTTCGCGGGCCGGTCGTGGAAGGTATCGTGCAGGTGGCGGGCCAGATTGGCGCTCACATAGGCAGCGCCCAGGCGCTTGGCCTCAAACGGACTGACTTGCTTGTAGATGGTGCCGATCTGGGCGCGTTCTTCGTTGCTGAGCACCGGGCAGTTGATCGCTCCGGGAATGCGGTCCAGCGCGAATTCGGCAGGGGAGCGGGCGTCGACAATGGTGTCGAACTTGTGGATGTCGCTGATGCGAACAGGCTGGCGATGGGACATAAGGCAGATGCTGGCAGCGAAGTGCCATTCCAAGGATCAGGGCAAGTGCCGCGGGCAACCCAGAGGTTGCGCGGCCACTGCGCAGAGTGATCGAGCCTCGATACAGCCATCGCAAGCCGGTGCGGTCGATTGACCAGCGCCGGGCCTGCGCTGCGCGAAAAAAGTGATTATCCCATGGCAGCGTGGGCTGCTGTGGGTGGCGCACGGCTAGTGGTGCACGGCCAGTGGCGCACGGCGAGTGGCGCACGGCCAGTGGCGCACGGCCAGTGGCGCGCGGCAAGCGGCGCGCGGCTAGCGGTGCACGGCCAGCGGCGCGCGGCCAGCAGTGCGCGCCCAGCAGCCTCAGCCGTCTACCGGATTCGCCGGCGTTTGCAGCAGCAACTGGTACAAGGCCAGGTCCAGCCAACGCCCAAATTTAAAGCCCACCTGGGGCATCAGGCCGACGGACTTGAAACCCAGCCGCTCATGCAAGGCGATCGAGCCGGCGTTGTCCGCATCGATCGCGCCCACCAGTGCATGCACATCCTGCTTGCGCGCCTCGTCGATGATGGCCTCCATCAGCTGCAGGCCCAGGCCCTGGCCGCGCTGGTCGGCGCGCACATAGACCGAATGCTCCATCGTGTACTTGTAGGCTGGGTAGGCGCGGAAGGCGCCATAGCTGGCAAAGCCCAACAGCTCGCCGGCGGCATCCTCAACACCAATCACCGGGTAGCCGCCCTTGAGCTTGGCGTCAAACCAGCTACGCATATTGCCCGCATTGCGGGGCTGGTAGTCATACAGCGCCGTGCTGTTGACGATGGCGTCGTTCAGAATCGCCAAAATTGCCGGCGCATGCCGGTCGTGGGTGCAGCGCACCCAGTGTCTCTCAGTCATCCATCTCTCCAGGAAAAACCACAGGCAAGGCCGGCAGGCTATCACCCAGCGCCGCTAGCGCCAGCAAATAGCGGGCGGGCTCGGGGCCGGGATTGCTAAATACCAGGGTTTGGTCGAGCACCATGGCCAGGCAATCGCCTGCCTGCAAATGCCAGCTTTGCGTGCCCAGGCTCAGCTGCAGCTCGCCTTGCAGCAGCCACAGCTGCTGGTGCAAGGGCTGGCTGCGCAGGCCGTTGTCAAAAGCCACGCGCTGGCCGGGCGGGAACACCACCTCCACCATCTCAAACGGCGCAGGAAACCCCACCGGGCTCAGCTGCCGGCGCTCATAACCGGTCGCAGGGTCGCGCCAGCGCGGCTGCGCATCTGCGCGCGCCAAGGGCTGCGGCGGCTGTGCCTGGCGGTCATCGGCAAACAGCGCTGCCAGCGGCACCTGCAAGGCCTGGGCCAGCTTGCCCAGCACTGCGGCGGTGGCACTGGTCTGCCCGCGCTCGATCAAAGAAATCATCGAGCGGCTGACACCGCTGCGCTGCGCCAGCACCTCCAAGGTGTGGCCACGCTGTTTGCGCAGGGCACGCACCTTGGCAGAGAGCAATTCGTCAACCGTCATGCATCCATTTTAACAGAAATTAATTCCTGTATATTGGATTTTTGAAACCGCGCACGACTCTTGCCGTATCGTTAATGGCGCGACGGACAAGAGAAATATGAGGGGAGTGTCAGGGAATCTGGCGACGAAGTGCCTCAAAGAACAGCGTCGACTGCAGGCGCTCGCCATTGGCCTGCTCGGCCACGCGCGCGGCCAGTGCCGGATCGCAGGGCGCCAGCGGCACACCGGTCGACTGCGCCAGCACCTGGGACTGGCAGGCACGCTCCAGGTAGTACAGATCGTCAAACGCATAGTCCATGCGTTCACCGCAAACGATGATGCCGTGGTTGCCCAAAAAGCTGATGTCCGCACCCTGCATGGCCTGTGCAATGCGCGCGCCCTCGCTGTCGTCCAACGCAAAGCCGTTGTACTGCGCGTCAATGGCCAGGCGGCCGTGGAAGCGCATGGCGTTCTGGCTCAGGGTGGTGTCCAGCGCGCGCTGCGTCGTCAGAGTCAAGGCGGTGGCATAGGGCATATGGGTGTGCAGCACACAGGTCTTGCGTGCAATGCGGTGCACGGCGGCATGGATGAACATTGCGGTCGGCTCAACCACATGGCCGCCAGCAACCACGCTGCCCTGGGCATCGACCATCACCACATCGTCCGCCTGGATCTCGCTCCACATCAGGCCGCGCGGGTTCAACAGAAAATGCTGGCCATCAGGCAGCGCCATGCTGAAATGGTTGCACACGCCCTCCCCCAGGCCAAAATGCGCAGCAGCCCGCAAGGCCAGCGCCATGTCTTCGCGCATGCGCAGCACATCGGGGCGGATAAACAAAGGGTGGGAGAGATCGGCGGGCGCGAAGGGAGCGTTCATGGGGCTGAAGATTCTTTGCAGGGATATGCGCAGTATGTCGTCTGCGCCCTGGCCCGGCAATGGGGAAAGCGACAGCCGCTGCCCGCCCATGAAAAAAGCCCGCCATCGGTCGATGGGCGGGCCCGCTCGTGCTGTGCCAGCCCGCAAGGGCTGGGCGGCTGCGCTTACTGGATCAGGCTGACGCCGGTCTTGGACTGCACGTCGTCAAAGCTGACTTCGGGAGCCAGCTCGACCACCTTCAGGCCTTCGGGCACCACATCGAACACACCCAGATCGGTGATGATGCGGTCCACCACGCCCACGCCGGTCAATGGCAGGGTGCAGTCCTTCAGGATCTTCAAGTCGGTGGTGCCGTCCTTCTTCTTGGCTACGTGTTCCATCAGAACAATCACGCGCTTGACGCCGGCCACCAGGTCCATCGCGCCGCCCATGCCCTTGACCATCTTGCCTGGAATCATCCAGTTGGCCAGGTCACCCTTTTCAGACACCTGCATGGCGCCCAGGATGGACAGGTTGATCTTGCCGCCACGGATCATCGCAAAGGACTGGTCCGAGCTAAAGATGGACGAGCCGGCAATCGTCGTCACCGTCTGCTTGCCGGCATTGATCAGGTCGGCGTCGATGGCTTCTTCCGTTGGGAAGGGGCCGATGCCCAGCATGCCGTTTTCCGATTGCAGCCACACTTCCTTGTCACCGGTGTGGTTGGCCACCAAGGTAGGAATGCCGATACCGAGGTTCACATAGAAGCCGTCTTCCAGCTCTTGCGCCGCACGTGCGGCCATTTGGTCTTGGGTCCAAGGCATGACTGGCTCCTTAGTGCTTTTCGGTAATGGTGCGCTTTTCGATGCGCTTCTCGGGAGTGGCGTTGAGCACCAGGCGGTGCACATAGATGCCCGGCAGATGGATCTCGTCGGGCTTCAGGGCACCGACTTCAACAATCTCCTCGACCTCGACGATGCAGACTTTGCCGCAGGTCGCTGCTGCCGGGTTGAAGTTGCGTGCCGTCAGGCGGAACTGCAGGTTGCCGCTCTTGTCCGCGCGCCAGGCCTTGACCAGCGATACGTCCGCGACGATGGAGCGCTCCATCACATAGGTCTCGCCATCAAACTCGCGCAGCTCCTTGCCCTCGGCCACTTGCGTGCCCACACCGGTCTTGGTGAAGAAGGCGGGGATGCCGGCGCCGCCAGCGCGCATCTTCTCGGCCAGGGTGCCCTGGGGGGTGAACTCCAGCTCCAGCTCGCCGGCCAGGTACTGGCGCTCGAACTCCTTGTTCTCGCCCACATAGGACGCGATCATCTTCTTGATCTGGCGCGTCTCCAGCAGCTTGCCCAGGCCAAAACCGTCCACACCGGCATTGTTCGATGCCACCGTCAGGTCCTTCACACCGCTGTCGCGCAGCGCTTCGATCAAGGCCTCGGGAATCCCGCAAAGGCCAAAGCCGCCCACGGCCATTAACTGCTTGTCTGCCACCACGCCTTTGAGCGCGTCCGCAGCACTGGGGTAGATCTTATTCACACTTGTCTCCTGATAAGAAGGGCTTGTTTCGCCAATCAAGCATACTACGTATTAGGATACGTAGTATTTCGTAAAGGGGACAATTTTTGCCATGGCAGTGACACCACTCGACTACCGACAAGCCTTCGAAATGGCGCCTGTGGGCCTGGTGGTGTCCCACCGGCGGGTCATGATCGACTGCAATGAGCAGGTCTGCGATATGTTCCGCACCTCGCGCGAGCTGATGATGGGCCAGTCCTTCCAGATCCTCTACCCCAGTGCCGACGAGTTCGAGCGCCTGGGCCGGCGCATCGCGCCCATCATGGGCGCGCACGGCCTGTACTCGGACAACCGCATCATGAAGCGCGCCAATGGCGAGATGTTCTGGTGCCATGTGATGGGCCGCGCCTTCAACCGCGAGGACCCGCATGAAGGCGGCGTCTGGAGCTTTGAGGACCTGAGCGCGCTGCGCCCGGTGCGTGCCGAGCTCACGGCCCGCGAACGCGAGGTGGCCGCCCATCTGCTCGAAGGCATGACCAGCAAGGAGATTGGCCGGGGCCTGGGTATCAGCCACCGCACGGTCGAAATCTACCGCACCCGGCTGATGCGCAAATATGGCGCCGATTCATCGGCCGAGCTGGTGCAAAAGCTGCTGGCTGGCGGCAGCTCGCTCGATATCGTGCTCGGGCCGGACGATATCTGAACGCCACGCAAAAAACTGCCTGGACCTGCCAGGCAGTTCTGCATCAATGCAGCTTCATGCGGCCCGATACGCGTTGCTGCAGCAAACGGGCCAACGCCAGCACCGCCGTCTTGCCGGTGCCCAATATGGCGCGGTGGTGCATCAGGTGCAGGGACATATACATCCACTTGGCAATGAGGCCCTGCACAAAGAAGTTCTTGCCCGAGAGCCCGCCCATCAGATTGCCCACGCCCTTGTTGTCGCCCAGCGAGACCAGCGAACCAAAGTCCTGGTAGACAAACACTTCGTTGAACGAGCGCTCCTTGAGCGCGGCAAACAGCAGCTTGCACAAATAGCTGCCCTGCTGGTGCGCCGCCTGCGCGCGGGCGGGCACGGTCTTGCCTTCAGTCCAGGTGGCAGCGGCGCAATCGCCCATCGCATAGATGCGGCTGGCACTGGTGCGCAGGTGGTCGTCCACGACAAACTGGTTGATGCGGTTGACCTCCAGCCCCAGGCGGGCATTGCTGTCGGCGGCCTTGATGCCCGCGGCCCAGACGATCAGATCGGCCGGCACCTCGCCGTTGGAGGTGATCACCTGGCCCTGCGCCAGCGACTGCACGCGCGTACCGGTCATCACCCGCACGCCCTTGCGCTCCAGCGCCACACGGGCCTGCTCCGAGATGCGGGGCGGCAGCCCGCCCAGAATCCGCTCGCCGCCTTCGATCAGGCTGATATCGAGCCTAAAGCGCTGGCTGTCCGACAGGCTCTCGAGCAGCATCTGGTGCGCCTCGATCAACTCGGCCGACAGCTCCACGCCGGTGGCACCGGCGCCCACAATGGCGACGGCCAGCGAGCGCGGCTCGGCATACGAGGCATGGGCGCAGGCGCCAAGCCAGTCGGCATGGAAGCGCTGCGCGTCGCGCACGCTCTCGAGCAAATAGGCATGCTCAATGCCAGGCGTACCAAAAGAATTGGAGCCGCTGCCCATCGCCAGCACCAAATGCTGGTAGCTGATGACGCGCTCGGGCACCACCTGCTTGCCGGCATCGTTGATCACCGGTGCCAGCACAATGCTTTGCTTGGCGGCATCGAGCCCCATGCATTCGCCCATCGCAAAACTGAAATGGTTGCGGCGCGCCAGCACGGTGTAGGACAGGCCTTCCTGGTGCGCATCCAGCGTGCCAGCGGCCACTTCGTGCAAGGTGGGCTTCCAGATGTGGAAAGGCATCTTGTCCACCAGCAAGACGCGCTCGCGCCCTTCGCGCGCGCCCAGTTTGCGCCCCAGTTGTGCGGCCAGTTCCAGTCCGCCTGCACCGCCGCCCACAATCACCACGTCATAGTGCATGTACGATTCCTCAAAAGATGGCTGCCATTGTTGACCATTGCCAGATTTTCTGCACCTGCGCGCCCGGATTCACAATGAAAATCCAAGGCATTCCCCTCCACTGCAACCAGGCCCACCATGCTTGAACGGATCACCGACGACCTCTGGAGCGCCACCCAACAGATCAGCGTGCACGGCCTGCCGGTACGCACGCGCATGACCGTTGTGCGCCTGCCCGGTGGCGCGCTGTGGCTGCATTCGCCCATTGCGCCCACGCCCACGCTGCGCGCAGCGCTGGATGCCCTGGGCGATGTGCGCTGGATCGTTGCGCCCAACCGCATGCACAATCTGTTTGCCGGTGCATGGCAGGCGCATTACCCGCTGGCAGCGCTATGGGGCGCAGCGGGCCTGGCGGCCAAACGTCCCGACCTGCCCCAGCTGCAAAGCCTGGACCAGGCATTGCCCGCAGCCTGGCAGCCCGCTTTGCAGATGCAGGCGTTTGCAGGCCTGCCCATCCTGAATGAATGCGTCTGGCTGCACCAGCCCAGCGCCAGCCTGATCGTGACCGATGTGCTGCAGTACTACCCGCAGGATCTGTCGCTGTCGGCGCGCCTGTTCAACAGCCTCAATGGCACGCGCAGCCGCCTGGCGATGCCGCGTGCGCTGCGCTTTGCGATCCGGGACCGTGCCGCTGCCAGCGCAGCCGCCGCCCACATCTGCGCCTGGCCGGTGCAGCGCCTGGTGCTGGCCCATGATGCGCTCATCACTGAAGACGCTCAGCAGCAACTGCATCAGGCGCTGGCATTTTTGCTGAGCGACAAGCCCTGAACAGAAGATCGCTCAGGACACCCGAAAACTCTCCAGGTGGATGCTGGTCTCGCTGTTGCTGATGCCCTTGATCAGCCGGATGCGTTCGAGCACCTGGGACAGCGCCTCCAGGCTGGCCACCTGCAGCTCGGCGAGCAGATCCCAGCGGCCATTGGTGCTGTGCAGCGCGGCGACGCCGGGCTCTCCAAGCAAGGACGCCATCACGCGCCGCGTGTCATTGCCGGTGATCTCGATGCTCATCCAGGCGCGCAGCACGTCGGGCTGCACGTCGGGGCGCAGGCGCACGCTGTAGCCCACGATCAGGCCCTCGCGCTCCAGGCGGTCCATGCGGTTGGTAACGGTGCCGCGCGACACGCCCAGCTTGCCCGCCAAGGTGGCCACGCTCTCGCGCGCATTCTGGCGCAGCAGGCTGATCAAGGCTTGGTCAATATTATCGATATGCACAACGAGGCCTGACAAATTGCTCTGAATACTGTCATTTTCTACCATTTTTTGCACTTTGCTTTATGGCCACTTGGACAGACACTGTTTGCAGACACTGCGGCACCGCCTTGGGGCTTGCGCAGCGGGTCGCGATAACGACAAACCAGGAGCCATCACCATGACAACCCACCCCGGCCAAGTTGACTTTCTTAGCACCGATGCCGCTGCTGCGCTGGTGCAGCGCGTGGGCCTGACCGAACTGCTGCGCGGCTTGGTCAGCGCGCTGGAGCAGGATTTTTCTCGTTGGGAGGATTTTGACAAGACTGCGCGCCTGGCCCAGCACACCCCCGACGGCGTGATGGAGTTGATGCCCGTGGCCGATGCCAGCCACTTCGCGTTCAAGTATGTCAACGGCCACCCCAAGAATCCGCAGCTGGGCATTCCGTCGATCATGGCCTTTGGCGCGCTGATGCGGGCCGACACCGGCGCGCCCATTTTGCTCAGCGAACTGACCTTGACGACCGCCTTGCGCACCGCCGCCACCTCGGTGATGGCCGCCAAGCTGCTGGCGCGGCGCAGCAGCCGAACCATGGCGCTGATCGGCAATGGCTCGCAGAGCGAATTCCAGGCGCTGGCCTTTGTAGGCCTGCTGGGCATCCAGTGCCTGCGCCTGTTTGACATTGACCCTGCCGCCACCGACAAGCTCATCCACAACCTCAGGACGCAAATCCCCGGCGTGCAGCTGCAGCGCTGCAAGAGCGCGGCCGAGGCGGTGCAAGGGGCCGACATCGTCACCACGGTCACGGCCGACAAAGCCAATGCGACCATCGTCAGCCGTGCGATGGTGCAGCCCGGCATGCACCTGAATGCGGTGGGGGGCGACTGCCCCGGCAAGACCGAGCTCGATGCCGCGATCCTGCCCGACGCCAAGGTCTTCGTTGAATTTGCGCCGCAAAGCCGTATCGAAGGCGAGATCCAGCATATGCCCGAGGACTTTGCCGTGACCGAGCTGTGGCAGGTGCTGCGCGGCGAGCAAGCGGGCCGCCAGCACGAGGACGAGATAACGGTGTTCGACTCGGTCGGCTTTGCGCTGGAGGACTACACCGCGCTGCGCTATATGCATGCGCTGGCCCGTGAGCACCAGCTGTTGCAACCGCTGGCGCTGCTGCCACAATTGCGCAATCCGAAAAACCTGTTTGAGCTGCTGCTGCCGCCCGCCCGCCCCAACGACCCTGCCCCCACCCAAGCCCACCGCCATGCCATCCCTGCCTGACCTGAGCGCCGCTCCGCTGCACACCCCCGCCACCCCCATCAGCCTGATCGGCGTGCCCACCGACATCGGTGCCGGGCGCCTGGGCGCCGCGATGGGGCCCGATGCCTTGCGCGTGGCGCAGCTGGGGCCCGCCTTGACGGAGCTGGGTTACGAGGTGCGCGACCTGGGCAACCTGGCGGGCCCGGCCAACCAGCGCAAGCCGCGCGATGCCGGGCATGGCGATCTGCGCAACTTTGCCGAAGCCGTTGCCTGGAACCAGGCGGTGCACGACGCCGTGCATGGTCAACTAGCCGCAGGCCGCATGCCCTTGATGCTGGGCGGCGACCACAGCCTGGCGGTCGGCTCGATCAGCGCCGTGGCGCGCCACTGCCGCGACACCGGCAAGCGCCTCTTTGTGCTCTGGCTCGATGCCCATGCGGACTTCAACACGCCCGAGACTTCTCCCTCGGGCAATATCCATGGCATTCCGGTGGCCTGCCTCTCGGGCCTGGGCCCGCGCGAGCTCACCCACCTGGCCGGTTTTGCACCGGCGCTGGGCCCGCAGTCGCTGTGCCAGATCGGGCTGCGCAGCGTGGATGCGCAGGAAAAGCATTTGATCAAGACCCACAACATCGATGTGTTCGACATGCGCGCCATCGATGAGCTGGGCATGCGCGAAACCATGCTGCGCGCACTGGCGCCGCTGGCCGGCTGTGACCCGAGCCAGACCCATCTGCACCTGAGCTTTGATGTGGATTTTCTCGACCCCGAGATTGCCCCCGGCACCGGCACCACCGTGCGCGGCGGCCCCAACTACCGCGAAGCGCAGCTGTGCATGGAGATGATTGCCGACACCGGCCTCCTGGGCTCCATCGATATCGTCGAGCTCAACCCGGCGCTCGACCTGCGCAACCAGACTGCCGAGCTGGTGGTGGACCTGGTGCAGAGCCTGTTTGGCAAAAGCACCCTGGTCAAGGATGTGCGCGGCTGAGCACTGACGGCGCGGGCCTCTGCCCGCGCATACCGCCTGATCGGCGCGAACGCTTGTAGGCATTGTCTGACGGCCATGGCTTGGGAAGCAATGCTGTAATGGCCCCTGTCTGCCTTCTCTTGCGCCCGTCCGCACCGCGCGCCTGCGGTGTGTGTGATTTTTCTCAATCACCGCGTTGCGGATATTCAATCGGCGCAAGCGTGCTGGGCAGACCCAAGGCGTTCATAATAAAAAACCATGGAAACCGGTGCATTCATCGGAATTTCCTTATTTCGGATACCCGCGCGGTATCTGGCGTCCCGTCAGCTTGAACCGGAGAACCCCACATGACCACAGAATCCAAGTGCCCCTTTCACAGCGCCACTGCACGCAACAGCGAGACGGCTGCCCAAGGCAATGGGACGACCAGCCAAAGCTGGTGGCCCAACCAGCTGCGTGTGGACCTGCTCAGCCAGCACCATCCTGACAACAACCCACTGGGCGCAGACTTCAACTACGCCGACGAATTCAAGAAGCTCGATTACGAAGCCGTCAAGCGCGACCTGCGCGCCGTCATGACCGACTCGCAGGACTGGTGGCCGGCCGACTTTGGCCACTATGGCCCGCAGTTCATCCGCATGGCCTGGCATGCCGCTGGCACCTACCGCGTGCAGGATGGCCGGGGCGGCGCAGGCCGGGCGCAGCAGCGCTTTGCACCGCTCAACAGCTGGCCGGACAACGTCAATATCGACAAGTCGCGCCGCCTGCTGTGGCCCATCAAGCAAAAATACGGCAACCAACTCTCCTGGGGCGATCTGATGATCCTGTGCGGCAACGTCGCACTGGAAACCATGGGCTTTCGCACCTTTGGTTTTGCCGGTGGCCGCGTCGACACTTGGGCACCCGACCAGGATGTGTACTGGGGCGCCGAGAAGGAATGGCTGGCCACCAGCGACAAGGCCAATAGCCGCTACAGCGGTGAGCGCGACCTGGAAAACCCGCTCGCTGCCGTGCAGATGGGCCTGATCTATGTGAACCCCGAAGGCCCGGATGGCAACGGCGACCCGATCTCGGCGGCACGCGACATCCGCGAGACCTTTGCCCGCATGGCGATGGACGATGAAGAAACCGTGGCCCTGATCGCCGGCGGCCACACCTTTGGCAAGACCCATGGCGCTGGGGAAGCGAGCCATGTGGGCGCCGAGCCCGAGGCCGATGGCATCGAAGCCCAGGGCCTGGGCTGGACCAGCAGCTTTGGCTCCGGCTCGGGGCGCGATGCGATCACCTCGGGCCTCGAAGTGACCTGGACGCAGACCCCCGCGCAGTGGAGCAATTTCTTCTTCGAGAACCTGTTCAAGTACGAATGGGTGCAGGAGAAAAGCCCTGCCGGCGCGATCCAATGGGTGGCCAAGGATGCGCCCGATGTCATCCCCGATGCGCATGGCGGCCCGAACAAAAAGCCCACCATGCTGACCACCGACCTGTCGCTGCGCCAGGACCCGGCTTATGAAAAGATCTCGCGCCGTTTTCTGGAAAATCCCCAGGCCTTTGCCGAAGCCTTTGCCCGCGCCTGGTTCAAGCTGACCCACCGCGACATGGGCCCGCGCAGCCGCTACCTGGGCCCGGAAGTGCCAAAGGAAGAGCTGGTCTGGCAAGACCCGATCCCAGCTGTCAACCACCCGCTGGTCAATACCGATGATGTGGCCAGCCTCAAGGCGCAGGTGCTGGCATCGGGCCTGACGGTGCAGGAGCTGGTGGGCACGGCCTGGGCCTCGGCCTCGACCTACCGCGGCTCGGACATGCGCGGTGGCGCCAATGGTGCCCGCATCCGCCTGGCCCCGCAAAAGGACTGGGAGGTGAACCAACCCGAGCAGCTGGCCAAGGTGCTGGGCGTGCTCGAAGGCATTCAGCGCAGCTTCAACAAGGCCGCCGATGGCGACAAGCGCATCTCGCTGGCCGACCTGATCGTGCTGGCGGGCAATGCCGGTGTCGAAAAGGCCGCTGCCAATGCCGGTGTGCCTGCCACCGTGCCCTTCCACGCTGGCCGCAGCGATGCCACGGCCGAGCAGACCGATGCCGCATCCTTCCAGTACCTGGAGCCCAAGGCAGACGGTTTCCGCAACCACCTGCAAGGCCGCTTTGCCGCGCCGGCCGAGGCGCTGCTGATCGACAAGGCCCAGCTGCTGACCTTGACCGCGCCGGAGCTCACGGTGCTGGTCGGCGGGCTGCGCGCCATCAACATCAACACCGCAGGCAACCAGCAAGGCGTGCTGACGGCCAAGCCCGGCACCTTGAGCAATGACTTCTTTGTGCACCTGCTGGACATGGGCACGCAGTGGAAGCCTCAGGAGGACGGCAGCTTTGTCGGCGTGGACCGCAAGAGCGGTGCCCAGCGCTGGACGGCCAGCCGCGCCGACCTGGTCTTTGGCTCCAACGCCATCCTGCGCGCCGTGGCCGAGGTCTATGCCCAGACCGGCGCCAAGGAAAAAATGGTCAAGGACTTTGTCTCCGCCTGGACCAAGGTGATGGAGCTGGACCGCTTTGACCTGAAGTAAGCCTCCCTGCCCCACCCAAAGGCGCCCGCCCATCCCTGCCGCAGGGATGGGCGGGCATTTTTCATGGTGGGCTCGCCTTTGCCGCTGCAGCGCCCAGCCATTTGCCGCTGGGCCAGCCGCCCGAGGCAACGGCCGCCGCCAAAATCTCGCGCAGCACCGCCAAGGTGGCGCGCACCGGCCTGGTCATGCTGCGGTTGGCCGCGTAGGCCAGCGCAATTACCCGCTTGAGCTCGGGCTCGGTCAAGGGCGCGCCCTCCAGCCTGCCGGCTGCCAGGTCGCTGACCACCGCAATCGGCGGCAAGATGGTGTAGCCCAGGCCATCGATCACCACGCTGCGCTGCACCGGCAGCGCATCGGTCTCCACGCAGATGTTGAGCTGCAGGTTCTCCAGTGCGCAGGCATGCTCGACCAGCAGGCGGATGCCATGCGGGTTGCTGGGCAGCACCAGCGCGCGGCGCGCCATATCGGCCATGGGCACGGCCTTGGCGCCGGCCATGCCGCAGCCCTTGGGCCCCAGGCCCCACAGCTCTTCTTCGATCAACGGCTCCAGCACCAGGTCGGGATGCTTCTCGGCCGCATACAGCAAGGCCACATCGACCTGGCCGTTGGCCAGCCAAGGCCGCAGCGTGCCCGCATAGGCCACGGTCAAGCGCAGCTTGATGCCCGGGTAGCGGCTGGCCATCGCCGCCACCAGCGCGCTGGAGACCACATCGCAGGTGCTGGGCAAGAGGCCAATGGTGACGAGACCCGTCACCTCTTCTTGCGTGCCGGCCAGCTGCAGCCGCGCTTTTTCCAGCTCGCCAAAGGCGCGGCGCGCATAGCTGGCCAGCTCCTGGCCCTGCTCGGTCAGCACCATGCCATGGCGCTCGCGCTCAAACAGCGCGCAGCCCAGGTCTTCCTCCAGCAACTTCAGCTGGCGCGACACCGCCGGCTGCACCACATGCAGCAGCTCCGATGCGCGGGTCACGCTGCCGGTGTCGGCGACGGTCAGGAAGGCCTTGAGTTGCTTGAAATCCATGCTGCAGCCTCGATCAGATTGCGTGATAGTGGTATCAAAAATGGTGATTATTCAAATCACATCATCACATTTTATGATGCCTTCACTGGTTCACAAAACGGAAAGCAGATGAACGCAAACCCCAACCCACCACCCTGGCAAAAAGACATTTTTCAGGCCATCAAGGATGCCGGCGTGCAGCAAGTGGCCTATGTGCCCGATGCGGGCCACTCCTATGTCATCAAGAGCGCGATCGCCGATCCCGAGATCACCGATGTGGCGCTGACCACCGAAGAAGAAGGCGTGGCCGTGGCAGCCGGCGCCTGGCTGGGCGGCCAGCGCGCCGTGCTGCTGATGCAAAGCAGCGGTGTCGGTAACTGCATCAACATGTTCTCGCTGCTCAGCGCCGCCGACATCCCCTTTGTCACCATCGTCACGATGCGCGGCGAGTACGCCGAGTTCAACCCCTGGCAAGCGCCGATGGGCCGGGCCACGCAGGCGGCGATGGAGCTGATGGGCATCCATGTGATGCGCGTGCGCCGCCCCGAAGATGCGCAAGAGGTCGTTAGCGCAGCGCTTGATGGCGCCTTCATGGCCGGCGCCCGCATCGCCGTGCTGATTGGCCAGGACGTGATCGGCCGCAAGAAATGGGAGAGAAAGTAATGCAGACCCGCGAGAATTCCGCCGCCATGGACCGCCGCCTGTTTGTGGCGCGCCTGCTGGCCAAGACCCCCGAGGCGCTGGTCGTCACCGGCCTGGGCTCGGCCTCCTACGATGTGTTTGCCGCCGGTGACCGCGACCACAACTACTACTTGTGGGGCGCGATGGGCGGTGCCTCGTCGGTGGCGCTGGGCATTGCGCTGGCCCAGCCCGCACGCCCGGTGGTGGTCATCACCGGCGACGGCGAGCAGATGATGGGCATTGGCAGCCTGGCCACGATTGCCGCCAAGTCGCCTGCCAACCTCAGCATCGTCGTGCTGGACAACGGCCACTACGGCGAGACCGGCATGCAAAAAAGCCATAGCAGCCTGGGCACCGACCTGGTGGCCGTGGCGCGCGGCTTTGGCATTGCCCAGGTGCAGCAGCTGCGCACCTTGGACGAAGCCGATGCGCTGGCCGCGCATATCAACGCCCGCAAGGCCACCACCTTTGTGCAGGCGCTGATCCATGCCGATGAGCCGCCCCGCGCGCTGCCGCCGCGCGATGGCCCCTTCATCAAGAACCGCTTTCGCAGCGCGCTGGGCCTGCAGCCGTTCTAGCCTTTGGCAGGGATGCCGGCCGGCGTCCCTTCTCAGCTCTCTCCAGCACCGCCCCGATCTGCCCGCAGCCCTTGAATGCCCTTTGCCATGAAACGCTACTCCCTTCAGATTGCCGGCCAGGCCCAGCCCCCCGCCAGCGGCCAATGGATTGCCAGCCTCAACCCCTACACGGGCGAGGCCTGGGCCGAAATACCCGATGGCAGCGCCGCCGATGTCGAGGCGGCCGTGCAGGCGGCGCACACCGCGTTCAGCAGTGGTGCCTGGCCGCAGCTGAGCGCGACCGAGCGCGGCGCACTGCTGCGCAAGCTCGCCAGCTTGATCGAGCGCGATGCCGAGAAGCTCGCCCGCACCGAAGTGATGGACAACGGCAAGCTGTTCGCCGAGATGCGCGGCCAGCTGCAGTACATCCCGCAGTGGTTCCACTACTACGGCGGCCTGGCCGACAAGGTGCAAGGGGCCACCTTGCCGCTGGACAAGAAAGGCTATTTCGCCTTTACCCGCCATGAGCCGCTGGGCGTGGTGGCTGCCATCACGCCCTGGAACTCCCCGCTATTCCTGCTCGCCTGGAAGATTGCGCCGGCGCTGGCAGCTGGCTGCACGGTGGTGGTCAAGCCGTCCGAGTTCACCTCGGCCTCGACCCTGGAGTTTGCCGAGCTGTTCAACGAGGCTGGCTTTCCGCCCGGCGTGTTCAATGTGGTCACCGGCTATGGCGCGCAGGTCGGCAGCGCCCTGGTGGCCCACCCACTGGTCGCCAAGGTCAGTTTCACCGGCTCCGATGTGACGGGCCGCGCCATCAACCAGGCGGCCGCCGGCCAGCTCAAGCACGCCTCGATGGAGCTGGGCGGCAAATCGCCCAACATCGTGTTTGCCGATGCCGACCTGGAGCAGGCCATGTATGGCGCCATCTCGGGCATCTTTGCCGCCACGGGCCAGACCTGCATTGCCGGCTCGCGCCTGCTGGTACAGCGCAGCATCCACGATGCCTTTGTCGAGCGCCTGGTGGCCTTTGCCGCCACCGCCCGCATGGGCGACCCGATGAGCCTGGAGACCCAGGTGGGACCGGTCACCACCCTGCCCCAATACGAGAAAGTGCTGTCCTATATCGACATTGCCAAGGCCGAAGGGGCCCGGGTGGTGCTGGGCGGCGCCAAGGCCACGCGCGCCGAATGCGGCAAGGGCTGGTTCATCGAGCCCACCATCCTCACTGGCGTACACAACGGCATGCGCATTGCGCAGGAAGAGGTGTTTGGCCCGGTGCTGTCGGTGATCCCCTTTGACGACGAGGCCGATGCGCTGCGCATTGCCAACGATGTGCGCTTTGGCCTGGCCGCAGCCGTCTGGACCAGCGACATCGGCCGCGCGCTGCGCATGTCCGAGCGCCTGCAGGCGGGTACGGTCTGGGTCAACACCTACCGGGCCGTCAGCTTTATGGCGCCCTTTGGCGGCTACAAGGATTCGGGCCTGGGCCGTGAAAACGGCCAGAGCGCGATCTATGAATACCTGCAGACCAAGTCGGTCTGGATCAACAGCGGAGCGACCACCAGCAACCCCTTTGTACTGCGTTAGTTCCCGCGCCTAGCAGGTGACACAGAGC
The DNA here is from genome assembly GCF_037479395.1 of Comamonas sp. MYb21. Taxonomy (NCBI): domain Bacteria; kingdom Pseudomonadati; phylum Pseudomonadota; class Betaproteobacteria; order Burkholderiales; family Comamonadaceae; genus Comamonas; species Comamonas sp. MYb21. The sequence continues at coordinate 54,375 of NZ_JBBGZC010000012.1, read as the reverse complement.
ACCGCAGGCCCTTCGTCCAACAGCTCTAGGAGACAAAACCATGAGAAAAGCACAAGGACCCCTGACCGCCGCCGCCCTGGCCGTGGCCGCCCTGCTCGCCAGCGGCGCCCAGGCCGCGCCCGACAAGGTCAAGATCGCCTTCATCACCGACATGTCGGGCCTGTACTCGGACTTTGACGGGCCCGGTGGCCTGGACGCGATCCGCATGGCCGTGGCCGATTTTGGCGGCGAGGTGCTGGGGCGCAAGATCGAGATCATCTCAGCCGACCACCAGAACAAGGCCGACATCGCCGCATCGAAGGCGCGCCAATGGTGGGACAACGACAATGTCGACCTGATCATCGGAGGCTCCAACTCGGCCGTGTCGCTGGCGATCAGCAACCTGTCCAAGGACAAGAAAAAGGTTTTCATCAGCGCCGGCGCCGGTGCCGATTCGCTGACCGAAGAGGCCTGCCAGCCCTATATGGTGCGCTACACCTACTCCACCTCAGCCCAGGCACGCGGCACGGCCGCTGCACTGGTGGGCCAGGGCTACAAGGACTGGTACTTCCTTACCTCGGACTACGCCTTTGGCCACTCGATGGAGCAGGCCGCGATCAATGTCGTCAAGCAAACCGGCGGCAATGTGGTGGGCGCGATCCGCCATCCGCTCAGCACCTCCGATTTCTCGTCCTATGTGATGAAGGCGCAAAGCTCGGGCGCCAAGGTAATGGGCCTGGCCAATGGCGGCGGCGACACCATCAACGCCATCAAGACAGCCAAAGAGTTTGGCATCGACAAGAAGATGAACGTGGCAGCGCTGATGGCCTTCATCACCGACATCCACAGCCTGGGCCTGGGCACCACCGGCGGCATGTACCTGACCGAAGGCTGGTACTGGGACATGAGCGATGCCTCGCGCGCATTCTCGCAGCGCTTCTACGACAAGAACAAGAAGATGCCCACCACCTTCCAGGCGGGCGACTACTCGGCCACCACCACCTACCTGAAGGCCGTGCAAAAGGCCGGCAGCACCGAGCCCGACCAGGTGATGGCCGCGCTCAAGTCGCTGCCCATCGACGATATGTTTGCCAAGGGCTACATCCGTGCCGATGGCGCCATGGTGCATGACATGTACCTGATGCAGGTGAAAAAGCCGGCCGAATCGACCAAGCCCTGGGACTACTACAAGGTGGTCAGCACCATCCCGGGCGACAAGGCCTATGCACCATCGAAGGAAGGTGCCTGCCCGCTGCTCAAGCCTGCGGCCTGAAGCCCGCTGGCTCCCGCTTTCCGACTGACTGCGCTGCGCGCCCACCATGCGCGCAGCGCCACCTATTGCCTTGAGAGTGAGACATGAACGAGAACCTGATCAATGGCCAGTGGCTGGCGGGCGCGAGCACCATCCAGAGCTGGAACCCCTCCGACACGCGAGACCTGGTGGGCGAGTATGCGGCGGCCGACGCCCAGCAGATGCAGCAGGCCGTGGCCGCTGCGCGCGCCGCCTTTGGGCGCTGGCAGCACACCACGACGCAGATGCGCTCGGACTTTTTGCAGCGCGTGGCCAACCAGATGATGGCGCAAAAGGACAGCCTGGGCCTGCTGGTCTCGCGCGAAGCGGGCAAGACCTTGGCCGAAGGCCTGGGCGAGGTGGTGCGCGCGGCGCAGATCTTCCAGTTCTTTGCCGGCGAATGCCTGCGCTATGGCGGCGAGAGCCTGCCGTCGGTGCGGCCGGACATCGGCGTGCAGATCAGCCGCCATGCGCTGGGCGTCGTGAGCCTGATCACGCCCTGGAACTTTCCGATCGCCATCCCCGCCTGGAAGATTGCCCCGGCGCTGGCCTTTGGCAACACCGTGGTGCTCAAGCCCTCGGAATACACGCCCGGCGTAGCCCATGCGCTCTTTCGCATTCTGGATGAGCAAGGCCTGCTGCCTGGCGTGGCCAACCTGGTCAACGGCAGCGGCAAGCACGCGGCGCAAGGCTTGCTCAGCGGCGTCGATGCGGTGTCCTTTACCGGCAGCGTGCATGTGGGCCAGAGCATTGCGCAGACCGCCATCGGCGAGATGATCCGCCTGCAGCTGGAGATGGGCGGCAAGAACCCGCTGGTGGTGCTCGATGATGCCGATCTGGATGTAGCCGTGGAATGCGCGCTCAACGGCGCCTTCTTCTCGGCCGGCCAGCGCTGCACAGCATCGAGCCGCCTGATCGTCACCGAACGGATCCATGACCGCTTTGTCGAGGCGCTGACGGCGCGCATGCGTGCCATGGTCGTCGGCAACAGCCTGGACAAGGCCACGCAGATCGGCCCGGTCATCAACCAATCGCAGTTCGACAAGATCCAGCACTACCTGGACCTGGGCAAGCGCGAAGGCGCCGAGCTGGTCGAAGGCGGCACGCCGGTGCAGGCGGCGACCCCGGGCTACTTTGTGCGGCCCGCCCTGCTCACCGCAACCCACAACGCGATGCGCATCAACCAGGAAGAGATTTTTGGCCCGGTCGCCAGCGTCATCAAGGTGGCCGACTACGACGAGGCACTGGCCACCGCCAACGACACGCGCTTTGGCCTCTCGGCCGGCATCTGCACCACCTCGCTGCGCGCAGCCAACCACTTCCGCCTGCATGTGCGCAGCGGGCTGGCCATGGTCAACCTGCCCACCGCCGGGCTGGACTACCACGTGCCCTTTGGCGGCACGCGCGCCTCCAGCTACGGGCCGCGCGAGCAAGGGCGCTACGCAGTCGATTTCTACACCAGTACCAAGACGGCCTACATCGCGTACTGAGCCCTCTTTCCATTCCCCATCCCACTTAGAACATTTCGCAGGAGACCTTCAGCATGACAGACAGCATCGGTTTTATCGGCCTGGGACGCATGGGCCGTTCCATGGCCGCCAATCTGCAGAAAAAAGGCTTCAGCCTGTTGGTGGCCGACCTCAACCCCGAGGCCGTGCAGGCCCTGGTAGCACTGGGCGCAGAGGCCGCCACGGTGCCAGAGATTGCACGCCGCTGCTCGGTGGTCATCACCATGCTGCCGTCCTCGGTCGAGGTCGAGCAGATCGCCCAGGGCGCCGATGGCATCTTTGCCAATGCGCTGCCAGGCACCATTCTGCTGGACATGAGCACCATTGACCCGCTCGCCACCGACCGGCTCAGCAAAGCAGCCGCCGGCCGCCAGATGACCGTGGTGGACGCGCCCGTGGGGCGCCTGGCCGAGCATGCCGACCGGGGCGAGAGCCTGTTCATGGTGGGCGCGAGCGAGGCCGATTTTGCGAAGGTCAAGCCCCTGCTCGATGCGATGGGCACCACCACCTACCACTGCGGTCCGGTCGGCGCGGGCGGGCGCACCAAGCTGGTCAACAACTATGTGGCCATCACCTTGTGCCAGGTCAATGCCGAGGCGCTGGCCCTGTCGCAGCGCTTTGGCCTCGACATCAGCAAAACTCTGCAGGTGCTGTTGGGCACCTCGGCCAATAACGGCCAGCTGCGCATGAACTTTCCCAACAAGGTGCTGGCTGGCGACACCTCGCCGGGCTTTACCATCGATCTGGCGCACAAGGATTTGTCGCTGGTCATCAGCGCCGCACATGCCGCGCGCGTGCCGATGCCCGTCGCCGCTGCCGTGCATGAATCCTTCAGCCTGGCGCGTGCCAGCCAGTTTGGCGGCATTGATTTCTCGGGCATCGCCGATGTGGTCTGTGAGCTGGCCAAGATCGAGCGGCCCCGCGTGCCCGAAGGTTGGAAGCCCAGCTGATCGCCAAACAGCTGCAAGCCGCCCAAGAACAAACGCCCCCAGGGGCGTTTTTCCGCATCGGGACGTTGGCTCAGAGCATCGAGGCACGGTGCGCGGCCACCCCGGCCATCGCCCCATCCGCGACCGACAGCGCAATGCTGCCCGCTGCACGCGCGGCATCGCCGCAGGCAAACACATTGGCCACACTGGTCTGCTGCATGGCATCGACCTGCACATAGGGGCCCATCGGGCCATCGGCCAGCACACAACCGAGCTGCTGCGCCACCGGGCTCGCGGGTGTGGTGCGGGGCTGCGTGAACAGGCCCTGCATAGCCAAGGTCCGGCCATCGGCCAGCACCACATCCGCAAAGCCATCAATGCGCAGCACCGGCGTGTCCTCGATCTGGGTGCCGCGCCGCGCGAAATCCGCCAGATCCGCCTGCGTCGGCGCATAGACGCCGTTGAGGAACAAGGTGGTCGGGCCCCAATCGGGCAGCATCAGTGCATGGTGCTGGGCCAGCGGTGAGGCAGCAATCACACCAATCGCGCCGCCACCCACCTCATAGCCATGGCAATACGGGCAATGGAACACGCTGCGGCCCCAGCGCTCGGCGAGGCCCGGCACGGCGGGCAGTCCATCGCGCACCCCAGTGGCCAGCACCAGGCGGCGCGCCACCAACAACTGGCCACCCACCTCCAAGGCCAGCTCGCCGCTGGGAAGCACACGGGCTTGCCGTGCCTCACCTTCGATCCAGCGCACGGTCGGGTACTGCAGCAATTGCGCACGCGCCTCTTGCCACAGCTGGCCTGGCGCCACGCCGTCGCGCGACAAAAAGCCATGCGAAGTGCTGCCCGCCTCGTCCACAAAGCGGTTACGGCGCAGGCCTGCATCGATGACGGTGACCTGGCGGCGCGCCCGTGCCAGTTGCAAGGCGGCCGACATGCCTGCGTAGCTGCCGCCGACGATGGCGAAATCAGTGTGAATGTCCATGGTGGTCCTCTATACGGTGGGGGGTGGATGTTTTGGCCAGCCGGTGCGCGCGCAGCGAAGCGCCGATCTGGGCAGAGAGCTGGGCCAGGGTGATGCTGCCCAGCTGGGCCAGCAGCGAGGCCTCGGCCTGCTGCATGGCGCTGCGCAGCGAGCTGTTGACCACCTGCGCAACCAGGCATTCGGGGTGGTCCTCACGAAAGCCCAGCGACACCAGCGCCGGCGCGCCCAGCGCCCGGTGGATATCGCGCAGCGTCGTCTCGCCCCAGCCGGGCGCAATCAGCCAGCCGCCCCCATGGCCCTTGCCGGACGAAACCATGCCCGCATCGCGCAAGCCGGCCATCAGGCGCCGCAGCACCACCGGGTTGGTGTCCATGGTCTGCGCCAGAACCTCGGAGGTCAGCGGCGCCTGCGCCTCGGCCAGATGCAGCAGCACATGCAGAACATCGGAAAACTGGCTGTTGTGTTTCATGCAACTATTGTAGTTACATGAAATGAATCCGTGCCAGCGGCTCCGCAAAGAACCATTACCCCCGCTAAGGTCAAGCGCTTGTTGTAATTTCTATCAACCTTGCAAGTTTTTGTCGGCTCTCCATGGGTTTTGAATTTTTCTCACGGAAGTTTGAACTCGGAGTGTTTTGAGCTCAGCCAGAGGGTGTGCAGGGGCTGAGGATTGAAAACGAGGATCGCGGTCTTGCTATCGCGCTACGTGGTGTAGCCAAGCCGCTGGTCAATGGCTTCACCGAAGGCCTTCGGCCCCTTCCAAAACTTGCACGCTGCGATGAAGGCGTTGCGGTCGCCCTCGCGCAGGAGAATATCGGTCTTGCCCGTCCTATGGAAGGTCTCGCCCGTCACCTTGCCCTGCAAGGCCTGCGGCTACTGCGCTGCCAAATGGTTCAACAAAGCCTTGGCCGCCGACGACAGCAAGGCCGCGTCCCGGTAGCTGATCGCAAACTGCCGCTTCGCCCAGCTGTCCGCCAGCGGAATCACCCGAACATCCGTGTTGGCGGCAAAGCTCAGTGCCACTTCGCGCGGCACCACACTGATCGCCAGGTTGGCCTGGACCACGCGCAGCGCAGCATCAAAGTTGGAGACGTGCACCCGGTGGCGCAGCGCCTTTCCTTCTTGAGCGGCGGCGCGGGTGAGCAAAATTTGCACTGCGCTCAACGCCGGCATGCTGACATGTTCGTAGTCCAGTACGTCAGAGAAGTGCACCGCTGCGCTTTGCGCCATGCGTGCGATGGGGTGGCTTTTGTGGGCCGCAATGGCCAGGTGGTCGCTGCTATAGGGCTGGGTCTGCAGGCCGCTCAAATCGGCTGCGTCCCAGCAAATCCCCATGGCCGCACGCCCTTCGCGCACGCCGCGCACCACATCCGGGCTCACGCACTCCTCCAAGGTCACACGGATACTGGCGTGCGCGGGTTGCTGCAAAAAACTTGCGACATGGTCGGCCAAGGATTCGGCCATCACCGACGCCGTGACCAATACCCGTACCTGCCCCTGTACGCCTTTGCTATAGGCCGCCATCTCTTGCTGCATATGGTTGGCGGCGGCCAGCATGGTGCGCGCATGCTCCAGCAAAGTCTCACCCGCTGCCGTGGGGCGCAGGCCGCGCCGCTCGCGGATGAACAAGGGCGCGCCCATCTGGTGCTCAAGCTGCGCCAGGCGCTTGCTGATGGCGGATGCCACCAGCGCCTCGGCCTGCGCCACACGGGCAATGCTGCGCTGCTCACAGACCTGCACAAACAGCCGCAGGTTCAGCAGACTCAGGTCATACATGATTTTCCTTTTTGGAACGAAACTGCTTCCGTATTGGATTATTGCTGATGCTTTGGAAAATCTAAAATCAGAGCCAACGACAAAAGCCAGGAGACACGATGACCACAACCTCAACCCTTGCTACACCGCGCGCCAGCATTCGCGAAGTTGGCCTGCGCGATGGCCTGCAAAGCCTGGCCAGCATCGTCAGCACCGCCGACAAATGCGCCTGGATTGACGCCGCCTACGACGCCGGTATGCGCGAGATGGAGGTGGGATCGATGGTGCCCGCGCACCTGCTGCCTCAGCTGGCCGATACCGAAGCCGTTCTCTCCCATGCCTGCAGCAAACCGGGCTTGCTCGCCTCTGTCCTGGTGCCCAACCTCAAAGGCGCCGAGCGCGCCTTGGCAGCGGGCGCGCAGTCCATGGTCGTGCCCTTGTCGGCCAGCCATGCGCACAGCCTGGCCAACCTGCGCAAAACACCTGACGATGTCGTGGCGGAAGTCGCCCGCATCCGCGCAGTGCGCGACGCAGCGGGCAGCCGCGCCCACATTGAAGGCGGCGTGGGTACGGCCTTTGGCTGCACCCTGCAAGGCGATGTGGCCGAAAGCGAGGTGCTGCGCCTGATGCAGGCCTTGCTGGACGCAGGCGCCGACCATGTAAGCCTGGCCGATACCGTGGGCTATGCCGACCCCGACAGCGTGCGCCGTTTGTTTGAAAAAGCCCGGCGCCTGGTGGGCGACCGGCTGCGCACCGCCCATTTTCACGACACCCGCGGCATGGGTCTGGCCAACGCCTATGCGGCCTGGCAAACCGGCATCACCCACTTTGACGCCTGCCTGGGCGGCATTGGCGGCTGCCCGCATGCACCGGGTGCCAGTGGCAATGTGACCACCGAAGACCTGGCCTATATGCTGCAGCGCATGGGCATTGATTCGGGTCTGGATGTTCCCGCCCTTTTGCAGCTGCGCCAACGCATGCACGCCTGGCTGCCCAACGAGCGGCTGCACGGCAGCCTGTGGCAAGCCGGCGTGATTGCAGCACCCCGGGCTTCTACCGCCATTTGCGCTTAAGTTTTAAACCAAATCAACTGCTGGCGCTTACCCCATGCATGCTGGTGGCCATCAAAATATGAGTACCCCATCTCTCTCCCCATCGCTCCCACTCGCCGGAATCCGCATGGTCGAATTCACCCACATGGTCATGGGCCCCACCTGCGGCATGGTGCTGGCCGACCTGGGTGCCGAAGTCATCAAGGTTGAACCTGTCGAGGGCGACCGCACGCGCTACTTGCTGGGTGCGGGCGCCGGTTTTTTCCCCATGTTCAATCGCAACAAAAAAAGCATTGCGCTGGACCTGCGCCAGCCCCAGGGACTGGAAGCTGCCATTCGCCTGGCCAGCACTGCCGATGTGGTGGCGCAAAACTTCAAGCCCGGCGTGATGACCAAATACGGCCTGGATTATGCCGCGCTGTCCAAGCTGAACGAGCGCCTGATCTATGTGAACCACACCGGCTTTTTGCCCGGGCCGTACGAGCACCGCACCGCGCTGGACGAGGTCGTCCAGATGATGGGGGGCCTGGCCTACATGACGGGCCGCCCCGGCGACCCGCTGCGCGCGGGCACCAGCGTGAACGACATCATGGGCGGCATGTTTGGCGCGATCGGCGCCATGGCAGCGCTGATGCAGCGCGCCCAAACCGGCAAGGGGCAAGAGATTGACTCGGCGCTGTTCGAGAACAACGTCTTCCTCGTCGGCCAGCACATGATGCAGTACGCCGTGACGGGCGAGGCGGCCGAGCCCATGCCCAACCGCATCTCGGCCTGGTCGGTGTACGACGTGTTCACCGTCCAAGACGGCGAGCAGATCTTTTTGGCCGCCGTGAGCGATGCCCAATGGCGCACCATGTGCCAGGCCTTTGGCTGGGCCGATCTACTGGCCAACCCGCGCTACACCACCAACAACGAACGCGTACGTGAGCGCCCGGCCCTGCTCGCCGATCTGCGCGCGCGTCTGATCCGCATGGATGTCGCACAGGTCGCCAAAATCTTTGAAGACAACGCTCTGCCCTACGCCCCCATCAGTAAGCCAGAACAACTGCTGGACGACCCGCACCTGCAGGCCTCCGGCGGTTTGGCAGAGGTAACGCTGACCGACGGCGAACGCGCCGGCCAAACCGCACAGACCGCCTTGCTGCCGCTGCGCATGGCAGGTGAGCGCCTGGTCGTACGCAAAAACCCGCCGCGCCTGGGCGAGCACACCGCCCAGTTGCTGGCCAGCCTGGGCTACGACGCCGCGCAGATCAGCGCCATGCAGGCCGCCCAGGCAGCTGCATAATGCTACTAATATAAGAGCATACAATCCTTTATAGACAGGCACAAAGCCGCAATCAGGAGACAAACATGCACCCCACCCGCCCATTCACCCGCCGCACCGCACTGGCCATGGCGCTGGCCAGCCTCACTAGTGGCGCCTTGCCCGCGCTGGCGCAAACCAAGCCGGCAGTGCACGACAAAGCGCTGCGCGTCATCTTGCCGCTATCGGCGGGCTCGGGGGCCGACGGCGCCATTCGCGCCATCAGCACGCCCATCAGCAAAGTCCTGGGCCAGACCCTGGTGATTGAGAACCTGCCTGGCGCAGGCGGCATCACCGGCACGGCGCAGATTGTGCGGGCGTCCAAAGATGGGGACACCATCGGCATCGTCAGCAACAACCACGTCGTCAACCCCAGCCTGTACAAAAACATGCCCTTTGATTCGATCAAGGACATCGCGCCCATCACCATCATCGGCACCACGCCCTTTGTGCTGGTGGCCAACCCCAAGGTGCCCGCACGTACCGTGCAGGAGCTGATTGCCCACGCCAAGGCCCATCCCGGCACGCTCAATTACGGCTCGTCGGGCAATGGAACCATCCTGCATTTGGGCGCTGCCATGTTTGTCGAGCAGGCACAGATCGATGTGCCCCACATCCCCTACAAAGGCACGGGCCAGCTGATGAATGACTTGCTCAGCGGCCAGGTGCAGCTGGGCGTGGTGGCGGTCGCACCCGCCATGGCCCACATCAAGGCCGGGAACCTGCGCGCCATCGGCATCACCAGCGCCAAACGCAGCGTCAGCCTGCCCGATGTACCCACCATTGCCGAACAAGGCCTGCCGCAGTACGAGCTGGACGGCTGGATCGCCGCCATTGCCCCAGCGGGTGTACCCAAGGCCGAAATGGACCGCCTCTACCAAGGCTTTGTGCAAGGCATTGCCTCCCCAGAAGCCCGCGAAGCGCTCATCGCCCAGGGCTACGAGATCCAGCTCACACCGCCGGATGTGGCGACCCGTTTTATGGCGAGCGAAAAGCTGCGCATGCAGGCGGCGGTGAAAGCCGCACAAGTCAAAATGGATTGAGCCCGCAGATGGATCGAACTCCTCCAACAAAAGGCAGATTCAGACCGCTCTACACTTTGGAGACTGTCTTTTCGCACGGAGTTGCCACTATGAAACTTTGGATCGCCACCGCTGCCCTGGGTGTTTGGCCCCGGCGTTTGATGGATCGGATTCATCTTGAATCGTTCGAGCTCGGATGACGAAAGCGAGGACGGCAATCGCTGCGCTGCTGTAGTTCAGCTTTGTGAAGCGGCCCGCTGCAACGGGTTGTGAATTCAACCGGTCAATGCAACACAATATCTGCCTAAGGCTGAATGAGTGTTTGTATAAAGCAAACACCGCGGATGTACTGCACCGAAGCTCACGCCCCGCTGCGCCATGCCACAATCGCGCAGCCCACCACCTCCCCCCAAAGCAACGGAAATGGCCTTGTTCAAGAAGCTGGAGTCTGTCGTATTGTTTGTCGCCGATATCGATGCGGCGGCCGCCTGGTATGCGCAGCTTTTGGGCACGGAGGTGCAGCACGAGAACGCGCACTATGCCTTTGTGCAAGGCCCGGGCCTGTTGATCGGCTTTCACCCCGCCGATGGCAAATGCCCGGGAGGCGTGGGTGGCACCACGGTGTACTGGGAAGTCGCCGATCTGGGCGCTGCCGTTGAACGTCTGCAGGCGCATGGCGCCCGGCTCTACCGGGGGCCGATGACGACCAGCCTGGGGGCCACAGCGGCCATGCTGCTGGACCCCTTTGGTTGCAGCCTGGGCTTGCATTGCCCAGCGGGCAGCTAGGCGCGGACCGCCAGTCGCCAGCGGCTAGCTGCGGACGGCCAGTTGCGGGCGGCTAGCTGCGGGCGGCGAGCCTTTACTGCAGCGCCTGGTCCGGGTTCTGCACCACCTGCAGATGCAGGATGCTGAAGTACAGCGTGATATCGCCTTGCTGGTCGATAAAGGTACCGATCGCGCGCTGCAGCCGGGCGGCAATGCAGAGGCATTCGGTTGCCTCGGGCCGGCCGCCGGGGATGCTTGCGGTGGTCAGCAAGGCCAGCTGGTGCTCACGGCCAAAGTCGTGCACCACCTCCAAGGCCTGGCCATGCTGGGCGGGGATATTGGCATTGGCCCAGCTCCACACAAAGCTGCCTTCGCTCTCGCTGCTGGTACCCACCAGGCAGACGGTGCCCTGCACCTCATGCAAGGGTGCCTGCAGCACCAGGCTGGCGGTTTGCAGATCCCAGTGGTAGTGCGGCGCGCTGTGCAGGCCAAACTGGCGGGGCCACTCGGTATTGCGGGCCATCATGGTCTCAACGGCCTCGCGGCTCCAGGCGGCCCAGTCGGTCTCGCCCCCTTTGGGGCTGGTGGTGGTGTCGTTCATAGCGCTAACGGTTCAAAATGCAGCCGCCATTGTCGGCCAATCCAAGAGCCTGTTCAAAGTCTCTACGCAGCCGCGTTGGAGTGCAATCGGGATGAGTTCGAAGGAATGGAACGCAGCTTGCACCAGGGTGCAAGCAAGGGCCAGCTCGCAGAAATCGCACGATTTCACTCCAATTCAATCGCTGACGCGCCACCCTCAGACGGTGTTAGCTCATTCAATGTGCACGGCAATACCGGTAGGGACAAGCGAGAAGAGGTCGACTATCTCGTCATTTCTCATACGTATGCATCCATGCGAAACCGGTCTTCCAATTAAATGCTCGTCGGCTGTGCCATGGATGTAGATGAATCTTCTCAAGGTGTCCACACTGCTTGCGCGATTGATGCCGTATTGCAGCCCTTCTAACCAGAGGATGCGTGTCAAGATCCAATCGTGGTCCGGAAAGCGTTCTGCGAGTTCCGGATTAAATATCTCGCCGGTGGGTCTTCGCCGCCGAAACACTGCGCCCTTAGGATACCCCTCTCCTATCTTTAACCGAATGCGGTGGTCGCCGGTAGGCGTGCAATAGCTACCAGTTTCGCAACCCGTTCCGTTCGCTGCCGTCGATACATCGTAATGACGTTCAACGCCATTGGCCAACGCTAAATGAAGCGACTGCCGTTCGACCGAAACGTGTATACGCGCGGGCATTTCGATGGAGGAAAGCACTTGTACAAGCATCGTTCGGCGACCCAGTAGGAAGTTGAACCGAGAGCAGCATATCGCCAACTCTGAAATTGTTCCAGCCAGCGCCGTCATTGGTAAGCCTGCCGTATCTGGCTTCAAGGTAGTCCAGCGACATGCGGCACTGAAGTCATCATGGAATAAAAAAACCGCCCCTTGCACAGGGGCGGTCCATCGTTCAGCAAGCTGAGGGCACGATCAGTTCAGGCCGAGCATGCCGCGCAGCTTGGACAGGTCTTCGGCCAGCGTGTTCACGCGGCCGGCCAGGATCTTGCGGTCGGCCTCGTTCAGCTTGGTGTACAGCTCAAAGCTGCCATCGGGCTTGCGGTACTTGGCCAGGATGTCGAACACGGTCTTGAAGTTCGACGCGGTCTTCTCGACAAAGGCCTTGTCCTTTTTCTCGACCAGGGGGCGCAGCAGTTCAAAAATCTTGTCCGCACCTTCGAAGTTGGCCTGGAAGTCGTCCAGGTCGGTGTGGCTGTAGCGCTCTTCTTCGCCCGAGATCTTGGTGGCAGCCACCTCCTCCATCAGCACGGCAGCGCCGCCCACGACCTTTTCTGGCGGGAAGGTCAGGCCGCTCACGCGCTTTTGCAGCTCCTTGGCATCGGCCAGCAGCTTGTCGGCAAAGGGAGTCAGGCCCTTGGTGCTTTTTTCAACCCAGAGGCCGTACTCGATGCGGTGAAAGCCGGTGAAGCCCGGGTCCTTCTCGGCCTTTTCATGGTCATCGGCGCGCGAGTCCATGCTCTTGTCCAGATCGGCAAACAGCTCGGCAATCGGCTCGATGCGCTCGTAAGGGCGGCGCACGGTGGCGTACATCTTCTTGGCCTCTTCGACCTTGCCGGCCTTGACCGCATCGGTGAAGGCCTGCACGCCCTTGACCAGCTCGCGCAAGTTGTTGTTGACGTACAGCTTGTACTCCGTGAGGGGCTTGACCAGCTCCAGCGCAGACACGCCTTCTGCCGCCCAGCTGGACAGGGGAATGACGCTGGCACTGCCGGCCAGCAGCAGGCCTTGCAAGAATTGGCGACGCATGGACATACGAGAACTCCTAGATACTGTTAGATTGATAATTTTTGGCTTCCAGTATCCCAATGCCAAACCCAGGCTGGCGTCCTTCATGAAGATGGACGCGCCCAGGCCTTGCAGTACAGACACCAGTGGCTGGTTAGGAAACGGGATCAGGCCTGCTTGGCGGCAGCAGCCAGCAGGCTGCGGCCCAGCCAGTCATGGGCATCGGCCACGCCGGGCAACACATAGAAAAAGCCGCCGCCAATGGGCTTGATGTATTCTTCGAGCGGCTCGCCGTCGAGCCGCTTTTGCACCGTGACAAAGCCCTTTTCCAGGTCGGCCTGGTAGCAGATGAACAGCAGGCCCATCTCCAGCTGGCCCGACTTGGTCACGCCATTCGAGTAGTTGAAGGGGCGGCGCAGGATCAGGTTGGCCTCGCTGCCATGGTTGCGCGGGTTGGCCAGGCGGATATGCGCATCCATCGGCGTCTTCTTGCCTTCGGGATCGGCCGCATAGTCTGGCGTGTCGTGCTCGGTCTTCTGGCGTGCATCCAGCGGCGCACCACTGTCCTTGTCGCGGCCCATGATGGCCTCTTGCTCGCCCAGCGGCGTGCGGTCCCAGCGCTCGACAAAATTGCGGATGATGCGCACCGCCTGGTAGCTGCCGCCAGCGGCCCAGGCGGGCTCGCCCGACTCGGGCTGCACCCAGACAATGCGGCGCATCATCGCGTCGTCATCGGACTGGGGGTTGGCCGAGCCATCGCGGAAGCCCAGGAAGTTGCGCGCGCTCTCTGCGGGCTGGCCCACGGCGGCTGGGATCGGCGGCACCGAGCCCTCCTGCTTCCAGCGCACCATCAGCAGATCGGGCAGGTTCTTGATGATGTCGCGCAGCGCATGGATATTGGTGTCGGGCGTGTTGGCGCAGAACTGGATCGACAGATCGCCATGGCAGAGCGCGGCCTGCAGCGCGTCATTGGGGTGCTGCTGCATGGGGGTCAGGCGCTTGGGGCACTGGTCCTTCAGACCAAAGCGGCTATCAAACAGGCTGTGGCCCACAGCCACGGTCACCGTCAGCGCATCGGGCTGCACCACCGGGCCGAGAATGCCCGAGCCCGCAGGCGGCAGCTTGGGGTCGAGCACCGGCTGGGTGCCACCCTGGGTCAGAAAGTGGATGCGCTCGGTCAGGGTCTTGAACAGGCGCACGAGCTCCGCCTGGTTGCTGGCCAGCACATCAAAGCTGACCAACATGCCGGCTAGCGGCCGGGGCGTGACGATACCGGCCTGGTGCTTGCCGTAGAACGGCACGCGCTGCTGCGACACACTGGTATGCGGGGCATCGGCCACCTGGGTGTTGCCGGGCGAGGCATCTTCCGCAGCCAGCGCCTGGCGCGCGGGCATGCCGGCCAGCACACCGGCGCCCATGACGCCTGCGGCCTCACCCAGCCAGCGCCGCCTGGCGGGGTCGGTGCTGCCCGGCACGACGGATTGAGACGCGTTCCTGTTCTTGAATAAAGACATGTGGTGCTTTCTGTGTGTTATTTGTAGAAATAGAAGGCGGAAAGTTTAGGGCTGCAAGCCCAGCGCTGCATTGACCTTGGCCATGCTTTGCGATGCCTGGTAGAGCGCCTGGGCCAGGTTCTGGCACTGCACCGGGTTCAACGCGGTGCCGGCGGTGCCCGGCACCTGGCTGTCATCGGCGGGCACGCCCAGCTCTTGCATGCGCTGGCGCAGCTTGGCCAGGCTGTCTTGCAGCTGCTGGTTCAGGCCCGGGTTGGCATTGGCCAGCACGGGGCCCAGCACTTGCTGGGCCTTGTTGGCCGCAGCCCAGCTGCCGTAGACAAACTGCAGCACGGCCAGGCCCTGCTCGGGCGTGGTCGCCTCGCCAGGAATCAAGGTGGAGGCGCGCTCGAGCGCCTTGGCCGCAGCGGCAGCAATCGACTGGGGTTGCAGAGCCGCATCACCCAGGCGCTGGGCCAGTTGCTGCACATCCTGCTGCAAGCTGGTGGCCAGCGGCAGCAGCTGGTCCGCTGCCTCGCCCGCTTGCAGGCCAGCAGCAATGCGCTGCAGGCCCACAAAGGCCGGGTCCTTGTCGCGCAGCGCAAAGTCTGCGGCACGCGCATCGATACGTGCATTCAAATCGCCGTACTGCACGGCCAGTGGCGCCAGCTTTTGGTACTGGCCACGCGCCAGCGCTGCCAGCTGCTGTGCATCGGCAGGGTAGCCGTCCTGCGGCGTCGCACCGGCGTCGACTGGGTGGGCCAGGCGCTGCTGCAGCGCATCGACCATCTCTTGCAGGCTGGCCGTCTCGGTCAGCATATAGACCTGGTACTCGGCCAGTGCGCCCAGGAAGGCGGTCACCGGCGGCTTGGCCGCCTCGGCCTTGAAGGCGTCCGAGGTCGTCACCGTCAGGCTGCCGCGCGCAGCATTGAGCAGGCCGCAGGTCATCTCGTAGTTGCCGGGCACCAGGCGTGCGCTCAGCTGCTGCGTCATGCCCGGCAGAATGTTCTCGCGCTCTTCGAGCACCATCACGCCGTCCAGAATTTCCCACTCCAGCGCGCGCTGCGATTGGTTGACGATGCGGAAAATCACCTTGCCGGCCGGCACCGTCACCGCATTGGGGGTGCAAGTGCCCTGGTTGATTTCGATGGTCACCACCGGCACGCCATCGGCCGAGGTGGCGCTACCCGCAGCAGCACCGCTGGCATGCGGCGCCGTCGATGCCTGCCAGAAGGCTGCGGCGCCCAGCAGGAACACGACCACACTGCCCAGCACCACCGGGCCCAGACGGGGCGCAGATTCGGCAGCGGGCATGGGGGTCGGTGCAGCGGCGGGGGTGGATGCGGCAGGCGCGCCGGCCACCGCAGGCGCCGCCTTGACTGGCCAGAAGAACATCACCAAGGTCACGGCCAGGTACAACGCCCAGGCCAGCACTTCGCCGACGACCGGCGCATGCATATAGCCCAGCAAGCCGCCCAGAATCACGCCCAGCGGGCTGTCTTCGGGCAGCACAGCACTGCTGTCGAACACCACTTGCTGCAGCTGGTTCCAGACACCGGCCTCATGCAGGCGGCGCACGGCGCCAGCCAGCAGGCCAGCGGCCACGACCAGGATAAAGATGCCGGTGTAGCGGAAGAACTGGCGCAGATTGATGCGCACGCCGCCTTTGTAGAGTCCAATGCCTAGCAGCACCGACAGTGCCACGCCGAGGAAGGCGCCAGCAGCGGCACTCCAGCCCGAACTTTGCTGGAAGATGGCGAGCAAGAAGAAGACGGATTCGACGCCTTCGCGGGCCACGGCCAAAAAGACCATGCCGATCAGCGCCCAGCTGGCACTGCCCGAGGTGCTGAGCGCCTTGTCGACCGAGGCCTGCAACTCGCCCTTGATCGAGCGCGAGGCCTTGCGCATCCAGAACACCATGCCCGTCAGCATGCCCACCGCGATAAAACCGACCAGGCCCTCAAACAGCTCCTGCTGCTTTTGCGGAAACTCGGCGGCCATCCACTGCAGGCCAGCGCCCACAAAAAGCGACAGGCCCAGCGCGAGAAACACCCCGGCCCAGACGGCGGGCATCAGGCGTGCGCGGCCCGTGTGGCGAAGGAAACTGGCAATGATGCCAACGATCAGCGCGGCCTCGATGCCCTCGCGCAACATAATCAAAAATGGAACCAGCATGTAATGTGTTGCTCAAGCCGGCGCGCAGGCCAAGGGCCGCGCCGCCCGCTGATCTTTCTCAGTTCTGTCGATAAATGCCCAACCGTGCCGAACGGCCCAGGGCCTGCCGCAGGCAGACAATGCGGCGATGCAGCAAAGGCAGGTGCAGCATGTTAAGACCAAACCGCCGTCGCAGTCAGCGCATCCGCAGGCCGCCTACACGCGGGCACAGCATTTACAAGCAAAAACGTATATCTTATCATCGCGCACATGGCTTTGAAGCTATCAATTAGATAGCAACCACCATTCGCAAAACACCCCTGCCGCCAACATGGCGTAAGGCTGCCTTCAGAGTCAGCTGGCCCAAGGCCAGCGGCAGGCGCTGCGACAAGCCACTACAGGCCGAGCTTTTCGGTGAACCGCACCAGATCAGCCAACGAGCTCAGCTGCAGCTTGCGCATCGCATTGCCACGCCGCACTTTGACCGTCACCTCACTCAGCTGCAGCTGGTGGGCAATCTGCTTGTTGAGCAGGCCCTGCACCACCAGCCGCACCACTTCGCGCTCGCCATCAGAGAGCGACTGCCAGCGGCCATGGCTCTCGGCGCGGTCGGCATCCTGCAGGCGCCGGGCGCGGTCTTGTGCAATGCCGTGGTGGATGGCGTCGAGCAGATCCTGGTCGCGAAAAGGCTTTGCGAGAAAGTCAATCGCGCCCTGCTTGATGGCCTTGACGCCCATCGCAATATCGCCGTGCCCGGTGATGAAGACCACGGGCAGCAGCAGGCCCAGGCTCTGCATCTGGCGCTGGAACTCCATGCCGCTTTGCCCGGGCATGCGCACATCGAGCACCAGGCAGGCGGGCGCATCAGCGGGCGGATGCGCCAGAAATTCGGCAGCCGATGCAAAAGCGCGCACCGGCAGACCGACAGAGGCGAGCAGATCCTCCAGCGCGGCGCGCACCGAGTGGTCGTCATCAACCACATAGACCATGGCAGGCGCCGTCATGCCGCGCCCTCCTCCTGCGCCACCGGAAGGCTGAAAGCAAACACCGCCCCGGCTGGTGCATGGGGCTGCGCCCAGATATGGCCGCCATTGGCCTCGACAATGCTGCGGCTGATGCTCAGCCCCACCCCAATGCCCTCGTGCTTGGTGGTCCAGAAAGGTTCAAACACCTGCTCCTGCGCGCCAGCGGGCAGGCCCGGGCCGCCATCCGATACCCGAAACACCAGCTTGTCCTGCTGCTGCAGCGATTCCACCAGGATGGTGCGGCGCGCGACATCGACCAAGGCCGTGGCCTCCATCGCATTGAGCACCAGATTGCCGATGACCTGCTGGACCTGCACCGGATCGGCCAGCGCCAGCGGCAGGCCGGGCGCCAGATCGGCACGCATCGCGATGTTCAGGCGCTGCATCTCGGCCTGCGACAGCGCCAGCACTTCGCGCACGGCGGCATTGAAGACAAAGGGCCTGGGGCTGGCAGGCTCGCCCTTGCTGAGCTTGCGCACCCGGCCAATGATGGCGCTGGCCCGGTCCGCATCGCCCAGGATGCGCAGGAGCGCCTGCCGGGCCTTGTCCAGGTTGGGCGGGTCTTGGTCCATCCAGCGCTGGCAGGCATGGCCGCTGGTGACGATCGCGGCCAAGGGCTGGTTGAGCTCATGCGCAATCGAGGTGGTCAGGCCCTCCAGGCTGTGGATGCGCGAGATGCGCAAGAGCCTGGCCTGGGCCTCATGGGCGGCAGCGCGTGCCAGTTCCGCCCTGCAGGCCAGGTAGCCGGTGATCAGAATCGCCACCGTGCTGATGAGCATATTGATCCGGCCTGCTTGCTGGTCGCCATAGCTGGTGATGAAAAAGCTCAGCCAGGTCAGGGCAACGCAGCTGCCGGTGAGCGCCATGAGCCCGCGCAAGGCCAGCACATGGGCCATCGCGACAATGACCACGGTGTAGAACACCGACACCGCCACTTCATACCGGGTTGCCGTGTCGATCAGAAACAGCAGCGCCAGCGCAAGCCCCATGCCCATGACATGCAGGCCTGGGCGGCGCCAGAGTTGGGGTGGCAGGAACGGGATCTTCATCAGAAACACGCAGACAAAGCGGCGCTGGGTAGCAGGGACCGCAAAAGGCTACCACGCCAGGCGCCATGGGGCGCAAAAGCCCACCCCATCAAAAACGGGTGTTCAGCCCAAAAGCCAGCTGGCTCACCGAGGGCTGGCTGGCATCCAAGGCCACATCCATCGCGTAAGCCCGGCCATGGGCAGCAAAGGCATAGACACTGGTGCGCAGCGACAACGGGTAGATGTAGCCCAGCGACACCACCTGGCTGGTCCGGGCGCGCGCGCCGCTGTCCTGCCAATCCCAGTTGGGCCGCGCCTGGGACCACTGCATCTGGAACTCGCCACGACCCAAGGGAATGGACGCAGCCAGATAGAGCGCATCCAGGCGGCCTCCATCGATGAACTCGATGGGCCCCAAACCCTTGAGCCCGGCCGCCTGCAACTGCGCCGGCCCATCGCCGCCATTGCGCCCGACAAATCCATTGCGCTGGCGACTCCAGCCCGCCGCCAGGCGTGCCACGCCAAAGTTGTAGCTGGCGCCCAGCTGCGCGGCGCTGGGGCGCCGGCCAGCCAAGGCGGCGTCCCAACGGACGGCACTGGCTTGCTCCCAGCTCGCAGCCAGCAGCCAGGGGCCGTCCTCATAGCGCAGTGCCAAGCTGTAGAGCTTGTAGGTGGCGCTGCCCGTCGTAGCTGCGGCTGGCGCGTCGCCCGCGTCAAAGCTGTAACTGGCGCCCAGCTGCACACCGCCCCACTCCGGGCTGCGCCAGCTGAGCTGCTTGGACACCTGGTAGTTGTCCGAGGCCCGCAACAAGGCACCCACGCCAAAGTCGCGCCAGGCCCCCACCTCGATCGCGCTGACAAAGGCCTGGCCCACGGTGTACTGGCGCCCCAGGCGCAGCTCGCCCAGGCTCGCATTGCCCACCCCCACCCAGGACTGGTAGTTGAACGGCCTTGCCGGGTCATCGGGCGCGCCATGGGCGGCATCCAGGCCGCCTTCCAGCGCAAAGGCGGCGTAGCTGTCACCACCCAGCGCCTCACGGCTTTGCAAGCCCCAGAGCGAATCGGACAGGCCGCCGCTCAGCAGGCTCTTTTGCGTTGGCGCCCCGCTCACCCGGGTTGCGCTGATGGCGGCATCGACGGTGCCATACAGGCGCACGCTCGTCTGCGCCTGGGCCGGCATCGCCACCATGGCGGCCAGCAAAGCTGCACACAAGGGCCATATGCGGGCCCGAGGCTGGTGCCGCAGAGGCTGCCGGGGCTCGGTGGAGCGAGGGTGGGAGAGGATTGGAAAAAGCAGCATGGGATTGTCACAGCGGCAGCACGCCGCCAAGGACCCTCTCATGCATTCAGCGGCGAGATGGCCTTGGCGCGGCAGCCCAGGAGGAGGTGGTGGTTGTGTACGGCAAAGCAAGGCAGCGCTTGCAGCAGCGCATGGCAGGCTCAGGATCGGGGTCCATGGCTTTTCTCCTGCGAAGAATTTGGAGGGATACCCATGCCCTGCTTCAACAACTGAAGCGCACATCGGCGGCAATCGCCGAGACGGAACAGGGCGCAGCGTCATCGCTTTTTATGCAGGCCATGCCTTCGGCGACGACAGAGCGGATTCTCGCAGGCCGATCGCTGCTTTGCCAGTGGCCCTAGGCATGCATGTCACCGCCATTGGGATGGCATGCATATACCTTGGTATAGATGGCAGACAACAGGCCTGGACAAGGCTTGCGTGAACCGCCTGCCCAGCCTCTGCCCGCCGCTCGCCGCGTCCAGACCCAGCCATAGGCTTGGATTCGCATAGAACCTGTTCAATGTCTCCTCGCGCCGCGACAGTGTCTTTGCGGGATGGGATGCTAGGCGCAATACCGCAGCAATAGCCCAGCTATTGCGAGGATTTGCAACAACGCAGACCGCCCGGAAAGACACTGTCCCTGTGGGTTGGAGTGAAATCGGGCGATTTCTGCGCGCTGGCCCTTGCTTGCACCCCGGTGCAAGCTGCGGACCACACCCCTTCGAACTCATCCCGATTGCACTCCAACGCGGCTGCGTAGAGACTTTGAACAGGTTCTTAGGCAAAGACATGGCTGAACAGCCAGTACAGGCTACCCGAGAGCAGCATCGCGCATGGCAGGGTCAGCACCCAGGCCAGCGCAATGTTGCGCAAGGTGGAGGCCTGCAGGCCCGATCCATTGGCGGTCATCACGCCGGCAATGCCCGATGACAGCACATGGGTGGTGGAGACCGGCAGGCCAAAGGCATCGGCTGCGCCGATGGTGGTCATCGCGACCAGTTCAGCCGCCGCCCCCTGGCCATAGGTCAGATGGGTCTTGCCAATCTTTTCGCCAACGGTCTTCACAATGCGCTTCCAGCCCACCATCGTGCCCAGCCCCAAGGCAATGGCCACCACCACCTTGACCCAGACAGGGATGAACTTGGTGGAGGTGTTCAACTCGGCCTGAAAGGCCTTGAGCTGTGCCTTGCTGGCATCGTTCAGTGCCATCGCATCGCTCTTGGTCAGCACGGAAATGGTCTCTGAGGCCAGGAACATGTCGTTGCGCACATTGCCCACCGCCGTGGCGGGCACCTTGGCCAGCGATCCGTATTCCTGCACCTGCTTGCCAATGCTGCCGGCCAGCTCGGCCAGGGCGGGAACCACCTCGGGCTTGGCCTCCTTGGTGCGGATGAACTCGGACACGGTGCTGCGCGCCAGCGCATCGGTCGCAGGCGCTGGCAGGGTCGAGACCTTGGCCAGATTGGCCTGCGTGGCATAGGCAACCTCGACAAACTGGGGCGTGTGCTGCTCGGTCACGGCATGGTTCAAGCCATAGGCCATCGGCACCACACCCACCAAGATCAGCATGATCAAGCCCATGCCCTTTTGCCCATCGTTGGAGCCGTGGGCAAATGAGACACCGGTGCAGGTGAAGATCAGCAAAATGCGGATCCACAGCGGAGGCGCGCTGCCGGTGGGCTCTTCGTACAGGGTGCGGTTCTTGACCAGCGCCTTCATGGCCAGCAGCAGCAACGCGGCGCAGACAAAGCCCACCACCGGCGAGACCAGCAAGGCCTTGAAGACGCCCCAGACCTGGTGGCCGTCCACACCGCTCATCGCGTCACGCCCGCGCATCAGCGCATTGGCCACGCCCACGCCAATCACCGAGCCCACCATGGTGTGCGAGGACGACGCGGGCAGACCCAGCCACCAGGTGCCCAGGTTCCAGATGATCGCGGCAATGAGCAGCGCAAACACCATCGCAAAGCCCGCGCCGGACGTGACTTGCAAGATCAGCTCGACCGGCAGCAGCGAGATGATGCCGTAGGCCACGGCGCCGCTGGAGGTGAGCACGCCCAGAAAGTTAAACAGGCCCGACCAGACCACCGCCACATTGGGTGGCATCGAATGGGTGTAGATAACGGTGGCTACGGCGTTGGCCGTGTCGTGGAAGCCGTTGACAAACTCAAAGCCCAGCGCAATCAGCAGCGCCACCGCCAGCAGCAGGAATGCCACCATGGTGATGCTGTTGCCGCCCGGCGAGCCGGTGACGTCCGTCACCAAGGCCCAGGCCATATAGCCCAGGCCAATGCCCAGCAAACCCAGAAAGATCACGACCTGCACGGGGCTGGTTCTTTGATCGAAATTTGGTTTGACAGCGCCCGCTGACAAACCTGCCGAAGAGGCCATGGAACTGCTCATGTCGTTTATGTGCCGGTGGCACTGTGTTGTGTTTAGACATTTGCAATTTTGTTCAACGTGTGTGACAAGATCATTACCATAAGATAATGTTTGCCAATGCTTGATTGCTTTTGCAAATCATCCATTAGTATTTCATCTTGTTAAAAAATACCCGTAAATGCTTCACTTCGGCCCAGCCGCCGCTGCCAAGGATGGCGCTGATCGCGTCTCCCCAGAACCCAGCGGTGCCTGCCAGGCGCACTTCCGCACGCTGCGATAAAACACACGCAAAAAAACCGGCAGCCCTCACGGGTCTGCCGGTTTTACTTGGATGATCGCAACCCGGGCGGCATCAGCCAGCCCAGGCCTGGGCTTTATCAGCCCAGTGCAGCCACCGCTGCGTTGAAGGTGCTGCTGGGGCGCATCACGGCGTCCAGCTTGGCTGCGTCAGGCTGGTAGTAGCCGCCGATGTCGGCAGGCTTGCCTTGCACGTCCTTGAGCTCGCCGACGATCTTGGCTTCGTTCTCGGCGAGGCTCTTGGCCAGGGGCGCAAACTTGGCTGCCAGTTCGGCATCGGTGGTTTGCGCGGCCAGCGCCTGGGCCCAGTACAGCGCGATGTAGAACTGCGAGCCACGGTTGTCCAGCTCACCGGTGCGGCGCGATGGCGACTTGTTCTCATCAAGCAGCTTGCCGGTGGCCTGGTCCAGGGTCTGGGCCAGCAGCTTGGCGCGCTCGTTGTTGTTCTTGATGCCCAGCTCTTCGAAGGACACGGCCAGCGCCAGGAACTCGCCCAGCGAATCCCAGCGCAGGTGGTTTTCTTCCACCAGCTGCTCGACATGCTTGGGGGCCGAGCCGCCAGCGCCGGTTTCGTACAGACCGCCGCCTTGCATCAGTGGCACCACCGACAGCATCTTGGCCGAGGTACCCAGCTCCAGGATCGGGAACAGGTCGGTCAGGTAGTCACGCAGGATGTTGCCGGTCACCGAGATGGTGTCCAGGCCACGGGCTGCGCGCTCCAGCGTGAAGCGCATAGCGCGCACTTGCGACAGGATGTGGATGTCCAGGCCGTTCGTGTCGTGGTCCTTCAGGTAGGTTTGCACCTTCTTGATCAGCTCGGCTTCGTGTGGGCGGTAGGGATCCAGCCAGAACACGGCAGGCATGCCGGAGTTGCGGGCGCGGGTGACAGCCAGCTTGACCCAGTCGCGGATTGGGGCATCCTTGACTTGGCACATGCGCCAGATGTCGCCCTGCTCCACGTTCTGGCTCATCAGCACTTCGCCGGTGGCGATGTCGACGATGTTGGCCACGCCGTCTTCGCTGATCTCGAAGGTCTTGTCGTGCGAGCCGTATTCCTCAGCCTTTTGCGCCATCAGACCCACGTTGGGCACGGTGCCCATGGTCTTGGGGTCAAAGTTGCCGTGCCACTTGCAGAAGTTGATCACTTCCTGGTAGATGCGGGCAAAGGTCGACTCAGGCATCACGGCCTTGCAGTCGTAAGGCTTGCCATCGGCGCCCCACATCTTGCCGCCGGCGCGGATCATCGCAGGCATCGATGCGTCCACGATCACGTCGTTGGGCGAATGGAAGTTGGTGATGCCCTTGGCAGAGTCCACCATGGCCAGCGCGGGGCGGCCTTCCTGGCACTTGTGCAGATCGCGGATGATTTCTTCGCGTTGCGAGGCAGGCAGGGTTTCAATCTTTTCGTACAGATTGGCCATGCCGTTGTTCACGTTCACGCCCAGCTGATCGAACAGCTTGCCGTGCTTCTCGAACGCTTCCTTGTAGAAAATGCGCACGCAGTGACCGAACACGATGGGGTGGGACACCTTCATCATCGTGGCCTTGACGTGCAGCGAGAACAAAATGCCCGACTGCTTGCAGTCTTCGATTTCCTTTTCGTAGAAAGCCAGCAGGGCCTTCTTGCTCATGAACATCGAGTCGACCACTTCGGCGTCCTGCAGCTTGACCTTGTCCTTGAGCACCACGGTCTTGCCGGACTTGGTCTCCAGCACCATCTTCACTTCGCGGGCCTTGTCCAGCGTCATGGACTTTTCGCCGTGGTAGAAGTCGCCCTCTTCCATGTGCGAGACATGGGTTTGCGACCACTGCTTCCACTCGCCCATCGAATGGGGGTGCTTCTTGGCGTAGTTCTTCACAGCCAGCGGTGCGCGGCGGTCCGAGTTGCCTTCGCGCAGCACGGGGTTCACGGCCGAGCCGATGCACTTGCTGTAGCGGGCCTTGATGTCTTTTTCTGCATCGTTGGCAGGGCTGTCTGGGTAGTCAGGCAGCTTGTAGCCGTGGTCTTGCAGCTCCTTGATCGCTTCTTGCAGCTGGCCCACCGACGCGGAAATATTGGGCAGCTTGATGATGTTGGCATCGGGCGTCAAGGTCAGCTTGCCCAGGTCGGCCAGGTTGTTGGGCACGCGCTGTGCTTCGGTCAGAAACTCGGGGAATTCACCCAGAATGCGGGCTGCCAGCGAAATATCACTCTCGGCCACATTGATGCCAGCGGCGCTCGCAAAGCTGCGAACAACCGGCAAGAACGCTGCGGTCGCCAGACGAGGCGCTTCGTCGGTCAGGGTGTAGATGATGGTGGGTTGCTGGGTAGTCATCTGGTCTTTCAAGTGGCAAAAGTTCTGATGTGCGTCGCGCCTTGGCCGGTCTCCACAGCCCAGGGCGCGCCCGCGTAAACTCCGTCATGATGTACTGCTCGCCTGCCGTTGGGAAGCCTGTCCCTCAAATGCTGCAATGCAATATCACAATACGGAATTCAACGCCAAGGATTGTCGCTGCTTTTTAAGTCTTATACAAGAGTTGGCCCAGCGATTTGTTGAGGCATCTGAGCCTGCTGACACAAAATACGGGGCTAGCTGCCGTTATGCCAGCGCTGCACGACAGCGCTGTGAAACCCCAATCCGCCTCCGATCCACCGCCTTGCAGCTCTTTTCACCGCGACACGCCTGCCGACATGACCACGCCCCTGCCCTCCGCCCTCACCTTGCATGAAGCCGATGTGCAGTGGACGGCCATCCGCGCCCAGGGGCCCGGCGGGCAGAACGTCAACAAGGTCAGCTGCGCCATCCACCTGCGCTTTGATGTGCGTGCATCACGCCTGCCCGAGCCCGTGCAGACCCGCTTGCTCGCGCTGGCCGATTCACGCATCACCCAGGAAGGCGTGGTCGTCATCAAGGCGCAGAGCTACCGCACCCAGGAGCAAAACCTGTGGGATGCGCTCGAGCGCCTCAACGCCTTGGTGGCCAGCGTGGCGGTGGAGCCGCGCAAGCGCCGCGCCACCAAGCCGACCTGGGGCTCGCAGCAGCGCCGCCTGCAAAGCAAGAGCCTGCGTGCCAATGTCAAAGCCCAACGCGGCAAGGTGCGGGATTGACCATGCACCGCGCCCACTGGCAGAGGGCCGGTGATAATAAGAAGTAATCTCATTTGCCAACGCCTGAATTTCAATGAACGTGCGACGCAGCATCCTGATCGTCGATGACCACCAAAGCATCCGCGACCCTCTTGCCACTTTCATGCGCCGCTATGACTTCGATGTCGACACCGCCGGTGATGGCATCGCCATGCGGCAACTGCTCAAAGACCACCGCTACGACCTCATCATCCTGGACGTGATGCTGCCCGGCGAGGACGGCCTGTCGCTGTGCGGCTTTGTTGCCGAGCACATCGGCACCCCCGTCATCTTGCTGACCGCGATGACCGACCAGGCCGACCGGGTGGCAGGCCTGGAGATTGGCGCCGACGACTATGTGCTCAAGCCCTTTGACCCGCGCGAGCTGGTGGCGCGGGTGCGCAGCGTGCTGCGGCGCGGCGCGCGCAGGCGGGCGGACGATGCGGCGCAATCGCCCCCTGCGCAAGAATCCTTGGCAGAAAAGCGCTACACCTTTGAAGGCTGGTCCTTTGACCTGACCACGCGCGAGCTGCAGGATCCTGGCCTCAGCCCCGTGCCACTGACCACCGCGGAGTTCCACCTGCTGCGCGCGCTGCTGGAGAACCCCAACCGCGTGCTCAGCCGCCAGCAATTGATGGACCTGACCCAGCGCGAAGGCGCCGCGTTTTTTGACCGCAGCATCGACACCCAGATCAGCCGCCTGCGCAAAAAGCTCGAATCTGACCCGCGCCAGCCCCGCATGCTCAAGACCGTGCGCGGCGACGGCTACCTGCTGGCGGCCAGAAACATCCGCCTCGCACCATGAAGCTGCTGCCGCGCACCTTGGCCGGCCAGTTGCTCGCGCTGTTGCTGCTGGCCCTGGTCGTCGCCCACCTGGCCGCCGTCTTGCTGCTCACCTGGCTGCGCCAGGACAGTGACGTGGTCCACCCGTTGTCGGCCCACACCATCGAGACCCGGGTGGCCGCCGCCTACCGCGCGCTGGAGAGCAGCCCCGAATCCGCCCAGCGCCTGGTGCAAAGCATCAGCCTGCCCGATTCGCAGTTCCGCATCCGCCCGCGCCCTTTTGATGACGGCCAGCCCGTCACCGAGCAGGAAGCCAAGCTCACCGCCAGGCTGCAAGAGCGCCTGGGCCTGGATGCGGGCGCCAACGCTGCAGACCCACCGGTGCGCATCCATCTGCGCCTGCGCTCGCCCTTGGCAGCCAGCCAGGCCGGCGATGTGGACCAGGACATCCTCGCGCTGCTGAGCCCGGCGTTTGAAGAAGATGGCAGCTGGATGCTGCATGTCGATGTACGCCTGCCCGATGGCCAATGGCTCAGCAGCTGGCACCTGCCCACCATGCTGCTCAGCCACTGGAGCCGGGTGCTGAGTTTTTCCATCCCCGTGGGCATGCTGCCCATCATCGTCATTGCGGTGCTGTTTGGCCGGCGCATCATGCAGCCGCTGCGCATGCTTACCGAGGCGGCCCAGCGCATCAGCCGGGGCGAGCGCTCCGCGCACCTGCCGCTGTCCGGCCCCGAAGGCGTGCGCGAAATCATCGAGGCCTTCAACGAGATGCAAGACCGCTTGCTCGGCGTCGTCAACGACCGCACCCGCATGGTCGCCGCCATTGGCCACGACCTGCGCACCCCCCTCACCTCGCTGCGCATCCGCGCCGAGCTGGTGGACGATGACGAGCTGCGCCAGGCGATGGTGAGCACCATCAACGAGATGCACAGCATGGTCGAAGAGATCCTGCACTTTGCCCAGGACGATGCGATGCGCGAAACCACCCAGCCGGTAGACCTGGATGCGCTGGTCGGTGAGGTCGTCGAGCAGCAGCGCAGCCTGGGCCGCCAGGTGGACTGGACGCCGCCCCCCAGCATCAGCTACCGCTGCCGCCCGGCCCACCTCAAGCGCGCCCTCGCCAACCTGATCGACAATGCCGCGCGCTATGGCCGTGTGCAAGTCCGGCTGACCGTGCCGGATGCTGCTGACCCGGGCACTGCCGGCACGCTGCGCATGGAGATCGAAGACGAAGGCCCCGGCATTGCGCCCCAGGACATGGAGCGGGCCTTTCGGCCCTTTAGCCGGCTGGAGGTCGCCCGCAACGGGGAGACCGGTGGCTTTGGGTTGGGGCTGGCGATTGCGCGCTCATGCGTGCGGGCGCATGGAGGAGAGCTGAAGCTGCATAACCGCAGCGAAGGTGGGCTAAGGGCGGTGATTGAGTTGCCGGCTTGAATGCATCTGGATGCCAGATTTCAAGGCATTTGTGCAGCAGGCCATACAGCCAATGCCAGCCGCTAAACTGCTCCAGTATCAAGCCCAGACTATTTTTCGCCGCGCATTGAATACTGTGAACGACTCCGTACTTGAAAACTTCTTGGAGAAAATTGCCTCTTTGCCTGAATTCATCGGCATCGCAAGCATTGCTGTTCACACCCGTGGTAACTGGAACTCCACACCACTGCACATAGCCGCCACCCAAGGCGATATTGCAGCCATCGCCGCACTGCTGGATGCTGGAGCCGATATCCACAGCCCCGGTGAGCACGGTTATAGCCCCTTACATGAAGCGGTAGAGCAATGCCATATTGACGCAGTCCAGCTGCTGCTGGAGCGTGGGGCTTCGGCCCATGCCAAAAACGATGACGGCGACACGCCCATTCGATCCGCAGTAATTCATGGCCATCAGGAAATCATAAAACTGCTTCAAGCCGACGCTGGCTCAGCTTGCGCTCAACGGTAGCCCAAAATCAGCCCACTCCATATGCTCAGCCTCCCTCCATCCATTGAGCAGCTCTTCCTCACGGCAGGATGGCGGCCGCATCCCACGTCCAAGTCTGTGGATGCTGACAATGCAAACTCAGAGGGGCTAGCAACAGCAATACTGCGACAGTTCGCAGCGCTTCATGTAGGCGAAATTGGCTCAGGAGTAGAGCAAGCCAAAAGCGATATCAGTTTTTATTCCCAGCTCCGCCCGACCGTCAGCGCTGTGACCTCGCCGTGGCGACTCCAGGTCGGCAATTGCGCTGCCTTTGCAACTGCACACAACGACCACATGATCCTGTTTGTCAACGACCAGGGTCGGTACTTCGTATTCACGGACCCGGACAGTTGCCTTTACCCATTGGGAGATTCGTTTGGCAACGCCATGCTCACCTTGCTTCTGGGTTACAAATTTGCGTCACCGCTAGCTCGAGATTCTTAGTCAATATGCACCTCCACTTGGTGCTTCGCTGCAAAGTACATTCGTGGACGGCTGCCAGAAGCCAGAGGTCTTGCAGTCAAGTCACAAACTGACACAAACAGGCAAACGCCAGCCACATGCATCGCAAATGATTCTGATTGCGAATTCATTTGCTCACCCAGCCAACGTGATCGGCTCTGCGCCGCGTCCACGCCAGCCAGCTCCGCTCTGCATACCTTTGGCCCGCCCGGCAATGCCCAGGGCTGCGCCGCCTGCAGGCTGTCTTACTGCCCTTGTTTGTTGTCATGTCCCATCCCGCTGCTTCATTCCCCCTTCTTCCCATTGCGCTGGCCGCAGGCCTGTGCCTGTCATCGGCCGCATCGGCGCAAAGCAACACGGAGCCCGGCACCACGCTGGACACGATCACCGTGACGGCGGCTGCGACGGCCACGGCCGTCAAGGACGCACCCGCCAGCCTGACGGTGCTGACCGCCGAAGACATAGCGCGCGTGCCTGCCACTGATTTGAACGAGGTACTGCGCCGCGTGCCGGGCCTCACGCAAGCCACCACGCCCGATGGCGGCACCAGCATCCAGATTCGCGGCCTGCCCCAGCAGTACACCCTGATCCTGGTCGATGGCGTGCGCGTAGGCAGCTCCAGCGAGACCTTTGACCGCTACACCCGCAATGAGCTCAACTGGATTGCGCCCGAGGCGATCGAGCGCATCGAAGTGGTGCGCGGCCCCATGTCCTCGCTCTACGGCTCGGACGCAATGGGCGGCGTGATCAACATCATCACCAAAAAAGGCGGCGATACATGGAGCGGCCAGATCTCGGCCGGTGCCGAGATCAATCCCGAATCCATCCGTGGCAATGACTACAGCGGTGGCTTCAACATCAGCGGCCCACTGGGCAAGGGCTTCAAGCTGCAGCTCAATGGCCAGCAAACCTACCGCCAGGCCGACAGTGGCCTGGAAGACGGCACCACCGCCTTCCGCTGGGGTGGCGGGCGGGAAGGCGCCAAGCGCCAGTCGCTGGGCGCGCGCCTCGATTGGGACATCAACGACAGCCACAAGCTGAGCCTGGATGTGCAGCGCGCCGAGTGGAAGACCCTGGGTGGCCCCTCGCCCTCTACCAGCAACCCGGGCGGCTTTGCGGCGGCTGCCACCACCCGTGGGCCATCGAACATGGAGCGCGAAAGCACCAGCCTGACCCACCAGGGCAAATACCGCTTTGGTACGTCCAAGCTCTCGCTCAGCCACAGCAAATACAGCAACGAGACGACCGCCCCGCGCATTGAAAACGGCCAGTTTGTGCCCGTGCCCGGCGGCACTGCCACCCAGACCTACAGCACGCATTCGGTCTCGGAAGACCTGATCCTCGACGGCTCGGTGACCATGCCCTTCAAATGGGGCTTTGACCAGATGCTGACCGTGGGCGCGCAGTGGCAGCGCCAGGAGCTGGACAACCCGAACTCGGTGGGCTCGGTCGCCAATGAAGCGGGCGTGGTCGGCCTCAGCTACAAGCAGGCCAAGTCGCAGGCGCTGTTTGTCGAAGACCAGATCTTTTTGCGCGACAACCTGACCCTGACCCTGGGACTGCGCGGTGACCGCCATGACGATTACGGCTCGCACATCAGCCCGCGTGCCTACCTGGTCTACCACCCCAGCGCTGCCTGGACCTTGCGTGGCGGCTACTCCGAAGGCTTCCGCGCGCCCAACCTGCGCCAGTCGAACGAGAACTTTGTGAGCCAGTCGCAAGGCGCGGGCTGCGGCTTTGCCGGCTACGCCGGCGGCGGTTGCAGCATCCGGGGCAACTCCGACCTCAAGCCCGAGACCTCGCAGAACTGGGAGCTGGGCGCCGCCTGGGAGCATGAAGGCTGGCAAGCGGGCCTGACCTTCTTCAACACCGATTTCAAGGACAAGATCGATTCGCAAGGCATTGGCTACTTGCCGGGCGGAACCAACTACTGGGCCCAGTATGTGAACATCGACGCGGCCATCACGCGCGGGCTCGAAGCCAATCTGCGCGTGCCGCTGAGCCGCAGCATCAGCTGGAACAACAGCCTGACCCATATGCTCAATGCCGAGAACAAGACCACCGGCGTGGCGCTGACCACCGTCTCCAAATGGAGCGGCTCCTCGGTGCTGGACTGGCAGGTCAACACTGCCCTGGGCCTGAGCCTGGGCGCCGAGCTGGTGGGCAAGCAAATGGGCCTGGCCCAGCGCCTGGCCGACAACTCCAAATTTGGCGAGCAGCGCATCCAGAACAGCTATGTGCTGTACGACCTGGCTGCCAACTACCGCATCAACCAGGCGCTGCGCATCAACGCCGGCGTGAAGAACCTGTTTGACCGCAATGCCAGCGGCAACCGCGATGTGGGCAACAATTTCTACCTGCCCGGCCGCCGTTTCTTTGCGACTTTGACGGCCAGCTTCTAAGCCGGTTCAGGCTCTAAAAATCCAGGCGCTGAGTGTCACATCTCAGCGCCTTTTTCCATCTGTAGCGCTGTCAGAGCTGGGCCGCTGCAAAGCCATGGCGCTTGGCCATCAGCACGACCGCCAGGCTCAGCAGCATCAGCATGACTACTGCTGGCGAGAAGGCCGCCACACCCCACTGGGCCAGCAATACACCACCGGCCATGCCGCCCCCGGCAATGGCCAGGTTCCAAGAGGTCACCAGCATCGACTGCGCCACATCGGCTGCCGGCCCTGCGTTCTTGGCCAAGGCCGTTTGCAGCAGCGGCGGCAGCCCACCAAAGCCCAGGCCCCAGACGGCCACGGCCAGGTAAACGGCAGCGGGTAGCTCCATCGCCAGCGCCAGCAGCACAGCGCCCAACAGAAACAGCCCCGTGCTCGCCAAACTCAGCGCGCGCAGATGGCGGTCAATCAGCAGGCCGGTGATCCAGATGCTGAGCACCGACATCAGCCCAAACACCAGCAGCACGCGGTCGATCTGCGCGCCCAGGTTGGCAGGGGCCAGCAAGGGCGCGATATAGGTGTAGAGCAGGTTGTGCGCCAGCACATAGGCCAGCACCACCAGCAGCACCGGCCGCACCCCTGGAAGGCGGAACACCTGGCCCAGACCAAAGGCCTGGCCAGCGGGCTGGCCGGCAAAATCGGGAAGGCGCAGTTGCACCCAGGCCATCAGCAGCAGCGCCAGCACGCTCATGCTGGCAAAGCACAGGCGCCAGCCCAGGTGCTGGCCCATCCAGGTGCCCAGCGGCAGGCCCAGCGAAAGCGCCAGCGGCGCGCCCAGCATCGCAATCGCGATGGCGCGCCCGCTTTGGTGCGGCGGCACCATGCGCGTGGCATAGCCGGCCAGCAAGGCCCAAAGCAGGCCTGCCGCCACGCCCGCCACAAAGCGCGCCAGCAAGGTGAGCGCATAGCTGCCCGACACCGTCGTGATGCTGTTGGCCAGCACAAAACCGGCCAAGGCCGCCAGTAGCAAGGGCTTGCGGCGCATGCGCTGGGTGGCCGCCGTCAGCGGTATCGCCGCCACCAAGGAGCCGATCGCATACAGGCTGACCAGTTGCCCCGCCATCGCCTGCGACACCCCCAGCCCGGCACTGATCTGCGGCAGCAAACCGGCAGGCAAGGCCTCCGTCAGGATGGTGACAAAGCCCGCCAGCGCAAGCGCCAGCAGCGATGCCAGCGGCAGGCCCCCGCTCTGGGGTGTACAGCTGGGTTCAAGATGGGGGGATGGATGGGAAGAAAGCGAAGAAGAATCTGCCATGGCGCTAAGCGAAGGTCCTGTGCAAACCCGCGCAGGCCAATAGGCCGCTGGCGGGTGAAAAACAACAGCCGCCATGGTGCAGCGATTGCCGCAGCAAGACAATCAGGCCGAGATGCAGAACATATCGGACAGAAATGTCCGCAATCTAGCATCCGTCAGCAGCTACCACGGCCATACAGGCTGCTGATCTACGCCGGTCTCCCTACCGCCGCTGGCTATACTGCCCGCTGCACCTCATCCGCCCTCACCCCAACCGCAGCTTGAAAGGCAAACCATGGGCCTCCGTGAACAGCTCCAGCACGACGGCTATGCGCTGCTGCGCCAGGCCATTCCGGCCGACTGGCTGCCGGGTTTGCGCGAGGTTTTTGATGCGGGTATCACCAGCCACTGGCCCGTGCCCCGGGGCTGGGATTGGCGCCATGCACTGGTCGATGACAACCCCCAGATACTCGCCGTGTGCCAGCTGCCGCAGCTATTGGCCGCAGCGGGCGTGCTGATTGGCGAGCGCTTTTTTCTGTCGCAAGTGGAAGGGCGCGAGCCCATTGGAGGCGGCGGCTACCAGCGCCTGCACCGCGATCTGTCCAACCAGCGCCCGGGCGATACCGTGGGCGCGCTGGCGTTTTTGGATGACTTTGGGCCGGACAACGGCGCTACCCGCTTGATTCCGGCCAGCCACCGCCCCAACGCCGAAGAAGCGGCGCGCGGCGAGCATGACGAATCGCAGGCGATTCAGATCTCTGGCCAGGCCGGCGATATTCTGGTGTTCGATGTCGACTTGCTGCATGCCGCCAGCCTCAACCCCAGCGGCGCGCACCGCCGCAGCCTGTTGATCAACTATGCCGCCGAGGGGCTGTACGACGCGTACCAGCAAACGACTGCGCTGCGCCAGGTACGCATGGATACCAGCGCACGCTATGCGCCTGGCGATTATGTGCTGGCATCTGCCTGATGCCAGCTTGATACCCGCTTGGTGCCCGGCTGAACCCAAGCTGCGCGAGCCGCGTTACAGTGGCGCGTCGCCTGTGCTGATCGGCTCGCCTTCTGCGTCTTTCGCATCTTTGGCAATGTGCGGCGCATGCCAGCCCATCTTTTGCGAGATCGCCGCACTGGCGGTTTTCAGCAAGCTGCGGTAGTAGTGCGGCGTATCGGCGCCGCAGCGCATGACCGGAAAGGACACCGACAGCGCGGCAATCACATGGCCAAAGCGGTCAAACACGGGCACCGCAATGCAGCGCAGGCCGGGTTCAGCTTCCTCATCGTCTTCGGCCACCTCTTGGGCATGCACGCGGGGCAGGATGTCCATCACGGCATCGACAGAGCTCAGGGTGCGGGGCGTGAACAGCTTGAGCGGCTGCGACGACAGCAGCTCGCGCGCCTGGTCCGCCGGCATAAAGGCCAGCAGCACCTTGCCAATGGCGGTGCTGTGCAAGGGCTTGCGCCGGCCAATGCGCGATTGCATGCGCAGCCCAAAATCCGATTCGATCTTGTGGATGTAGATGATCGCGTCCTCATCGAGCGCGCCCAGGTGGATGGTCTCCCGGGTGAGCGCACCCAGGCGCCGCATTTCCTCATCGGCCTCGCGCACCAGGTCGGTGTTCTCCAGCGCCTTGCCGCCCAGCTCAAACAGCCGCAAGGTGGCGCGGTAGAGCTCGGACTCGCCATCCTGCGCCACATAGCCCAGGGCCTTCAAGGTTTGCAGCAGCCGGTGCACGGAGGACTTGGACAGCGCCAGCTGCTGGGCCAGCGCGGTCACGCTGACATCGCGCTGGTTGCCCAGGCACTCCAGAATGGCAAAGGCTTTCTCCACCGCGGCGACGGTGTCGGTCTTGTCCATGGCTGCGGGGCTCTCGCTCATCGGTCCGTCCTTCTGTGTTGGGCTGTGGTGGATGGCCTCGATTATCGGGCCAGCCAGCCGCCATCGACAGCCAGGGTATGGCCATGCACATAGTCGGCCGCGCTGGAGGCCAAAAATACCGCCGCACCACCCAGGTCCGCCGGCTGGCCCCAGCGGCCCGCGGGGATGCGCTGCAGGATCTCGCCGGCGCGGCCTGCGTCCTGGCGCAGCGCCTCGGTGTTGTTGGTCTGGATATAGCCGGGCGCAATCGCATTCACATTGATGCCCTTGGAGGCCCATTCATTGGCCATCAGCCGGGTCAAACCCAGCACACCGCTCTTGGCTGCGGTGTATGACGGCACACGCACCCCTCCCTGGAACGACAGCAGCGATGCGATATGGATGATCTTGCCGCCCTGCCACTGCGCACCTTGCTGCGCGGCACAGTCCAGCATATGGCGCGCCACAGCCTGCGACAGAAAGAACAGGCTTTTGAGGTTGGTGTTCATCACCGCATCCCAGTCCTCTTCGCTGAAGTCCAAGGCATCCGCTCGGCGAATGATGCCGGCATTGTTCACCAGGATATCGACCCGCCCGCAGGCTGCCAGCACCTGGGCCAGCACATCGCCTATGGCCGCCGTGTCAGACAGATCTGCCTGTATCGGCACAAATCTGCGCCCCAGCGCCTGCACCTGCGCAGCCGTCTGGCGGGCATCGCTGCGGTTGAGCCCGACGATATCGGCCCCCGCCTGCGCCAGCGCCACCGCAATCCCCGCCCCGATGCCGGTATTGCAGCCGGTCACCAGCGCCACCCGCCCCTGCAGATCAAAAGGGTGGCGGGGGCCGGCTGGGGCAGCGACAGGCGCTGGGGCAAGGGATGAATCGGACATGGTTGGTGAATGCAAGGGGTACAAAAGCGGCCAGCCGAAACGCGGGCTGACCGGGAGATATGGCAACCATTGGAACACATTCTTAATTTTTCAGAACACTGTTCCGTAAATTTTTATGAATGGCAAAAGACAAAGGGTTTACCAGCTATTTTTAGATTTTGAATTTATGGAACACTGTCCCGGTTGCTCCGGTAGTCATCGGACAACACCTCTACAAGCGATAACAAATTCACCACCAAAGTGTGAGGAGCGAGACATGGAAATCCAGAAAACCATTGAGCGTGTGCCCGGCGGGCTCATGCTGATTCCCCTGCTGCTGGGCGCCTGCGTGCACACCTTTGCAGCAGATGCCGGCAAGTACTTTGGCTCGTTCACCAACGGGCTGATGACCGGCACCGTGCCCATCCTCGCGGTCTGGTTCTTTTGCATGGGGGCAACGATCAATCTCAAGGCCACCGGCGTGGTGCTGAAAAAATCCGGCACCCTGGTGCTGACCAAGATCCTGGTCGCCTGGGTGGTGGCGATGGTAGCCACGCGCTTCTTGCCGGCCGGCGGCATTCAGACAGGGCTGTTCACCGGCCTGTCGGTGCTCGCGCTGGTCACCGCGATGGACATGACCAATGGGGGGCTGTATGCCGCGCTGATGCAGCAATACGGCACGCAAGAGGAGGCCGGCGCCTTTGTGCTCACCTCCATCGAGTCGGGCCCGCTGGTCAGCATGCTGATCCTGGGCGCCACCGGCGTGGCGGTGTTTGAGCCGCGCTTGTTTGCCGGCGCGGTGCTGCCGTTTCTGATCGGCTTTGCGCTGGGCAACCTGGATGCGAACCTGCGCGAGTTCTTTGGCCGCTGCGTGCATCCGCTGATTCCGTTCTTCGGCTTTGCGCTGGGCTGCTCGATTGACCTGGGCGTCATCGCCAAGAGCGGCTTTACCGGCGTCTTTGTCGGCGTGGCCGTCATCATCGTCACCGGCATCCCGCTGATCCTGGCGGATAAATACATTGGCGGCGGCAATGGCACTGCGGGGCTGGCCGCCTCGTCCACCGCGGGTGCAGCTGTTGCCAATCCGCAAATCATCGGCACCATGGTGCCCGAGCTCAAGTCCATGGCCGATTCGGCCACCGCGATTACCGCCACCGCCTGCCTGTTGACCGCCATCCTGGTGCCTATCCTCACCGCCATGTGGGCACGCAAGTATGGCCGCCGACCGCAGGCAACGGTGGCAGCGCCCACCCCGCCAACCAGCGCCGCTGGCAGTCCGCCCAAGCTGGCGCAGGACGGGCACTTCTAAGCGCACTCAGCTTTACCCCCTCGCCTGGCGCGCTGGTCCATAGCGCGCCCAGGCATCTTTCACAGGACTGACTCCATGACCCATTCTTCCGTCTCCACCGGCCGCCTGGCAGGCAAGGTGGCCCTGGTGACCGCAGCGGCGCAAGGCATTGGCCGCGCCAGCGCCGAGCGCCTGGCAGCCGAAGGCGCCCGTGTGATTGCCACCGATTTGCATATCGGCCCGCTGGCAGGCTCGGGCCTCGATGCGCGCCAGCTCGATGTGCGCGACAGCGCCCAGATCCAGACACTGGCTGAAGTGCTCGGCCCCATCGACATCCTCTTTAACTGCGCGGGCTTTGTGCATGCCGGCAGCGTGCTCGAATGCAGCGAAGAGGACTGGGACTTTGCCTTTGACCTCAATGTCAAAGCCATGTACCGCAGCATCCGCGCCTTTTTGCCGGGCATGCTGCAGCGCGGCCGGGGCAGCATCATCAATATGTCCTCGGCCGCCTCCAGCATCAAGGGCGTGCCCAACCGCTTTGCCTACAGTGCGTCGAAGGCAGCCGTCATCGGCATGACCAAGTCCATCGCTGCCGATTACTGCACCCGGGGCGTGCGCTGCAATGCCATCTGCCCGGGCACCGTCGATTCGCCATCGCTTGGCCAGCGCATCGCCACCCAGGCGGCGCACGATGGCCTCTCGGTGGACGCCGTGCGCGCCGCCTTTGTGGCCCGCCAGCCGATGGGCCGCGTCGGCAAGCCGGAAGAGATTGCCGCGCTGGTGGCCTATCTGGCATCGGACGAGGCAGCCTTTACCACCGGCCAGGCCCATGTGATTGATGGCGGCTGGTCCAACTAAAGCCCGCCAGCCCCCACTTTTACCGCTGCGCGACAGCATCCCTAGCTGCAGGCACCTAGACTGGCGCCTGCATGCAATTTGATCCATTGGAGATGACATGAAATTACTGCGTTACGGCCCGGTGGGCCAGGAAAAGCCCGGCCTGCTCGACAGCAGCAATACCCTGCGCGACCTCTCCGGCGTGCTCAGCGATATCGAAGGCCAGCACCTGGGCGATGCCGCGCTGGCCCGCCTGCGTGCGATCGATCCGGCCACGCTGCCAGCGGTGCCTGGCCAGCCCCGCATCGGCCCTTGCGTGGCGCGTGTGGGCAAGTTCATCTGCATCGGCCTCAACTACGCCGACCATGCCGCTGAATCGGGCGCCGCCATCCCCACCGAGCCGGTGATCTTCAACAAATGGACCAGCGCCATCTGCGGCCCCAATGACGCGGTCGAGATCCCCCGTGGATCCACCAAGACCGACTGGGAAGTCGAGCTGGGCGTGGTGATCGGCAAGGCCACCAAGTACATCACCGAAGCGCAGGCGCTGGAGCATGTGGCCGGCTACTGCGTGGTCAATGATGTGTCCGAGCGCGAATGGCAGATCGAGCGCGGCGGCACCTGGGACAAGGGCAAGGGCTTTGACACCTTTGGCCCCATTGGCCCCTGGCTGGTGACGCGCGATGAAGTGCCGGACCCGCAAAACCTGTCGATGTGGCTGGATGTGGATGGCAAGCGTTTTCAAAACGGCAACACCAAGACGATGATCTTCACAGTCGCGCAGATCGTTGCCTATGTCAGCCAGTGCATGAGCCTGCAGCCGGGCGACATCATCTCGACCGGCACGCCTCCCGGCGTGGGCCTGGGCATCAAGCCCAATCCTGTCTACCTAAAGGCCGGCCAAACGATGCGCCTGGGTATTGAAGGCCTGGGTGAGCAGCAGCAAACCACCGTCAACGCCTGATGACACGTAGCACCCGGCGCCAGCGCGGCAACGGGTGCTTACAGGTGGAAAAATCGTAGCTGCCATCGCCATAGATTTCAACCATCAAAACAGTCGCAACAGCTGATGTACAAAGCAACCATTGCTCATCTTTTGATACAGGATTTTCCGCTAAGCTGCCAGCATCCACCACAACTCCAACCCCTGCCATGAACCGTTTGTTGACCCCTTTGCTCACTGCGCTGGCACTGTCCTGCCTGGCCGATGCCAGCTGGGCCCACGGTGGCGGCCACCGCCACCACCACCGCAAGGAACACAAGGAGCAGTTCTGGGACGGCAACTGCAAGGTGGAGCGCAAGTGGAAGCGCAATGGCGAATACAAGGAAAAGCGCCGCTGCCATGACCGCCCGGCCGCCTACTACGCC
This sequence comes from Comamonas sp. MYb21, assembly GCF_037479395.1. Classification (NCBI taxonomy): domain Bacteria; kingdom Pseudomonadati; phylum Pseudomonadota; class Betaproteobacteria; order Burkholderiales; family Comamonadaceae; genus Comamonas; species Comamonas sp. MYb21. Next base: position 15,578 of record NZ_JBBGZC010000012.1, on the reverse strand, counting down.
CCGCAGCCCGCCTACGCAGCCCCGGTGCTGGTGGCGCCCCGCACCCCCGATGCGATTGTCATCAGCCCGCAGATCGTCATCCGCCCCTGATCGGCTGGCACTCGCACCTCCATCGCACCCTCTCCTCGGGCTGTCAGACACCTGTTTGACAGCCCGCTGCTTTTGCCTGCACAGCAACCAGCCCAGTTGGCCCACAATCGGGCCATGTCCTCCTCCCCCCTCCCCATGGCTCCGGCCGGCTCCATCACCTTGGTGCAAGGCATCGAAGTGGGCCACTTCACCGACACGCGCCGCCCCACCGGCTGCACGGCCATCCTGGCCAAGGCCGGGGCGGTGGGCGGCGTCGATGTGCGCGGCGCCGCACCCGGCACGCGCGAAACCGACTTGCTCCACCCCACCAACCTGGTCGAGCGCGTGCACGCCATCATGCTGGCGGGCGGCAGCGCCTGGGGCCTGGATGCCGCCAGCGGCGCCATGCGCTGGCTGGAAGAGCAAGGCGTAGGCCTCGATATCTCCGTGGGCCGCATTCCGCTGGTGCCTGCGGCCGTGCTGTTTGATGTGCTGGTGGGCGATATGCGCATCCGCCCTGATGCCCAGGCCGGCTATGCCGCCTGCCAGGCCGCCAGCAGCGCCATGCCCGCCCAAGGCAATGTGGGCGCGGGGGCCGGTGCCGCCGTAGGCAAGATCTTTGGCATCCAACGGGCGATGAAAGGCGGCATCGGCACGGCCTCCGTCACTGTCGATGGCGTCACCGTGGGCGCCATCATTGCCTGCAATGCACTGGGCGATGTGCTGCACCCGGACACCGCCCAGGTGGTGGCCGGCGCGCGCACCCGCGATGGCCTGGGCCTCATCGACACGCGCCGCGCGCTGCTGCGCGGCGAGCCGCCCCAGCCCCTGCTGGCGGGCACCAACACCACCATTGGTGTGATCGCCACCGATGCCATCATCACCAAGGCGCAGGCCAGCCGCCTGGCCACCGTGGGCCACGATGGGCTGGCGCGCGCCATCAACCCGGTGCACACCATGTCCGACGGCGACACCTTGTTCTGCCTGGGTACTGGCGCCGCCGGGCGCAGCCTGGGCATGATGGTGCTGGCCACGATGGCCGCCGAAGCGGTGGCCCAGGCCACCTTGCAGGCGGTGCTGCATGCCAATCGTTTACAAATCGATGCCGGAGAAAACCACAAGGCCTTGCACCTGCCCTGCGCCGCTGATTTACAGTAGGCGCCATTCCAACTGCGCTGCGCAGGCAGCCCGCCACACACCATGGGTGACCGCTCCACGTCGATGCGCCAAAAAGCCTACGGGCTGCGCCAAACCCTGATCACCCTGGTGCTCAATATCCGCGATGCGCTGGTCTCCGGCGGCCCACTGGTCATCCTGGCCGTGGCCTTGATCGTGGGGGCCTACTGGTGGCTCAAGCCCAACCCGCCCTCGCAGGTCAAGCTGGCCACCGGCCCGGCCCAAAGCGCCTACGCCAGCTTTGGCGAGCAGTACCGCACCCCCCTGGCCAGGAACAAGATCCGCGTCGACCTCGTCGGCAGCGAAGGCTCCTTCGACAACCTGCAGCTGCTGCGCGAGGGCAAGGTCGATCTGGCCTTTGTGCAAGGCGGCACCGCCGAGCTGACCGAGGACGACCTCGACAGCCTCACCTCGCTGGGCGCGCTGTTTGTCGAGCCCGTCTGGCTGTTCTACCGCAGCGATGCTGCGCAGCGCCTGACCAAGCGCGCCCACCTCAGCAATCTGACGCAACTGGCGGGTTGGCGTGTCAATGTCGGCACCGCCGGTAGCGGCGTGCCCAATCTGTTCAACCAATTGCTGGAGGCCAACCGCCTGAATCTGGCCCAGCTGCGCGTATCGCACCTGGCCGAAACGCCGGCAACGGTGGAGTTTCTGGCCGGCAAGATCGATGCGCTGGTGCTGGTGTCGGCGCCTGAATCGCCGATGGTGCAAATGCTGCTGAAAACACCCGGCGTGCAGCTGATGGATTTTCCGCAAAACGAGGCCTATGGCCGCAAGTTCAGGTTCCTGAGCCCCGTCACCCTGCCGCGCGGCATTGTCGACCTCGCCGCCAATGTGCCGCCGCAAAATGTGCACCTGCTGGCCTCCACCACGTCCCTGCTGGCCCGCGACGACACCCACCCCGCCATCAAGCAGCTGTTCGCCCAGGCCTCGCAAGGCATCCATAGCCAGGCCGGCTGGTTCAACCGGGCACGCGACTTTCCCAACACCCGCAGCAGCGAACTGGCCGTCGCCCCCGAAGGCGTGCGCGCCATCAACGAGCCCGCCCCCTTGCTGCAGCGCTACCTGCCCTTCTGGCTCGCCAACCTGGTCGAGCGCATGTGGCTGGTGCTGGGTGTCCTGCTGGCCTTCATGCTGCCGCTATCCCGTGTCGTGCCGCCCCTCTACCAGTTCCGCGTGCGCTCACGCGTCTTCAAGTGGTACGGCCAGCTGCGCGCCATCGAGCACGAGATGGAGCAACCCGAGCCCGACCGCGCGAGCATCCAGGCCGAGCTGCTGGCGCTGAGCCGCAAGGTCGAGAAAATTACTGTGCCGCTGTCGTATGCGGATGAGTTGTATGCGCTGCGTAGCCATATTCATTGGGTGCTGCAGAAGCTGGAGCAGCAGGGACGCGAAGACGGCTTAGGGACTGAAGGCGTTTCAAAAAATGCAGATTAGCAGGCAAATTCATCGGTATTGAACCGTCATCGCCATTGCCCGGCCCTTCTCCCGTCCCGCTTGAATTCAATTCCTGCACTATTCATCATCTACGTACAACAAAAATTCTTGTATATCCGAAATTGGCAAGGTCCACTCTGACACCCTGCTGAATTCTTCGACAGTGCCCTGCATCCTATCGGGCATATACCGCTCTACCATCATGGGCGAGATCATAAATTTCTCATAATTTTCACGAATAAATCTTTCTTGAAAATAAACAAAATGCCAGTCTCTGAATAAGGCCCAATACGTAATTCCGTAACTGACAGATTCCGGCTGAATGCATGTGATAAGAGCACATCGGCTCGAACGGGATGCAGCAAGAAATTTAAGCGCCGCCACCCATTGTTTTTTATATATCTCAGGAGACCATCTGGTGGTGATGAGCGGGACCACCTCACGATGCTCATCAATGTGTATTTCGCAGAAAAATTCATTTTGACACCGCGTGCCTTTTGATATTTCGATGTTGAATGCCATCCGAATAATTAGTCCATCTCTATTTAAAAAACAGTCAAGCCACTCAAGAACCGATGATTCTACTAGCTGCTTGATGCGTGTAAATCAATAGATGAAAACATGGCGCACATGATTTTTCATGCCATTGAACTAAATAATCACTTTGACTTTAAATATTCAACACGCAATTTCTGCAAAATTTCACGCACTGCATTATATTCATTGTCATATCCAACCAGGCAGCGCACATTTGCTTCACCAGGAATCGCTGCATTCAGCAAAAACGATGCTATTTCTTCGGCAGACTCATCGTTGTGAACAGCAGTAGGCGTACCACAATACCCTAAATCGCAATCATCAATTGCATCATCCAAAGCGTCATGCACGTCCTCCGCTGCATGCCCCAAGATCATAAAGTATTGACATCCTGCGGGGATTAGGGTTCGCACCAAACCTTTGAAATCCATGGCTGGAGATATAGCGTCACTGACCAACAAACATACGCTAGGGTGCGGGGTCAACACAATCGATCCGATGGATTGCAAATCGATCATTTGCAAATTGAATGCTGCCATTCTATTCCCAGCCCAATCTCTAAATCACAATCTAAAAAAATCTGTTAGCGCTCTGCACACCATTAGACAGATACTTATGATCTGCAACGTTTTGCGAATGCGTTTTGGCTTGTTCTTAAGTGTGGGGACCAGACCCTATCCACTCATGTATTTATCACTTCACAAAGCAGCCCGACCCCAATGATAGATTTTTATTATAAAAGCACGCATTTATAATGAAATATTTCATATTCAGGCAAAAAATCCCCATGAAAAAAAGGTGCTAAGACTTCAATTTGATAAATGTTTGCAGAGCAAACGATGGTAAACACTTCACCTAAGTTATTGCTGACCTGAAGGCCACTTTCCGCTGTGAAATCAGCGTCTACCACCAGCATTTTTTCAATGCCCGCGATATCCCTCCAGGCTTGCGGCAAAGGCACTATTTCGGGCACATTCTCATCTTTTCCAACAAGTCGGAAAACAAGCGTGCCGACCTCATTCCAACCTACCGTATCGTGCATCCTTGTATATATTTTCAGCAGGGCGTTATTGGCAAGGAAAAGCCATACAGTTGATATACCGCGCGGAGTAGGAATGTCATTGGCATAGCCAACTATTCCTTGGCGAAGCAGGCTTGAAATAGAACATATGCCTTCAGTGTCAAACTCAAGTAGTTGCACTATTATGAATCTCCATTTTTAGCAGCATAGCACCTCAAGGTCAGGCCAAAATTTCCCACAGGAGTGTCTTTGCCTGCCTCAGTTGTCTAGTTCAGTCGCAGTACAAATTTATAAGAGCCAAAATACTCCAACGCCAATGTGTCAACGACACAAATTATCAGCAGAGGTTTTTAGCTGATCGATAAATTCAGACAGGGGTACACGTGCACCTAACATTCCGTCTTGCTGAGGAAACGCTACACAGAGGCAGTCATTCCATTGCTCACGGTCTAAAAGCAATAAAAATTGACCATCATAGCTAACTTCCGCAACTAGATTTTGGTAATTAATATCACTCAAAATGAGCGTCTTCCATTTATCACAAGTCATAAATCCCTTACAAACTTAATCTAAAATCTCCCAATAATAAATCCCCAAGAGACCTTCAACATATTCAGCAACTTAACCAGGGATGGGACGGGGTAAATCAATATAAATAAACGCATCAAACGAGATTATTTGCAAACGACTTTAAGATTTCGATTGACGCTATCGAATCCGGCCATGCATACACAATCAATCGATCATCCAACTGCTCAAGTTCAAAAGTGGAACCAACCAAACCACCTTCTCCAGTGACTTTCACAGCAACCCCAGAAGCAAGCGACACCTCTTCCGCCCAAGGCTCCAATACCAATAACATAGCACTGGATGAAGAATTTGTATAAATAAAACTACAAACATATTTCATTTTGCGAAGTCATTTAATTATTTGAATGTGATCAACATAGTTCAAGGCAGTCAGATCGCTTAAGTTAAAACTCCGACCCAATCAATTTAGCACACCTTCGCAGGTTTTCGCAACCCATCTGCCTCTAAAGAATTTATTGCTTCACAAACCCTTGAGCAAAGATTTGACATCCATTGACATTGCAGCCCCTAGACACTCAATCAAGTTAAGAGCCTTAGAACTAATAGACTTCTTTTCCTCCAAATAAATCGCTATTACCGTTTCTAATGCTAAGCCATATTCGGCAACATCAATAAATTTTTGAATTTCATTCAATTCAACTTCGGAGAATATTGTTTTAAGCTCCGCAATCAATTGAAATAAAAGATCTTCAACTTTTCCAAAAACCACCAATTTATCGCCACAGGTGTAAGTTGTTGTCTTCATTTTCTCAGTTAACACGGATATTACAGCAGGCCCCTGCTCTAGCACATGAAGGCGACATTACCACCAAAACTTCGTGATACACATATCCAACAGGCCCCAACTCCTCCTGTTGACTCTCGCTTATAGTAAGCGCTACGGATATTCTATTGACATTCATAGAATCTATAAGCCTCGATATATTCTGCATTCTCTTTCTAGAGATCTCAGCTAATTTTTTACTAGCCGCTGGATACATTGAAACAATGTCAATTTCATCATAGGATCTGACATCTCTTTGGCGTGTAAACCATTGAGCAAGAGCCACTGCTTCTTCTTTACCTAAAGTGGGCTCATCACCATCGAATTTCACCTCATGCTGCAGCCCAGTCAATGAGCAGGCATGTGTAGAACTTGATATCCCGAAAATAAACAATAAAACAAATACTGAATTTCTAAGTAAATTATTTAATTTAAACATTAATAAATTCCTTATCTAGACCACTCCTTAGATTTGCGAGGCAGAACTATTTAAGTTTGAACGAACACCACGATCTCCAATGAATTTAATAGATTTAAAAGCACTAGAAAAATTTTCATGAACGAAATCTTTCGCTTGCGACGATCGCAAACTCAGAATCTCAAACAAAACCAGCAACCTCATAAAGTCTAATTTATTCTTCAATTCCGACAATTCGAGATAATCATAGTTCTGATAAATATTCCTATCAGAGTAGCCTGTCCAACAAAGAATGTGAAGATTTTGGGTAGCAGAGGTGATTCGCCAAGTAGCAGGGGCCCCTCACCATCCAGTCTTGTTGTGTGAAGGCCTAGAGATTGCGCTTAGTACAACGGCCAGATGAACGTCACTGAACTACTGAACTCGTAACCGTCCCGCTGTACAAACCCTCTGTCTTTCCACAGCCAGCAGCTTTCAGAGCTTTGGGCCTATCTGCCGCTTGGTTTCCAAGAGCAATGCCTACCGCATTCTGGAATGCTCGACACCCATCCCCGAACAGCCAGACCTCGCCTGACCGCAGCTGAATACATCTCCCTGTTTTTGCCAGTCAGCAGCAATTCCAGTCGCCCCCCAACAACGCCCCATCTCTCCCAGCCCACCCCCTAGGGAGAACCCGCGCTGTTCTTGACTTACAGCAAGCTCTGTTCACACTCTAGGCAACACAATCGGCTCAAGCTCTTGGCAAAGCGGGCCCGAAACACCGTGCTGCAGCCAGGACTGAAAGCTCTTTGGACTGCAGAAATTTCTGCTTTATCTAGTTTTTTAGGGCCTTGAGTGCTCTGAATTTAGTAGCAATCTGCGCATTTGCGCTGACAGACAAGGGCCACACCTTCGTCGAAGGTAGTTCGTATCAGGTATTCGATAAATTGAATTAATGAGTATATTGGATATACAATAGTTTCAAGAATTTCTGAAAATTAAAAACTTACCCCATGCCATCCACCCGCGCCACCTCCTCCACCAGCAGCCCTGCTGTGGCAACGCGCCCCTCTGCGAAGGGCGCGTGGTGGCAGGTGCTGGCAGCCTTGCTGTGGTTGCCGCAGGCGGCAGTGATTGCCTGGGGGATTGAGGCGATCCACCAGCAAGCGGCCTGGTCGACATTGGCCAAAGCTTGCGTCCTGTTCCTGGCGCTGGGCTTGCTGCGGGCCCTGGTCGATGGCTATGGCCTGCGCCGGGCTTTTGCCGCAGCGCGCGCCCATACGCAGCAGCTGCGGCTGCAGGCGCTGCAGGCATTGGCGCTGCACTCGCCCCTGCACCCACATCGCCCATCGGCCGGGCTGGCGGCCAGTGTGCTCAACGAGCAGGCCGACCACATCACGCCCTACTGGGCCCGCTACACCACGGCACGCACCAAGGTCATGGTGGTGCCGCTGGTCATCCTGGTCTGTGTGTTCTGCCTGTCCTGGGTGGCGGGCCTGGTGCTGCTGGTGGCAGCGCCCTTGATTCCGATCTTTATGGCGCTGGTGGGCTGGCGGGCCGAGGCGGCCAGCAAAAAACATTTGCAGGATGTCGGCAACCTGAACCAGTTTTTGCTCGATCGCCTGCAGGGCCTGGCCAGTATTCGCGGGCTGGGTGCCGCCGGGCAGGTGGCGCAACAGCTGGCCGGTGCGGCCGAGCAACTGCGCGCCAACACCATGGCCGTGCTCAAGATTGCGTTTCTGTCCTCTGCGGTGCTGGAGCTGTTCTCCGCGCTGGGCGTGGCCCTGGTCGCTGTGTATGTCGGTTTTCATCTGCTGGGCCAGATCCCGTTTGGCAGCTGGGGCGGCACCTTAGGGCTGGCACAAGCCATGTTTGTGCTGCTGCTGGCCCCGGCATTTTTTGAGCCGCTGCGCGAACTCTCGGCCGTGTGGCATGACAAGGCCGCCGGTGTGGCGGCCGAGCAGGCACTGCAAGCGCTGCAGCAGCCTGGCCCGCAGCTGGTGGGTGGCAGCGATAGCGACCAAGCCCGCGTTGCCAGCGCCAACACGGCAGCAGCTGCCGCGCTGACGATCAACGATCTCAGCTTTCAATACACTGCCAACAGCCCGCTGGTGGTCAAGTCCTTCAGCGCCGAGATTGCCGGTGGCGAGCGCATCGCGCTGTGGGGCGAAAGCGGCAGCGGCAAATCCACGGTGATGGCACTGATCGCGGGCCTGGCAGCCCCCAGCGCAGGCAGCATCCACATCGATGGACGGCCCATGGATGCAGCCCACGCCGCCGGCCTGCGCAGCGGCATGGCCTGGGTCGCGCAAAAGCCCCATGTGCTGGCCGCCAGCCTGGTGGACAACATTCGCCTGGGCCGCGATATCGACGAGGCCGCACTGCAGCGAGCGGTACAGAGCGCGGCCCTGGGCCCCGTGCTGGCCTTGCGCGGCAATGCCGTGGTGGGCGACGGGGGCCTGGGCCTGTCGGGTGGCGAGGCCTTGCGCCTGACCCTGGCACGCGCAGCCGCCACGCCCGGCTGCCGCCTGGTGCTGGCCGATGAGCCCACGGCCCACCTCGATGCCGAGACCGCCCAGTTTGTACGCCAGGGCCTGCTGGCCTTGGCAGCGCGCGGCGCGACCTTGGTGGTCGCTACCCATGATCCGTTGCTGGCCGCCTGCATGGACCGGGTGCTGTCGCTCGATGGCAGCCAACCACCCATTGCCGCTGGCCTGCCCGCCGCCATGAGGAGCATCGCATGAAGGCCTGGAACGCGCTGCGCCCCATCGTCCAGCTGTTTGCGCAATCGCCCTACCGCCGGCGCATGCTGCTGGGCAGTGTGCTCGCTGCAATCACCGTGTGCGCCGGCATGGCGCTGCTGGGCCTGTCGGGCTGGTTCCTCACCGCTGCCTATGTGGCGGGTCTGTCTACCGCCACGGCCGTGGTGTTTGATGTGTTTGCGCCCGGCGCGGGTGTGCGCTTTTTCTCGATGCTGCGCACCGGCGCGCGCTACAGCGAGCGGGTCGTCACGCATGACGCCACCTTGCGCGTACTGGCCGCCCTGCGGGTGCAGCTGTTCTCGCGCCTCGCGGCCGCTGATACCGCATTGGCGCTGCGCCAGCGCCCTGCCCGCCTGCTGCACCGCCTCACTGCCGATATCGATGCGCTGGATGCCGTCTACCTGCGCCTGCTCACGCCCGCCGTCTCGCTGCTGGTCAGCGCCTGCGTGACTGCCTTGGCTTTGACGATCTTCCTGAACTGGCAAAGCGGTCTGCTGGTGGGCGCCATGGTGCTGGCCGGTGGCCTGGCCTGCGTGGCCTGGTGTGTGCGCCAGGGCTTTGTGACTGCGCTGCGCCGCAGTTTTGCCGGCGAGCAACTGCGGGCCCAGGTGATTGATGCGGTGGGCGCGCAGACCGAGCTGGTGATGGCCGGCAGCCTGCAGCGCCAGATGGCCCGCATTGCTGCGGCAGAGCGCCAGCAGTGGGCTGCCGATATCCGCCTCAACCGGCTGGAATCGCAGGTGGCCGTTGCGATGGCGATGCTGGGCCACTGCGCCACCGCTGCTGCGCTGCTTTGCGCGGCCTGGCTGGCGCAGAAGGGCGAGATTGGCGCGCCTATAGCCGCGCTAGCCACCTTGCTGCTGCTCGCGGCGCTGGAGCCCCTCGTCCACATCCGCCGTGGCGCGATGGAAGCGGGCCGCACCTTGCTCGCTGCCCGCCGCATTGCCCCGCTGCTCGATACCCCGGCCCACACCGCCGCCACAGAAGACCGCGCACCGGCAGCCGGCCTGGCCGTGGACATGCAGGCCGTGGGCCTGCAACACCCCGGCAGCGCCCGCGCCTTGCTGCAGCAGATCGATCTGCAAGTGGCCGATGGCGAATGGCTGGTGCTGGCAGGGCCCAGCGGCGCGGGCAAATCCAGTTTGATGGCGCTGATCGCTGGCGACCTGGCACCCAGTGCCGGCCAGGTGCTGCGCAAGCCTTGCGCCAGCCTGCCCCAGCGCACGGAGCTGTTCCAGGCCAGCGTGGCCGCCAACCTGCGCCTGGGCCGCCCCGATGCCAGTGATGCCGAGCTCTGGGCCGCACTGCAAACGGCAGGCCTGGCCGATGTCATCGACGCTCTGCCGGGGCAACTGAACACGCCCCTGGGCAGCCAGGGCGCGGGCCTGTCGGGGGGTGAATCACGCCGCCTGGCGCTGGCCCGCCTGCTGCTGCACCCAGCAGCCTTGAGCTTGCTGGACGAACCCACCGAAGGCCTGGACCGCCAGACCGCCGCCCAGGTGATGCACGCGATTGCGCAATGGCATGCAAAGCGGGCCGCCAGCGGCCAGGGCGCCATCGTGATGGCCAGCCATTTGCAGCGCGAGGCGCGCCACGCCGACCGCATTGTCTGGATCGCCCCCTTGCAAGAAGGCATGGCGCAAGCGCGCAAGGGCACGGCAGAGTTTGAAGCGCTGTTGCAGCGATTGCGGCCTGGCTAGGCCGGCTCATGCAACACAGGTATTTGTCAGTTTGGAACCCACGTAGTTTTTCTACCAGATCGAGCACTTACAACACGGAAGGACCAGTTCATGGATCTCGACATCGTCGGGCTATCAAGATTGCAGTTTGCACTCACAGCCCTGTACCACTTTCTCTTCGTTCCCCTGACCCTGGGGCTGTCCATGCTGATCGCCATCATGGAGACGGTCTATGTGATGACGCGGCGTGTCATCTGGCGCCAGATGACCAAGTTCTGGGGCGTGCTCTTTGGCATCAACTTCGCCATCGGCGTGGCGACCGGTCTGGTGATGGAGTTCCAGTTCGGCATGAACTGGAGCTACTACAGCCACTATGTGGGCGACATCTTTGGCGCCCCGCTGGCCATCGAAGGGCTGATGGCCTTCTTCCTGGAGGCGACCTTTGTCGGTCTGTTCTTCTTTGGCTGGGACAAGCTCTCGCCGGTCAAGCACTTGATCGTCACCTGGCTCACGGCCCTGGGCACCAACCTGTCGGCGCTGTGGATTCTGATCGCCAACGGCTGGATGCAGAACCCCGTGGGTGCCGTATTCAACCCGCAGACCATGCGCATGGAGGTCAATGACTTCGCTGCCGTGCTCACCAACCCGGTGGCGCAGGCCAAGTTTGTGCACACCGTCTCTGCCGGTTATGTCTGCGCGGCCATCTTTGTGCTGGGCGTGTCGGCCTGGTACCTGCTCAAGGGCCGCCATGTGGCCTTGGCCAAGCGTTCGATGACCGTGGCTGCCGCCTTTGGCCTGGCCGGTTCGCTGTCGGTGGTGGTGCTGGGTGACGAGTCCGGCTACCTGTCGGGCGAACACCAGAAGATGAAGCTCGCCGCGATCGAAGCCATGTGGGAGACCGAGCCTGCGCCGGCCGCCTTCACCGCCATCGGCTTTCCTGACCAGGAGGCGCGCGAGACCCATTACGCGATCCATATCCCATGGGCGATGGGCCTGATCGGCACGCGCTCGCTCGATACCGAGCTGCAGGGCATCAACGACCTGGTCAAGCACGCCGAGGTGCTGATCCGCGACGGTATCAAGGCCTATGACGCGCTGGAAAAAATCCGCGATGCCGGCTCAACGACCACGATCTCGCCCGAGCTCAAGGAACAGTTCGAGGCCAATGGCAAGTCGCTGGGCTATGCCTTGCTGCTCAAGCGCTATGTCGATGACCCGCGCCAGGCGACCGATGCGCAGATCGCCAAGGCGGCTTGGGATACGGTTCCGCAGGTGGCTCCGCTGTTCTGGACCTTCCGCATCATGGTTGCGCTGGGTATGTTCTTCATCGTGCTGACGGCTGTCTTCTTCTACCTCGCCTCGCGCCACCAGCTGGAAAACCGCCGCTGGCTGCTGTGGGTAGCAGTATGGTCCATCCCGCTGCCCTGGGTTGCGATCGAGTGCGGCTGGTTCGTCGCCGAGTTTGGCCGCCAGCCCTGGATCATCGAAGGCGTGCTGCCCACCGCTGTGGCCGCGTCCAACCTGGGCGTCACCACCTTGCTGATCACGATCCTGGGCTTTGTGGCGCTGTACACGGTGCTGCTGATCATCGAGATGAAGCTGATGCTCAAGGCCATCCAAAAGGGCCCCGAGCTCGAGCCCGAGCAGCGCGATCCGCAGCCGCTGAGCTATGCCTCGATCGCCACGGCGCAACCCACCTATTCGGGAAAGTAACACCATGATCTTGCATACACTTTTGAACTACGACACCCTGCGTGTCATCTGGTGGGTCCTGCTGGGCGTGCTGCTGATCGGCTTTGCCGTGATGGATGGCTTTGACCTGGGCACCGGCATGCTGCTGCCCTTCCTGGGCAAGAACGACCTGGAGCGCCGCGTCATCATCAATGCCGTGGGCCCCACCTGGGAAGGCAACCAGGTCTGGCTGGTGCTGGGCGGTGGCGCCATCTTTGCCGCCTGGCCACAGCTCTATGCGGTGTCCTTCTCGGGCTTTTACCTGGCCATGTTCGTGATCCTGATCGGTCTGATCCTGCGCCCGGTCGCCTTCAAGTACCGCAGCAAGAACGAGTCCCCCGCCTGGCGCAGCCGCTGGGACTGGGCGCTGTTTGCTGGCAGCTTTATCCCTGCGCTGATCTGCGGCGTGGCCATGGGCAATGTGCTCCAAGGCGTGCCCTTCCGCCTGACGCCCGAGCTCTACATCCACTATGACGGCAGCTTCTTTGGCCTGCTCAACCCCTTCGCGATCCTCGCTGGCCTCATCTCCGTCACCATGCTGCTGATGCATGGCGCGGCCTGGCTGTGCATCAAGACCGAAGGCGCCATTGCCGCCCGTGCCCGCACCGTGGGCAGCATCTCGGCGGTTGTGACTGCCGTGCTGTTCGTGCTCGCCGGCATCGTGCTGTGGAAGTTTGTTGACGGCTACAGCATCACTTCGGCGCTGAACACCACCGGCCCGTCGAACCCGCTGTTCAAGACCGCCGCCCACGCGCCCGGCGCCTGGATGCAGAACTACCAGCAGCACCCCTGGACGATGGCTGCACCGATCCTCGGCGTGCTCGGCTGCCTGATCGCAGCGGTGCTGATCCGTGCCCGCAAGGATGGCCTGGCGATGATCACCAGCGGCCTGGGCATTGCCGGCATCATCCTGACCGTGGGCGCTTCGATGTTCCCGATGATCCTGCCTTCGTCCGTCGATCCGCGCTTTAGCCTCACGGTCTGGGATTCGTCGTCCAGCCACATGACCTTGTTCATCATGCTGGTCTGCACCCTCATCTTCATGCCGCTGATCCTGGCCTACACCAGCTGGGTCTACTCGGTCCTCTGGGGCAAGGTCAATGCCAAGGACATCAACGACGGCAACGGCCACGCTTACTGAGCGCCGCTGCACACAGAAAGGATTCGACTATGTGGTATTTCTCCTGGATTCTCGGCCTGCCGCTGGCCGCCGCCTTTGCGGTGCTCAACGCCATGTGGTTTGAGATGACCGAAGACCAGAAGCTGCGCCAGCAGCTGCTGGACGACCCGGACTCGCAGCACTGAGCTGCGGCACAAGCCCCTGAGCCTGGCACAGCGCCAAGGCTCTCAACGCACAAAGGCCCAAACCTAGGTTTGGGCCTTTTGCTATGGATGGAGCCGCATCAGCTTTGGTTTTGCAAATCTTCAGAGAACAGCCGCCAGTCCTTGCCCACCTTACGCCAGTACTGGCGCAGCGACAAGGGCTGGGCCTGTTCGCGGCTCTTGAGTTTCAGGTTGGCGACGCGAATCTCGCCCTTGTCGTCTTTCCAGCCGTAGGTGGAGATGTCCTGCAGCTCCACACTGCGGCCCTTGAACAGCGCGGCCATGCGTGTCTGCCAGGCCTGGCCTTCGGGCGAGGCCGTCCATTGCGGCGTGGCCAGCTGCAAGGCGCCCTGGGGATCGTCCTGCATCCAGGCCTGGTGCCACTGCTGCAGCACGGCCGTGAAAGCGTCGGTGCTCTGGCGGTGCGAGGCATCGCTTGGCGCCACCCACTGCAGCTTCTCGCGGATCAGCACCGGCGTCAGCTTGTCCACCGTGCGCATCAGCGCAATCAGATCGGGGTTGGCCAGCACCACGCAGCCATCGCTGGCCTGGGGCAGGCGGGCAAACTGGTCCGGCGGCGCACCATGCAGCCAGATGCCACTGCCCGAGCGGCCCATGGCCTTGTCCCAGTCATTGGGGTAGTTCAAGGTCAGGGCACCCTTGCCATAAAACTCGGGCAGGCGCTGACCGGCAATCTGGCGGCCGATAAAGTAAATGCCCTCGGGCGTGCGCTGGTCGCCCTCTTCGAGCTTGCCCACTCCCAGCTTGCCAACGGAGACATAGAAGCTGTCGACCAGCTGCAGCTGGCCTTGGTCATGGCGCAGCAGGTAGAGGCGCGACTGGCTGGCATCAATGGCGATGACCTGGCGCACCGATGGTGACAGCGACAGAAACTCCGCAGGCACCTGGCCGGCGGCCGGCAGCGATTGGGCGCCCTGCATGCGGCGGCGGATCTCGTCCTGCAGGCCCTGGAGCTGCTCGAGGCTCTGCGCGCCCTGGGCGTTGGCCGCGGGCGTGGGCGGCGCAGCTGCGTCGGCCTGCGGCAGGGGTATATGTTTAACGGGCAGCACCATGGCGCGCTGGGCCACCGCAGCGGGCGTCAATGCGCCGGGCTGGCCCGAGCGAAAACGCAGCAGATCGGCATACACCAGCTGCGCGGCCTGAAAATGCGGCACATCGGCCGTCAGACTGGCGGCGGCCTTGAGGGCCTGGTCCAGCTGCTGGTTTTGCACCAGCGCAATGATCTGCACCAGGCGCTCTTCGGCATCGGGCTGGCGGGCCTTGGCGGCAGCGGCCGTCTTTGCCTGGGCAGCAGCGCGCGGCGTGGCCGGGGAGCCAGCGGCCAGCGCCGCACCTGCGGCTGCCACCACGGCTGCACCAACGCCCGAGCGCCAAAACTGCTTGCAAAAAGGCATAGCCTGTGATTCCTTCAACTGACTTCTGTGCGGACCAGCGCCGATCATAGCCTGTGCAGCGCGGAGCGATCAGCCGCCCGTGGTCTCGCGTGTGATGCGCCAATGGCCTTTTTCCAGGCGCATCACCAAGGTCTTGCGGGTGGTGGTCTTGAGCGCGCCAGCCGCATAGTACTGGCGGAACTTGGCCGTTGCCTGCTCGCCCTCGACGCTGACCTGCAGATTGCGCACATTCACCACAATCGCCTGTTTGCCGACAATGCGTTGGCGCCGCTCTTCCTTCCAGGCGCTGAGGCTGCCGCCACCGGCTGGGCTGAAATGGTCGCTGTAGGCGGCCAGGTAGCCGGGCATGTCCTTCTTCTCCCAGGCCGTGGCCCAGGTGTTGACGGCGCGCTCCACATCCAGCTTGGCGGTGTCGCGCGCCGGCTTGGGCTTGGTCTCGGCCACAGGTGCTGCCGGTTTGGCGGCTGGGGCGGCTGGGGCGGCTGCCACAGCATTGGCTGCCACAGCATTGGCTGCCACAGCATTGGCTGCCACAGCCTTGGCTGCCACAGCCTTGACGGGCTCAGCAGGCACAGGCGCCGGAGCGGCTGCTGGCGTGGGCGCAGGTGCCGGAGCCGCCTTGGGGGCCGGGGCCGGCGTGGGTGCAGGCGCTGGCGTTGGAGCGGGCGCCGCGGCCG
>NZ_JBBGZC010000011.1:243898-260769 GCF_037479395.1 Comamonas sp. MYb21 | reverse complement strand
TAGGTCATCGTCAGGCTTTTATACTGATCAACCCCTCTGCTCTTCCCGAGTAGAGGGGTTTTTCTTTTGGCCGGCACCTGGCGGTGGAGAGCGGCGCATGCCGCATAATGGTCCATCCAGAACAACAAGGGCGTGCAGGGGGACCATGACACCGACTTATTCCATCGGGCAGCTGGCTGCAGAATTTGATCTGACCACCCGGGCCATCCGCTTCTATGAGGACATGGGCCTGTTGCACCCCGAGCGCACCGGCGCCGGCGGCAAGCAGCGCGTCTACTCGGCCAAGGAGCGCACGCGTCTGCGCCTGACCTTGCGCGCCAAGCGCCTGGGGCTGAGCTTGCAGGAAGCCAAGGAAATCATTGACCTCTATGAGTCACCGCGCGATACCGGTGTGCAGCTGAGCCGCTTTATCGAGGTGCTGACGGCGCATCGCCAGCGCCTGCAGACGCAGTTGGCAGATTTGCAGGCCAACTTGGCAGAAATTGATGGGCATATGCAAGAAGCCCATGCTTTGCTCGCAAAGCAGCCGTCAAAAAAATAATATATAGTTGACGTGAACGTAAACGTAATGATGCCGCTCTAGCGCCTTGGCGCGCGCCGGCGGCATCGGGTGCGCCATATAGATAGGAGACAAGACCATGTCCGGATTACCAGGCCTGAATTTCCAGTTGGGTGAGGATATCGACGCCCTGCGCGACGCCGTGCGCGAGTTCGCGCAGGCCGAGATCGCGCCGCGTGCCGCCGAGATCGACCGCAATGACCAGTTTCCCATGGACCTGTGGCGCAAGTTTGGCGACCTGGGCGTGCTGGGCATCACGGTGTCCGAGCAATACGGCGGCGCGGACATGGGCTACCTGGCCCATATGGTGGCGATGGAGGAGATCTCCCGGGCCAGCGCGTCGGTGGGCCTGTCCTATGGTGCCCACAGTAACCTCTGCGTGAACCAGATCAACCGCAATGGCAATGAAGCCCAGAAGGCCAAGTACCTGCCCAAGCTGATCAGCGGTGAGCATGTGGGCGCGTTGGCGATGAGCGAGCCGGGTGCCGGCTCCGACGTCATCAGCATGAAGCTCAAAGCCGAGGACAAGGGCGGCTACTACCTGCTCAACGGCAACAAGATGTGGATCACCAATGGCCCGGACGCCGACACCCTGGTGGTGTACGCCAAGACCGAGCCGGAGATGGGGGCCCGAGGCGTGACCGCCTTCCTGATCGAGAAGGGCATGCCCGGTTTTTCGATTGCGCAAAAGCTGGACAAGCTGGGCATGCGCGGCAGCCATACTGGCGAGCTGGTGTTCCAGAACGTTGAAGTACCGGCCGAGAATGTGCTGGGCCAGGTCAATGGCGGCGCCAAGGTGCTGATGAGCGGCCTGGATTACGAACGCGCCGTGCTGACCGGTGGCCCGTTGGGCATCATGCAGTCGGTGATGGACAACGTCGTGCCCTATATCCACGACCGCAAGCAGTTTGGCCAGAGCATTGGTGAGTTCCAGCTCATCCAGGGCAAGGTGGCCGATATGTACACCGTGCTGCAAGCAGGCCGCTCTTTTGCCTATACGGTTGCTAAAAACCTCGATCTGCTCGGAACCGACCATGTTCGTCAGGTACGCAAGGACTGCGCCAGCGTCATCCTCTGGTGTGCCGAGAAAGCCACCTGGATGGCCGGCGAAGGCGTGCAAATCTATGGCGGCAATGGGTATATCAACGAGTATCCCCTCGGCCGCCTGTGGAGAGATGCGAAACTCTATGAAATTGGCGCCGGCACCAGCGAGATTCGCCGCATGTTGATTGGGCGTGAGCTGTTCGCAGAAACCTGCTGACCGGCTGCGCTGCGCCATCCTGATACCCACACAACAAAGGATAGCCTTATGACTACGACCTCCATCAAAGACCTGTTTGACCACAACCGTTTGTGGGCAGAGCAGATGGAGCGTGACCGCCCCGGGTTCTTCACGGGCCTGATGTCGCAGCAGCACCCCAAGTACATGTGGATCGGTTGTTCGGACAGCCGCGTGCCGGCCAACCAGATCACCGGTCTTGAACCCGGTGAAGTGTTTGTGCACCGCAATGTGGCCAATGTGGTGGTTCCGAGCGATCTGAACTGCCTGTCGACCATCCAGTATTCGGTCGACCAGCTCAAGATCCAGGACCTGATGGTCGTGGGCCACTACGGCTGCGGCGGTGTGCTGGCCGCGCTCGAAGGCCTGCGCCTGGGCCTGGTCGACAACTGGACACGCCACGTGCGCGATGTGCGCGACAAGCACCTGGACCTGCTGCAAAGCCTCTCGCCCCAGCACCGCCATGATGCGCTGTGCGAGCTCAACGCCATCGAGCAGGTGGTGAATGTGGCGCAGAGCACCATCTTGCAGGACGCCTGGACGCGCGGCCAGAAGGTGACCTTGCATGGCTGGTGCTACAGCCTCAAGAACGGCCTGATCACCGACCTGGAGATGACCGTACCAGGCATTGGCGGACTGGCCGAAGTCCACCAGCGCGCCGTGGCCCTGGTGGCCGAACGCAAGCGCGATTAAACCCGCAAGGCAGCCCTGGGCCCAGGGCTGCCTTTTTTACAGCGCGAGCGGGCCCTGAGATGCCTGCCGCAAGACCCGAATTCAATCAGGAGACACCCGATGCATGATCCCGTCGTTATCGTTGGCGCAGCCCGTACCCCCATGGGTGCTTTCATGGGCGATTTTGCCGAGCTCTCGGCCAATGACCTGGGTGGCGCGGCCATCAAGGCTGCGGTGGAGCGCGCGGGTGTCGCCCCTGAGAAAGTGGAAGAAGTGCTGTTTGGCAACTGCCTGATGGCCGGCCAGGGCCAGGCGCCAGCGCGCCAGGCCTTGTTCAAGGGCGGTCTGCCCAAGAGCACTGGCGCCGTGACCCTGTCGAAGATGTGCGGCGCCGGTATGGAAGCCACCATCCTGGCCCATGACCAGCTGGTGGCTGGCAGCCGCGATGTGATGGTGGCCGGTGGCATGGAAAGCATGACCAACGCCCCCTACCTGCTCAAAAAGGGCCGTGGTGGCTACCGCATGGGCCATGACAAGATCTTCGACCACATGATGCTCGATGGCCTGGAAGACGCCTATGAACCCGGCCGCTCGATGGGCACCTTTGGCGAAGACTGTGCCGCCAAGTACCAGTTCAGCCGCGAGCAGCAGGACCAGTTTGCCATTGCCAGCGTGCAGCGCGCGCAGGCCGCGACCCAGTCCGGCGCCTTCAAGGCCGAGATCACGCCGGTGACCGTGTCCACGCGCAAGGGCGATGTGACCGTGAGCGAAGATGAGGGCCCCGGCAAGGCGCGGCTGGACAAGATCGCCGCGCTCAAGCCCGCGTTCAAGAAGGATGGCACGATCACGGCGGCGTCGAGCTCCAGCATCAACGATGGCGCAGCGGCCCTGGTGCTGATGCGCGCATCCACCGCCAAGGAGCTGGGCTGCAAGCCGCTGGCCAAGATCGTGGCCCATGCCAGCTATGCGCAAGAGCCTGAGTGGTTCACCACCGCACCGATCGGCGCGACCGAGAAAGCGCTGAAAAAAGCCGGCTGGAAGGTCGAGGATGTGGACCTCTGGGAAATCAACGAAGCCTTTGCCGTGGTGCCGATGGCGCTGATGGCCGACATGAAGGTCTCGCACGACATCGTCAACGTCAACGGCGGCGCCTGCGCGCTGGGCCACCCCATTGGTGCCAGTGGTGCGCGCATTCTGGTGACCTTGCTGCACGCGCTGCAGGCCCGTGGCAAGCGCCGCGGCCTGGCCACCCTGTGCATCGGCGGAGGTGAGGCCACTGCGATGGCGATTGAAATCATGTAGTCTAGTCATCCTGAAAGAGGAGAAACTATGACGAACGAATCGGTGGGCCCCGGCCCGGGGCAGCTGCAAGCGCAGGACATCGAGTCCTTCTGGCAGGAGCTGGTCTACCAAGAGCGCCACCTGGCGCTGTTGCCCAACCAGGCCTTTGTGGCACAGGCCAATGAGATGCTGGCCCGCGTTGCCCCCGATTTGGCGCTGGAGCTGGAGC
The DNA here is from genome assembly GCF_037479395.1 of Comamonas sp. MYb21. Classification (NCBI taxonomy): domain Bacteria; kingdom Pseudomonadati; phylum Pseudomonadota; class Betaproteobacteria; order Burkholderiales; family Comamonadaceae; genus Comamonas; species Comamonas sp. MYb21. The sequence continues at coordinate 256,749 of NZ_JBBGZC010000011.1, read as the reverse complement.
GCTCCGAAGGCAGCCTGTTTTCGCGCCTGGTGTTCAGTGCCCACGGCAATGTCGACCAGTTCGAGAACCTGATGGCCCTGGTGCGTGCCGCTCCCAGCCTGCCGGGCTACAAGGTGCAGGCCTTCCGCAACCGCAGCCCGATCCAGGATTTCAGCATGGCGATGGAGGGCCTGGAGCTCTCCTGCTCGGATGTGCTGGTGGCCCACTACGATGCCGGCGGCATCGTCGGCCTGGAGCTGGGCTTTGAGAAGATCATCGCCCCCGAGCAGCGCGAGCTGGCCCAGCACATGGCCTTTATCATGCTGGACCATGCGCTGGGTGAATGGGATTTCGCCGTGCGTGTGGGCCCGGTCGAGGTGGTCGATGGCTTTGCGCCCGAGGTCGCAGGTGTCGGCCCGCTGTCCGCTTTTCCTGCGCTGTTCGATGCCTTTTTGCGCGACAGCCTGGGGCGTAGCTACCGCTTCCCCACGGCAGACGACGACCGCTGGAAAATGCTCGAAGCACGCCGCCGCGATGCGGCAGCCGACGCCGTGCCCGATCTGCTGGGCCTGCGCCTGTCGGCCAATGCCGTGGCCACGCGCGCCGATCTGCCCTACTGCCTGCAATGGACCTTGGCGTTTGAAGACGGCGAGAGCCTGGACCAGGCGCGCGATGCGCAAGAGGGCCTGCAAGCAGCGCTCGAGCGCATGGAGACCGGCATTCTGGCCTACACCCGTATTGAAGGCATGCGCGAGCGCAGTGCCTGCTACTACGTCGATGATGCTGCGGCCGCCCAGCAGTTGCTGCAGCAGCAGGCGGTGGCCCTGCCCGGGCGCGTCGAGGTGTCATTCGATCCGTCCTGGGATGCCTACCTGGCCGTCTATGCGGCAGCCGGCGCCGCGGCGGCCGATGCGGACGGTGACGACCCGGAGGCCGCATGATCGAAACGACGGAGCAACTGCGCGCCCTCTACGCCCAGCCCGCCGAGCGCGCGCTGGCCAAGCAGCTTGGCCACCTCGATGCCCACTGCCAGCGCTTTATTGCGCTGTCGCCGCTGTGCGTGGTGGCCACGGCCGGGCAGGCGGCCGAGATGCTCGATGCCTCGCCCCGGGGCGGGCCGCCGGGCTTTGTCAAATGCCAGGGCGCGCAGCATCTGCTGCTGCCCGATGCCGGCGGTAACAACCGGCTCGATTCGCTCAGCAACCTGCTGACCGATGCGCGCATTGCGCTGCTGTTTTTGCTGCCGGGCGTGGATGAGACCCTGCGCGTCAACGGTACCGCAAAGCTGCGCGATGAGGCCCGCTTTATCGATGTGTTTGACGGCGAGCGCCAACGGCCCAAGCTGGTGATCGAGATCGAGGTGCGCGAAGCCTATCTGCACTGCGCCAAGGCCTTGATGCGCTCGCGCCTGTGGCAGGCCGAGGCACAGATTGCGCGCAGTACCCTGCCCACGCTCAACCAGATGATCCATGACCAGATGGGCCTGACTGCGGCGCCCGAGCCGCAGGCGGACATGGTCGCGCGCTACCAGCAGCAGATTCTGCAAGAGCAGGGACAGTGACAACAACCGCCAAGGAGGGCGTGGGAATGGCTGTGATTTTGGTGATTGGCGCCTCGCGCGGCATCGGCCTGGAGCTGGTGCGGGAATATGCGCAGGCAGGCTGGACCGTGCTGGCCACGGTGCGGGATACCGAGGCCCAGGCGCGCCTGCAGGCGCTGGGTGTGCAGGTTTTTCTGGTCGATGTGCTCCAGCCCGAGAGCGTGACCGCGCTGGCAACTGCGTTGGCCGGCCAGCAGATCGATGTGGCGATGTATGTGGCTGGGGTGATCCGCCGGCCCAATGCCCGCGAGGTGCCGACGCAGGCCGATTTTGATGCGGTGATGCACACCAATGTGCTGGGCGCCATGCAGCTGCTGCCGCAGATCGGCCCGATCGTGGAGGCCAGCGGCGGCGTGTTTGCCTTTATCTCGTCGTCGATGTCGCAGATCGAAGGTGTGGATGACAGCTACTCCTGGCTCTACCGCGTCAGCAAGACGGCGCTGAACATGGCGGTGGCCTCGGCCCAGCACGACTACCCCGGCGCGCGCCTGATCACCCTGGACCCAGGCTGGGTGCAGACCGACATGGGTGGGCAAGAAGCGCCCCTGACCGTGCAGCAAAGCGTGAGCGACATGCGCCAGACCCTGGCCTCGGTCACGGATGCGGACAAGGGGCGCCTGCTGCACCACGATGGCCGCCGCGCCAAGCATTGGTAAACCCAGCCTGCCAGACTGCGCCAGAACTAGAAAATCCGGAGACAAACCCATGCTTTTGAACGACGACCAGACGATGATCCGCGATGCGGTGCGTGAATTTGCCCAGGCCGAGCTGTGGCCGCACGCCGCGCAGTGGGACCGCGACCATGTGTTCCCCAAGGCGGCCCACCAGGGCTTGGCCCAGCTGGGTGCCTACGGCATCTGCGTGCCCGATGCGCTGGGCGGCGCAGGGCTGGACTACATCAGCCTGGCCCTGGTGCTGGAAGAAATCGCTGCGGGCGACGGCGGCACCAGCACCGCCATCAGCGTGACCAACTGCCCCGTCAATGCCATCTTGATGCGCTACGGCAGCGATGCGCAAAAGAAGCAATGGCTCGCCCCATTGGCGCGCGGCGAGATGCTGGGCGCGTTCTGCCTGACCGAGCCCCATGTGGGCTCGGATGCCAGCGCGCTGCGCACCACCGCCACCAGGCAGGGCGATGCCTATGTGATCAATGGCGTCAAGCAGTTCATCACCAGCGGCAAGAACGGCCAGATGGCGATCGTCATTGCGGTGACCGACAAGGGCGCCGGCAAAAAGGGCATGAGCGCCTTTATCGTGCCCACCGACAACCCGGGCTACCAGGTCGCACGGCTGGAAGACAAGCTCGGCCAGCACAGCAGCGATACCGCGCAGATCAATTTTGAGCACTGTGTGGTGCCGGCCGAGAACCTGATTGGCGCCGAGGGCGAGGGCTACAAGATTGCGCTGGGCGCGCTCGAAGGCGGGCGCATCGGCATTGCCGCGCAAAGCGTGGGCATGGCGCGCAGCGCCTTTGACGTGGCCGTGCAGTACGCCAAGGAGCGCGAGAGCTTTGGCACCGCCATCATCAACCACCAAGCCGTCGGCTTTCGCCTGGCCGAGTGCGCCACGCAGATCGAGGCCGCGCGCCAGCTGATCTGGCATGCCGCCAGCCTGCGCGATGCCGGCCAGCCTTGCCTCAAGGAAGCGGCCATGGCCAAGCTGTTTGCCAGCGAGATGGCCGAGCGCGTCTGCAGCGCCGCCATCCAGACCCTGGGCGGCTATGGCGTCGTCAATGATTTTCCGGTCGAGCGCATCTACCGCGATGTGCGGGTCTGCCAGATCTATGAAGGCACCAGCGATGTGCAGAAGATTCTGATCACCCGCGCGTTGGCCTGAGGGCCTTTTCAGGCGTACCAAAAACAAACCCGGCGCTGCCGGGTTTGTTGGTTTGAACAGGTTCTTAAAGCGCCAGGCGCCGGCCGTCGGCAAACACCATCAGCTCGCCGGGCTGGAAAGCTGTCCACCGCTCGTTGGTAGTCAGCGGCGCGGTCACCACCACGGCCACCCGGTCCTGCGGCGTGGTGCAGGTGGCAAAGTCGATGCTCAGGTCCTCATCGCTCAGCTGGGCCTGGGCAAAGGGATGCGCGCGCTCGGTGTAGCACAGAAAGGTATTGGCATGGGCCCAGAGCGCCTCGCCGTTGGAGAGCAGAAAGTTGAAGGTGCCCTGGGGTGCAATGTGCGCGGCCAGCTCGCGCAAGGTGTGGGTCAGCTCGGCAATGCTGGGCGTGCCGGCATGGGATTTCCACAGCTCCTGCATCAGCCAGCAGAACACATGCTCGCTGTCGGTGTCGCCCACCGGGTGAAAGTGGCTGTGCAGGCGCGGGCGGAAGTCCTTGAGGTCGCCATTGTGGGCAAACACCCAGTTCTTGCCCCAGAGCTCGCGCACAAAGGGGTGGCAGTTTTGCAGCAGCACCCGGCCCTGGGTGGCCTTGCGGATATGCGCAATCACATTGCGGCTGTGGATGGGGTAGCGCCGCACCAGCTCGGCCACGGGCGACTGGACGGCCGGTTGGTGGTCCACCAGCAGGCGCAGGCCCCCTTCTTCAAAAAAGGCGATGCCCCAGCCATCGCTGTGGTGGTCGGTATTGCCGGCCCGCTGCGAAAAGCCGCTGAAGCTGAAGTTGATGTCGGTGGGGGTGTTGCAGTTCATCCCCAGCAGTTGGCACATGGCAAAAACTCTTTGAAAACCGTTGGATGGCCCAGTGTAGACCATTCGCCAGCCGCTCAGGGCTTGGGGGCTGCAGGCGGCTGCAGCTGGCGCGCGGCAATGCCGGCCAGCACACAGACCACGGCCAGCATCAAAAAGGTGTCGCGAAAGCCCGCCACCCGCTCGGCCAGCGCAATGTCGATCGCGGGCGACTGGTTGGCGTAGAAGGCCACGCGCCACTCCAGAAAAATGCCGCAGAGGCTGACCCCGGCGGCGCCGCCGAGCATGCGCAGAAAGCTGAAGCTGCTCGATCCCTGCGAGATCAGGCTCTTGTCCAGCGGCCGCATGCTGCCCAGCGTGAGCGAGGGCAGGATAAAGCCCAGGCCGACGCGGCCCAGCACCGTGTAGCCGACCAGCAGCCACAGCGACGAGCCCGGCTGTAGCACACCCGTGAGCACAAAGGACAGCGCGAGCAGCGACAGGCCGCCGATCACCAGCCAGTGCACGGGGGTGCGGTCGGCCATGCGGCCAGCCAGCGCGATGACGCCGCCCAGCACCAGGCCGGCGGGCAGCATCGTGGTGCCGACCACCGAGGCCGAGTAGGACAGCCCCAGCTGCATGAACACCGGCAGCAAGTAGGTGGAGCCAAACAAGGCCACGCCATAGATAAAGGCCACAATGCAGCCGGCCGCAAAAGGCTTGCAGGCAAACAGGCGCAGGTCCATCAGCGGCTTGCCGCCCTGGGCCAGCAGGCGCCGCTGCCAGGCGATGAACGCGGGCAGGCAGACCAGTGCAATGGCCAGCAGCACGGCGCTTTGCTGCCAGCCCGTGCCATGCAGCGCCACCAGGCCATTGAGCAGGCAGACGGTGCCGGTGGTCGCAATGGCCAGGCCCAGCCAGTCCAGGCTTTTGCCATGGCGGTCGGCGGCTGCGCCACCCGGCGCATTGACGGGCACAAACTTCAGCCCCAGCCAGACCGAGGCCAGGCACAGCGGCACCACCATGAAGAACACCGAGCGCCAGCCCATCCAGTCGACCAGCAGGCCGCCCACGCTGGGGCCGATGGCCGGCGCCAGCACGATGCCCATGCCAAACAGGCCATTGGCGCGGCCCTGCTCATGGGCGGCAAAGGCATGCAGGATGATGATGGCCGGAATCGGCTGGATCACACCGGCCGCCAGGCCTTCGACCACGCGCGCCACCAGCACCAGGTTGTAGTCGCTGCTAAAACCCCCGCCAATGCCGCCCAGCATCAGCAGCAGCACGGCGCCCAGGTAGGTGTTGCGGTAGCCATAGCGCGACAGCAGCCAGGGCGTGGTCAGCATCGCCACCGTCGTGGCCACCATGAAGGACGAGGTCACCCATTGCGCGCGCGACTGGCCGAGCTGGAAGTGCAGGCTCATCGCCGGGATGGCGACATTGAAGATGGTCGAGGAGATGATCGAGGCCATCGTGCCCACCATGACGCTGAACAGCAGGTACCAGCGAAAGCGCTCCCCATAGAGGCTGCGCAGATCCTGGGAGGTGTGGTGTCTTATCTGCATGGCGTGGGCTGGGCGGATGGGCGCGTGTGACGGTGGCCTGGTGGAGTACCTGCAAGCAGGCTGGCCCCGGGCGTTTGATGATGATCCTGGGGTTGGCGCTTGTCAGTCACCCCGGTTGGGGCGGGCGCCGGGATCGGGCTCCGCGCGGCCACAGGCCGGGCAGATGCAGCGCTGGCCCCGCTCGGCAGGGGCCAGGCGCTGCAAGGCCTGGGGATCGATATCGGCGGTCATGCACCAGCACTGGGCAGCCGGCAGGCCCTGGGCGACGGCACAGCCGTTGCTCTGGCCGCACAGGGGGCATTGCTGCGCCCAGGTGCTGCTGCCTGTGCGGGTGGCAGGCATCATGGCGTGCCGGTTGGCGCCGGTGTAGGGGCGGGGCGCGATGGCGGCAGTGCGTCTTCAGGCCGGGCGGTCAGCGTGCCGGCCAGCAGCTCGGGGATGCGCTCCACCCCCATGCGGAAGCCGCAGGCCTGGGCATGGCCACCGCCGCCCATGCTTTCGGCCAGCGGGATGCAGTTGAAATCCGAGCGCGAGCGCAGGCCGCATTTGGCGCCCTTGGGGCTGGCGCTCCACATCAGCGCAAAGCTGCCGCTTTGCTTGGCGAGGATGTCGCCGACCTGGCTGTGGAACATGCCCGGCGCATTGACCATCAGACCGGCCACGCCGTTGAACACCAGCGGCTGCGCGCCTTCGGCGATATCGCTGCAGAGCTTGAGGTATTTCTCGTCCATCGCGCCGCCACGGGCCATGAAGGCGCTCAGCTGCTCGGGGCTGAAGGCCGCAATCTCAGCCCAGCGCTCAAAGCTGCGCGGCTCCATGTCCAGCGCGGCCAAAAAGGCCCCGCTCTCGGGGTACTGCCAGCGCCAGATGTCGCGGTCTTCGATGTGCAGCACCAGCGCGGGGATCGGATTCTTGGGGAAGAAGAACTCCCAGGCCAGGCGCGCGCCGGACTTGTTCATGTCGAAATGCACGACGCCGCAGGTGCATTGGTAGCCATTGAGCTTCTCGGCTGCGCTCTTGTGGTGGTCCAGCAGCACCAGCTTGTGCGCCTGCGCCTCGATGGCTGTCAGCAGCTCGGGGCCAAAGGCAAAGTCCAGGATGTAGATCGTGCGGCCCGCGAGCGGCCCCAGGTCGTCCACGGTCTGGATTTCGCCATGGTCCAGGCCGCGAAACTCTGCGTTGCCGGAGAAGAACAGCCAGGCCGCCAGCGCCGCGCCATAGCCATCGGGGCAGTTGCGGCCGTGGTAGAGGATGAGGGGCTGGGGATCGTTGATGTCGGCGGTTACCGGCAGCGAGAGGTCAGGCAGAAGTTTCATGCCGCCATTTTCCGCCAAGCGTATTACCTGAGAGCGACCAGGTACTGCGCGGGCATCGGGTGGAGGGCCACCGGATGCCCGCAAAGCGCCTGTTGCAGGCGCGGACGTTCAAGCCAGCGTATAGGCGGTCTTCACCGTGGTGTAGAACTCCTGCGCATAGCGGCCTTGCTCGCGCGGGCCGTAGCTCGATCCCTTGCGGCCGCCAAACGGCACATGGTAGTCCACGCCGGCGGTGGGCAGGTTCACCATCACCATGCCGGCCTGGGCATGGCGCTTGAAGTGGCTGGCGTACTTCAGGCTGGTGGTGGCAATACCGGCGGACAGGCCAAAGGCGGTGTCGTTGGCGACGGCCAGCGCTTCTTCATAGTCCTGCACGCGGATCACGCTGGCGACGGGGCCAAACACCTCTTCGCGGTTGATGCGCATCTGCGGCGTGCTGTCCACCAGCAAGGCGGGTTGCATGAAAAAGCCTTCCTTGCCGCTGCCGGTATGGCAGGCAATGCGGCTGCCGCCGGTGGCCAGCACGGCACCTTCGGCCTTGGCGATTTCGACATAGCTCAGGTCCTGCTCCAGCTGGGCCGGGCTCACCACGGGGCCGATGTCGGTGCCGGCGGCGCGCGCATCGCCCACCTTGATCTTGGCCATGCGCGCTTGCAGCGCCTGCACAAAGGCGGGGTAGATCTTGTCGGTGACGATCAGGCGGCTCGATGCGGTGCAGCGCTGGCCGGTCGAGTAAAAGCAGCTCTGGGCCGACAGCTCCACCGCCTGGGCCAGGTCGGCATCGTCCAGCACCACCTGCGGGTTCTTGCCACCCATCTCTAGTTGCACTTTCTTGCCCGATTTCACGCAGGCCTCAGCAATGCCTCGGCCCACACCGACCGAGCCGGTAAAGCTGATCGCCGCCACATCGGGGTGCTGCACCAGTGCATCGCCAATGATGCGGCCCCGGCCCATGACCAGGTTGAAGACACCGGCCGGGATGCCGCTGCGGTGGATGATGTCGGCCAGCGCCCAGGCGCTGCCGGGCACCAGATCAGCGGGCTTGATCACCACGCAGTTGCCAAAGGCGAGCGCCGGTGCAATCTTCCAGGCCGGAATCGCGATGGGGAAGTTCCACGGGGTGATCAGGCCCACCACACCGATGGGCTCGCGCGTGATTTCCACGCCAATGCCGGGGCGCACCGACGGCAGGCTCTCACCAGCCAGGCGCAGGCATTCACCGGCAAAGAACTTGAAGATCTGGCCGGCGCGGGCCACTTCGCCAATCGCCTCGGGCCGGGTCTTGCCTTCTTCGCGCGCCAGCAGGTCGCCCAGCTCTTCCTTGCGTGCCAGGATTTCGTTGCCGATCTTGTCGAGCGCATCGTGGCGCGCCTGGATGCCCGAGACGCTCCAGGCCGGGAAAGCCGCCGTGGCCGCCGCCACCGCCGCATCCACATCGCTGGCATCGCCTTGCGCGTACTGGCCGATCACGTCGGACAGGTCGCTGGGGTTGGTGTTGGGAGAGGTGGTCTTGCCGGGTGTCCAGCTGCCGTTGATCAGGTTGTTGTGTGTCGTCATAGGCTTGCCAGGCGCTTGGGGCCTGGTCTCTAAAAATGGGTGGATGGTTCGGTCGTCGTCAAAACGTTCTCAAGCAGCGCGGGCCAGGGCTGCCGCCTGGGACCAGGGCACTTCCTGCAAAGGCTCGCCATTGGCGATCAGGTTGCGCAGGTTGGCCAGTACCAGATCGGCCATGGCGCGGCGTGTCTCCTGCGTGCCGCTGGCGATATGCGGTGCCAGCACCACGTTGTCCTGCTGCAGCAGGCCGGGCAGGGGGCGGGGTTCGTCCTCGAACACATCGAGGCCGGCGCCGGCAATGCGCTGGTGCTGCAGCGCGTCCAGCAGGGCCGCTTCATCGACCACGCTGCCGCGCGCCACATTGATCAAAAAGCCCTGCGGGCCCAGCGCTTGCAGCACTTTGGTATCGACCAGGTGGCGGGTGTCATCGCCGCCGGCGGCGGTGATGACCAAAAAGTCGCACCACTGAGCAAGCTCCTGCAGCGATGCCATGTAACGGTGCGGCGAATCGCTGACCGGGCGGCGGTTGTGGTAGGCCACCTCCATGTCAAAACCGCTGGCGCGGCGCGCCACCTGGCGGCCAATGCGGCCCATGCCCAGGATGCCCAGACGCTTGCCCGAGGCACGGGTGTAGACGCCAAAGCGTTCGGTAGGCCACAGGCCCGCGCGCACAAAGCGGTCGGCCGCTGCCAGGCGGCGGGCGCTGTCCAGCAGCAGCGCAAAGGCCAGGTCGGCCACGCAGTCGTCCAGCACGCCGGGCGTGTAGCCCACGCGCGCGGACTGGGCGAGGATGGACTGCTGGTCCAGCGCATCAAAGCCCACACCAAAACTGCTGATGCCGCGCAGCGCCGGCAAGGCCTGGATCAGCGAGGCCGATGCGCCCATGCTGGCAGAGGTGACCAGGTAGGCAAACTCCGAACCGTGGTCAGCCAGGAACTGCTGCGGGTCCGCTTGTGCGCTCAGCACGGTGGTATCGAATTCCTGGGCCAGATCGGCATCAAGCGCGGGCAGCGGCATCTTGCCCATTTGCAGCACGCGCGGGCGTTGGGTGGCAGTCATGTGTGGAGGAGGCTTTAAACGGAAGGAGCCCGGCGCCCCAGCGGCGTAGTGCAGCTGGGGAGCCGGGCTGGTTAGGCGAGGTCGATCAGGCTTCAACCTTCTTGATCAGCGCTGCCAGCATATCGACTTCCTCGGGCTTCAGGTCAGCCAGCGGTGCGCGCACCGGACCGGCATCGTGGCCCACCAGCTTGGCGCCGGCCTTGATGATCGAGACGGCGTAGCCAGCGCTGCGGTTGCGGATCTTCAGGTAGGGCATGAAGAAGTCCTTGAGCAGCTGGTGCTGGGTGGCGTGGTCATCGGTGCGCACGGCTTCGTAGAAGCGGATGGCGGTCTTGGGGATGAAGTTGAACACGGCAGACGAGTACACGGGCGTGCCCAGTGCCTTGTAGGCAGCGGCATAGACTTCTGCGGTCGGCAGGCCACCCAGGTAGGCCAGGCGGTCACCCATGGTCAGGTACATGGCCGACATGGCTTCGATGTCGCCCACGCCGTCCTTGAAGCCCACCAGGTTGGGGTTGCGTTCGCAGAGCTTGGCAACGGTCTCGGGGGTAAAGCGGCTCACGCCCCGGTTGTAGATGATGACGCCGAACTTCACGCTCTTGCACACGGCTTCGACGTGGGCGGCCAGGCCTTCCTGGCTGGCTTCGGTCATGTAATGGGGCATCAGCAGGATGCCGTGGGCGCCAGCGGCTTCCGCAGCCTGTGCACACTGGATCGCAAAGCGGGTCGGGCCGCCGGCACCAGCGATGATCGGCACCTTGCCCTTGCAGGTGTCCACGGCGGTCTTGATGATCGCGGGGTACTCTTCGGCGGTCAGCGAGAAGAACTCACCGGTGCCGCCCGCGGCGAACAGGGCGCTGGCGCCGTAGGGGGCCAACCATTCCAGGCGCTCGGCATAGCCCTTGGCATTGAAGTTGCCTTGTGCATCAAAGTCGGTAATGGGGAAGGACAGCAGTCCGGAACTCATCACGTTCTTCACATCCTGGGGGCTCATGGTGCTCATATCAAACTTTCAAAGAAAAGAGAGGGAATCGACAGTGCCAAATCTGCGCGGCTCAATCGAGCTGCAGATTGGCGGTTTGAACGACCGTGCGCCAGCGCTGGCGTTCGGCCTTGAAAAATTGGTCGGTCTCGGCCGGCGTCATCGTGACCACCTCGGCGCCCTGGCCGGTCAGGCGCGAGCGCACCTCGGGCGAGCGAATGGCGGTCAGCAGCGCCTGGTTCACCTTCTGGATCACCGCTTCTGGCGTTTTGGCCGGCAGTACCACGCCTTGCCAGGTGCCCGAGGCAAAGCCGGCTGCGCCTTGTTCGGCCAAGGTCGGCACATCGGCGATCAGCGGCATGCGGGTGTTCTTGGAAATACCCAGCAGCTTCAACTTGCCGCTTTGTACATGGGGGTAGGTGGCGAGCATGCCGTTCATCAGCACCTGGGTTTGGCCTGCTACCGTGTCCTGCACCGATTGCACGCCGCCCTTGTAGGGCACATAGACCCACTTGGCGCCCGTCAGCCGGGCCAGCTCGACACCGGCCAGGTGCGGCGCGCTGCCGGTGGCCGTGACGGCAAAGTTCAGGTCCTGCTTCTTGGACAGCGCCACCAGCTCCTGCAGATTGCTGGCCTGCACCGACGGGTGCACCACCAGCATGTGCGGCGAGTAGGCCAGCATGGCGGCGCCGCGCAGGTCCTTGCTCGGGTCAAAGCTGAGCTTGGTGTAGATCGATGGCGAGATCGCCAGTGCACCCAGGTCGCAGAGCAGCCAGGTGTAGCCATCGGGTTGGGCGCGGGCCACAAACTCGGCCCCCAGGTTGCCGTTGGCACCGGGCTTGTTGTCTATCACCACCGTTTGCTTGAGCTCTTGCGAGATCAGCTGGCCAATCGAGCGGGCAATGATGTCCGAGCTGCCGCCGGGTGGGTAGGGAACGATCAGCCGGATCGGCTTGCTCGGCCAGGCATCGGCCGCCAACAACGGAGTCGATAACAAGCTACCGGCAGCCAGGGCCAGCGCTGAATAGATCAGGTGCGAACGGCGATGCATATGTCTCTGTCTCCTTTTTAGATATAAGACATCATACAACTCAAAATGCAGATCGCCAAGTATTGCTTGACTAGGGGAAACGCTTGGCTGGGAGTTGGGGCCGGGATTCAGGCTGTTTTTCGCGGCCTTGGCGCGGGTGCTGTGGCAGGCCCGGTGATGCGCCAGGGCGGCGTGGCTGGCGCTTTTGCTGGCGGTGTTGAGCGGGTGATGGCAGCAGCCCGGCGCGGGGCTGCCGCGCGTCTTAGCGCTTGCTGTCCGGCGTGCCGGCTGCTTGCTGCTCCTGGGCCAGGCGCTGGGCCAGGCGCAGTCGTTCGCGCGAGTTGGTCAGGTGGATGCGCATGGCGGCCCGGGCCGAGTCCGCATCCTGGCGCTCGATCGCAGAGAAGATTTCTTCATGCTCTCGGTTCACGCGCTTGAGGTAGTCCGGGTCGCGCGTGGGGATGTGGATCGAGGCAATCCGGTTGCGCGGAATCAACATCGAGCCAAAGTGCTGCAGGATCTCCTGGAAGTAGCGGTTGCCCGTCGCCTTGGCAATGCTGAGGTGAAAGTCCAGGTCATGGCTCACGGTCTCGCGGCCCAGCGCAAAGTTCTGCTCAAAGGCCTGCAGCGCAGTGCGCATCGCGCGCAGATGCGGCTCCTGGCGCCGGGTCGCTGCCAGGCCCGCCGCCTCGGTCTCCAGGCTAATGCGCAGCTCCAGCACCGCCAGCACGTCGACCGATTCACTCAGCTCATGGGCGCTCAGCACCATGCCCGGCGCGCTGCGCGCGGGCAGCACAAAGGTGCCGATGCCGTGCTTGGTCTCGACTAGGCCCGAGGCTTGCAGCTTGGACAGCGCCTCGCGCACCACCGTGCGGCTGACGTCATAGCTGCGCACCAGTTCTGTTTCGGTGGGTAGCTTGTCGCCCTCTTGCAACAGGCCTTGGCGGATCTTGTTTTCAAACTCTTCCGACAGCAAGTTGGCCAGGCTGCGGCTGCCTTTGGCGGCACGGCTGCCGCGCAGGCTGGCGGCGGAGTCTATGGCCATCGATGGGGGTGTAGCGAGTTCCGAGGGGCTTTTAAGCATGGCTGTGATCCGGCAGAACGTGGGTCTGGCCGTTGGCATTCGCGGCACGGCAACCG
>NZ_JBBGZC010000011.1:116362-243798 GCF_037479395.1 Comamonas sp. MYb21 | reverse complement strand
TAAGCATGGCTGTGATCCGGCAGAACGTGGGTCTGGCCGTTGGCATTCGCGGCACGGCAACCGTAGCAAATGGCATCCGGGGCGGATGCCATTGACGGGGATGCGGGTAATTCCGAGGGGCTTTTAAGCATAGCTGTGATCATAATTCACACCTGTCGTCAGACAACACATGACTGATGCCTTGTTGTAACCTACTTTCCAATCATGCTCAAGCTTTTCTCGAAAACCACCGTATGTGCCGTCACTCTGCTGGCTGCTTCCCTGGCGCAAGCGCAGACCTCCACGCTGGAGAAGATCAAGCAAAGTGGCGCGATCACCATCGGTGCGCGCGACATGTCCGTGCCCTTCAGCTACAAGGTCAATGGCAATGCGGACCCCATCGGCATGATCAATGACATCTGCCTGAAGGTCGCAGAGGCGGCGCAAAAGGCGGCCGGCTTGCAGAAGATGGAAATCAAGTACCTGATCACCACGCCCACCAGCCGCATTCCGCTGATCCAGAACAACACCGTCGATCTGGACTGCACGCCGGTGACCAACACCATCGCGCGCCAGGAGCAGGTCTCCTTCTCGCCGAGCTACTTCTCGGCCAACGTGACCCTGGCCGTGCGCAAGGACTCGGCAGTCAAGGGCATTGCCGATCTGCAAAACCGCAATGTGGCCACGGTAACCGGCACCACCTCGATCCAGCTGCTGCGCGCCTACAAGAAGGCCCAGAACGTGAAGTTCAATGAGGTCTATGGCAAGGACCCGTCCGAAGCCTTTGTGATGTTTGAATCGGGCAAGGCGGACGCCTTTGTGCTCGATGACGTGCAACTGGCCAGCTTTATTGCCACCTCGCCCCAGCGCGACCAGTACGTGATCCTCAACGAGCCGCTGCGCACCGAGCCCTATGGCGTGATGCTGCGCAAGGATGACCCGACGTTCAAGAAGCTGGTCGATGACACCGTCTACGCGATGATCAAGTCCGGCGAGATGGAAGCGCTCTACCAGAAGTGGTTCATGACCACGATCCCTCCGCGCAACGTGAACATCAACTTCCCGCTCAGCGATTCGACCAAGGCGCTCTACGCCAACCCCAATGACAAGGGCATCTAAGAGACACCGAGCGATTGCGAATTTATGTTGAAGCTAAGTCAAAAAGTCGAGAGCCTGCCATCGTCGCCGAGCATGGCGATTTCCTCGCAGGCCAAGAAGATGAAGTCCGAAGGCATCGATGTCATCGACCTGAGCATTGGTGAGCCCGATTTCAATACGCCCGAGCACATCATCGATGCAGCGATGGCGGCGGCCAAGGCCGGTGCCACCAAGTACACCGTGCCGGCCGGCACCGAGAGCCTGCGCAAGGCGATTGCGCAGAAGTTCAAGCAGGACAACGAACTCGACTACTCCGTGGCCGAGATCACCACCGGTGTCGGCGCCAAGCAGCTGATCTTCAATGCCTTCATGGCAACCTTGGAGAGCGGTGATGAGGTCGTGGTGCCCACGCCTTGCTGGGTGTCCTATGGCGACATCGTGGCGCTGCATGGCGGCGTGCCGGTCTATGTGCCTTGCTCCGAAGCGGTGGGCTTCAAGCTCACGCCCGAGGCGCTGCGCCAGAGCATCACGGCCAAGACGCGCTGGTTGATCATCAACAGCCCCGGCAACCCCACCGGCGCGGTCTACAGCCGCGCCGAGCTGGAGGCGCTGGGCGAGGTGCTCAAGGACTTCCCCGATGTGCTGGTCATGTCCGACGAGATCTACGAGCACATCATCCTGACCGGTGTGCCCTTTGTCTCGTTCGCCCAGGCCTGTCCTTATCTGAAGGACCGCATGCTGATCATCAACGGCGTCTCCAAGTCCTACGCGATGACCGGCTGGCGCATTGGCTATGCGGCAGGCCCCGAGAAGTTGATCGGTGGCATGAATAAGCTCGAATCGCAAAGCTGCACCAGCGCCACCTCGGTGGCACAGGCCGCGGCGCAAGCAGCCTTGCTGGGCGACCAGGACTGCGTGCGCCAGGCGCGCCAGACCTTTGTGGACCGGCTCGAGACCATCCGCCGCGAGCTGGCCATCGTGCCTGAGCTGACCCTGTCGTCGGTGCCCGATGGCGCCTTCTACCTGTTCCTCGGCTGCCAGAGCCTGATCGGCCGCCGCACGGCCGACGGCAAGGTGCTGGACAGCGATGCTGCCGTGTCGGGCTTTTTGCTCAACGCCGCCAAGGTGGCGACCGTGCCGGGCGCTGCCTTTGGCATGTCGCCTTATGTTCGTCTGTCGTTCGCCACCGACCCCGCGCTGGTGGTGAAGGCACTGAAGAACATCCGTTCTGCCATTGACGGCCTGGCACAAGGCTGAGCACCCAAGGCGCTTTTCATAAGCGCCTTTTTTTATGGAAAAGGAGCAGCAGATGCAGGCACAAACTCCCCCACTGCAACGCTTGCTGTTGACTGGTGCTGCCGGCGGCCTGGGCCAGGTGCTGCGCCAGCGTCTGCGTGGCCTGGCGCCCGTCTTGCGCGTGTCCGACATCGCCGGCATGGGCGCGCCACTGGATGCACAAGAAGAAGTCAACACCTGCGACCTGGCCGACAAGCAGGCGGTCGATGCGATGGTGGCCGGTTGCGACGCCATCGTGCATCTGGGCGGTGTGTCGGTGGAGCGGCCTTTTGAAGAGGTGCTGGAGGCCAATATCAAAGGCATCTTCCACCTCTACGAGGCCGCGCGCCGCCACGGCGTCCAGCGCATTGTGTTTGCCAGCTCCAACCATGTGATCGGCTTTTACCAGCAAAGCGAGAAGATCGACGCCCATGCGCGCCGCCGCCCCGATGGCTACTACGGCCTGTCCAAGTCCTTTGGCGAGGACATGGCGAGTTTCTACTTTGACCGCTATGGCATCGAGACGGTGAGCATACGCATTGGCTCGTCCTTCCCCGCGCCCAAGGACCGGCGCATGATGCACAGCTGGCTGAGCTATGACGACCTGGTGCAGCTGGTCGAGAAAAGCCTGTTCACCCCGAACGTCGGCCATACCGTCGTCTACGGCGCATCGGCCAACCGCGATCTCTGGTGGGACAACCATGCCGCCGCGCACCTGGGCTTTGTGCCCAAGGACAGCTCCGAGCCCTGGCGCGCCCAGGTGGAGGCACAACCCGCCCCTGCGGCCAACGACCCGGTCGCCGTCTACCAGGGCGGCGCCTTCACCGCCCAAGGCCCCTTTGGCGATGCGCCGGAGCAGCCTGCATGACAGCCGCTGAGCTGGTGCTCGACGCCCGCAACGCCACCGGCGAAAGCCCTGTGTGGCGTGCGCAGGAGGCTGCGCTGTACTGGGCCGATATACCGCGCGGCCTGCTGCAGCGCTGGCAGCCGGGCCAAGGCAGCGCCAGGCAGTGGCAGCTGCCGCAGATGCTGGCCTGCATGGCCGCCTGGCAGGGCGAGCCGCGCAGCTGGATTGCCGGCTTGGAAGATGGCATTTACCAGGTGAGGCTGGGCGATGGTGAGGCTCACACCCAACAACTGGCTGCCGTCGACCACGCGATGCCGGGCATGCGCTTTAACGATGGGCGCTGCGACCGCCAGGGCCGCTTTGTGGCGGGCACCATGCTGATGGACATGGCGGCTGCGCAGCCGGTGGGCAAGCTCTACCGCTTGGGGGCAGAGGACATGGCGGCAGGCGGCGCGCAGGACCTGCAGCTGGGCCCGCTGATCACGCCCAACGGCCTGGCCTTCAGCCCCGATGGCCGGACCATGTACCTGTCGGATTCGCACCCCAGTAGCCAGCAGATCTGGGCCTTTGACTACGACACGGGCAGCGGCACGCCCCACAACCGCCGCCTGTTTGTCGATATGAAAAATCTGCCGGGCCGGCCCGATGGCGCGGCCATCGATGTGGACGGCTGCTACTGGATCTGCGGCAATGACGCCGGCCTGGTGCACCGCTTCCGGCCCGATGGGCAGCTGGACCGCTCGCTGGCGCTGCCGGTCAATAAGCCGGCGATGTGCGCCTTTGGCGGACCGGCGCTGGATGTGCTCTATGTCACATCGATTCGGCCCGACGGTATCGATCTGTCGGACCAACCGCTGGCCGGTGGCGTGTTTGCGCTGCGCCCAGGCGTTTCAGGAATGGAGGAGACGGAATTTCGGCCCCTGTAAACAGGCGAGGTGTGTGTGACCCAGAGACCCGGAAACCATCCGGGCATGTTCCCCAACCACAGAGATAACGAGGTAGACAAATGCGACTTTCCACTCTCAGTGCAGCGCTGGCTGCCGGTCTGCTGGCGCTCAGCGCGCAGGCCACTGAATTTCGTTCATCGGATATCCACCCGGACGACTACCCGACCGTGCAGGCGGTGAAGTTCATGGGCGAGCGCCTCAAGGCGCTATCAGGCGGCAAGCACAGCATCCGCGTCTACCCGAACGGGGCGCTCGGGGGCGAGAAGGAAACCATCGAGCAGGCCAAGATTGGTGCGCTGGCGATGGTGCGGGTCAATGTGGGCGCGATGAACAATGTCTGCAACGAGACCGTGGTGCCCACCATGCCCTTCCTGTTCCGCTCGGTGGAGCATATGCACAAGGTGCTCGATGGCCCCGTGGGCGAGGAGATCCTCAAAGCCTGTGAGAAGCAGGGCTTCATCGGCCTGGGCTTTTACGACAGTGGTGCGCGCTCGATGTTCACTGCCAAGCGGCCGGTCAAGAGCCTGGCCGACATGAAGGGCATGAAGGTGCGCGTGCAGCAGTCCGATCTCTGGGTGAGCATGCTCGAAGCGATGGGCGCCAATGCAACGCCGATGCCGATGGGCGAGGTCTACACCGGGCTGAAGACCGGCCTCATCGATGCAGCCGAAAACAACTACCCGACCTTCGAGAGCTCGCGCTCGTTCGAAGTCGCCAAGTACTTCAGCAAGACCGAGCACTCGATGGCGCCGGAGATTTTGCTGTTCTCCAAACGGACCTTTGACAAGCTCTCGCCTGAGGAGCAGCGCTGGGTGCGCCAGGCTGCCAAGGAGTCGGTGCCCTATATGCGCAAGCAGTGGGCCGAGCGTGAGGCCAAGTCGCTCGAGGTCGTGAAGGCGGGCGGCGCCGAGATCATCGAGGTGGACAAGGCCCCGTTCCAGGCGGCGATGCGGCCGGTATATGACAAGTTCATCACCGATGCCAAGTTGAAAGACCTGGTCAAGCGCGCGCAGGACACGCCTTGATCCGCCGCTGATCCCACGCCAATGCCAGCGCCCGCCGGGTGCTGGCTCCTTGCAACTCTTTGCCCGGAGGCTGTACGCCCCGGGCCTGCACGGGCACCACGATGTTTACCAAGATTTGCAGCGCCTTGTCGCGCTTGTGCATGTGGCTGGGTATTGCCGGCCTGATGCTGCTGATTGCCGCCGTCAGCTGGCAGGTGTTTGGCCGCTATGTGCTCAACAACACGCCGACCTGGGCCGAGAGCCTGTCGCTGTTGCTGGTGCTCTATGTGACCATGTTCGGCGTCGCCGTCGGTGTGCGCGACAGCGGCCATATCGGGCTGGAGTCGCTCTTGGTGCTGGCGCCGGACTGGCTGCGCACCAAGATGGAGTTTCTGATCCATGCGCTGATCCTGCTGTTTGGCGCGGCGATGGCCTATGGCTGCGCGTCGCTGGCCGAATCGGTCTGGGACTACCGCCTGCCGACCCTGGGTGTGTCCGAAGGCTGGAAATATGTGCCCGCCATCCTTGCCGGCAGCCTGATTGTGCTGTTTTCCATCGAACACCTGATCGCACTCGCGCAAGGCCGCGAAGTGCAGCCCAACTAGGAGCGCGGTGATGACCACAGCCTTGCTGATCCTGAGCCTGAGCTTTGCCGTCCTGCTGCTGCTGGGCGTGCCGGTGGCCTTCTCCATTGGTCTGTCTGCACTGGCCACCTTGGCCTATGAGGGGCTGCCGCTGGAGGTGGGTTTTCAGCAGATGACCGCCGGCATGGGGGTGTTCTCCTTTCTGGCGATTCCGTTCTTCATCTTTGCTGGTGAGCTGATGCTGCACGGCGGCATTGCCGACCGCATCGTCAACTTTGCGCGGGCGCTCATCGGCCATGTGCGCGGCGGCCTGGGCATGTCCAATGTGGTGGCCTGCACCTTGTTTGGCGGCGTCTCGGGCTCGCCGGTGGCCGATGTCTCGGCCATGGGCGCGGTGATGATCCCGATGATGAAGAAAGAGGGCTACCACGCCGACTACGCCGTCAACGTGACCACGCATGCGGCCCTGGTGGGTGCGCTGATGCCGACCAGCCACAACATCATCATCTATGCGCTGGCGGCCAGCGGCAAGGTGTCGATTGCGGCGCTGATTCTGGCGGCCATCATCCCGGCGCTGATCCTGACCCTGAGCAACCTGGGTGCGGCCTACTGGGTGGCACGGCGGCGCGGCTACCCGGCCGGCACCTTCCCCGGCTGGCAGGTCGTGGGCCGCAGCCTGGCCGCGGCGCTGCCGGGTCTGTTTGTCGTGGTGCTGATTCTGGGCGGCATTCTGTCGGGCGTGTTCACCGCCACCGAGTCGGCCGTGGTCGCCGTGCTCTATGCGCTGGCGCTGACGGTGTTTGTCTACCGGTCGCTGAGCTGGTCGCACTTTGTCAAGGCCGCCTCCAAGGCGGTGCGCAACACCGGCATCATCTTGCTGCTGATCGGTATCTCCAGCACCTTTGGCTACCTGATCAGCCTCTACGGTGTGGCCGAGCTCACCGGCCAGATGCTGGCCCAGGTGACCACCACGCCCTGGATGGTGTTCCTGCTGATCAACATCATCCTGTTCCTGCTGGGCACCTTCCTCGACATGGCCGCCACCATCTTGCTGTGCACGCCCATCTTCCTGCCGATTGCCCAGCACTACGGCATGAGCTCGGTGCAGTTCGGCATTGTGCTGCTGATCAACTGTGCGCTGGGCCTGAACACCCCGCCGGTGGGCACGACCCAGTTTGTCGGCTGCGCCATTGGCGGCGTGTCGGTGGGCACCGTCATGCGCACCATCTGGCCGTTCTATGGCGCGCTGATCTTTGCGCTGGGCCTGGTGACCTTTGTGCCGGCCTTCACCACCTGGTTGCCGCAGATCTTCATGACCGTGCGCTAAGCCTTCACTGTCTCCCAAGCCTTCACCCCTTCTGCTTTTTTCTGCGCTTTCACGATGAGTACCTCACACGCCATTCGCCAACTCCGCATCACGCCGATTGCCTTCCGCGATCCGCCGCTGCTCAACGCTGCCGGCATCCACGAGCCCTGGGCGCTGCGCTCCATCATCGAAATCGAGACCGCCTCGGGCCTGGTGGGGATCAACGAGAGCTATGGCGACCAGCCCATGCTCGATGCACTGGCCAAGGCGGCACCGGCCTTGGTGGGGCTGTCGCCCTGGGCGCTCAACGAGATGGAGCAGCGGGTGGCGGCGCTGGTGGCGCCACCGGTGCAGACGGCCTCGGAGTTTCTGGGCCAGCAGGTGTCGCTCGCGCCGGGCACCCATGTATCCAAAACGGTGGCCAAGGTGGTCAGTGCTTTTGAGGTGGCCATGCTCGATCTGCAAGGCCAGATGGCGAATGCGCCGGTGGTCGATCTGCTGGGGGGCGCGGCGCGCAGCAGCGTGCCGTTCTCGGCCTACCTGTTCTACAAGTACGCCGAGCATGCCGGCCAGCCCTATGCACCCGATGCCTGGGGCGAGGCGCTGACACCGCAGCAGCTGGTGGCGCAGGCGCAGCGCATGATTGGCCAGTACGGCTTCCAAAGCATCAAGCTCAAGGCCGGGGCCTTGCCGCCCGATGAGGAGGCCGCCGGCATTCTGGCCTTGGCCGAGGCCTTTCCCGGCCTGCCTTTGCGCATCGATCCGAATGCCAACTGGACGGTGGAGACCAGCCTGCGCATTGTCGACAAGCTGCGCGGTGTGCTGGAGTACTACGAAGACCCGGCGCCCGGGCTGGACGGCATGGCGGCCGTGGCCCGCGCCTGCGAGGTGCCGCTGGCCACCAATATGGTGGTGACTGATTTTGCCGAGTTCCGGCGCAATGCCGAGATGGGCTGCCCAGTGAAGATTTTGCTGAGCGACCACCACTACTGGGGCGGCCTGCGTGCGACGCAGCGCCTGTCCACCCTGTGCCGCACCTTTGACCTGGGCCTGTCGATGCACAGCAACTCGCACCTGGGCATCAGCCTGGTGGCGATGACACATCTCTGCGCCAGCGTGCCCTTGCTCACCTATGCCTGCGACACCCACTACCCCTGGCAGGACGAGGAGGTCATCGAAGGTGGGCGCCTGCAGTTTGAAGCGGGCAGCCTGCGCGTGCCGACAACGCCAGGCCTGGGCGTACGCCTGGACCGCAATGCGCTGGCGCGCCTGCATGACAACTACCTGCACTGCGGCATCCGCAACCGCGATGACCTGGGCCAGATGCGCAAGTACGACCCCAGCTTTGACGGCAAGCAGCCGCGTTTTTGATCCCCACCGAGTTCATTGCTTTCGACGATTACAAACCAAGGAGACATCCATGCAACGCAGAACCCTGATCCAAAGCTCGCTCGCGGCCAGCGCCCTGATGCTGGGCGCCGGCCTGGCCAGCAGCTCCGCGCTGGCGCAAAGCAGCTGGCCCACCGGCAAATCCATCACCTACCTGGTGCCGTTTCCGCCCGGCGGCAATACCGACACCCTGGCACGTGTGATCGCCCAGCCGCTGGGCAAGGCGCTGGGCACGCCGATGATCATCGAGAACAAGGGCGGGGCCGGCGGCAGCGTGGGCTCGGCCCTGGCCGCGCGCGCCGCGCCCGATGGCTACACCATCCTGGGCGGCACCATCAGCTCGCATGCGATCAATATCAGCCTGTATTCCAAGCTCGACTACGACCCGGTCAAGTCCTTCACGCCGGTCGCGATGCTGGGCTCGGGCCCGCTGGTGCTGGTGGTGCCCGCCTCCAGCCCCTTCAAGACCCTGGCCGATGTGATGGCCGGTAGCAAGGCCAAGGCCTCCAGCGGCGGGCTGACCTCGGCGTCGCCCGGTAGCGGCACCTCCAACCACATGGCGCTGGAACTGCTGGCCTACCAGACGGGGGTCAAGTTCACCCATGTGCCCTACAAGGGCAGCGGCCCGGCGGTGCAGGATGTCATCGGCGGCCAGGTGGACATGATGTTTGACACGGCCCTGGTGGTCGGCCCGCATATCCAGGCCGGCAAGCTGCGCCCGATTGCGGTGACCAGCTCCAAGCGCCTGGAATCGCTGCCCGATGTGCCCACCATTGCCGAAGCCGGTGAAAAGGGCTTCGACATGGGCTCCTGGCAGGCAGTGTTTGCGCCTGCGGGTACGCCCAAGCCGGTGGTGGACCGCCTGCATGCCGAGATCATGAAGATCGTCGCCACGCCCGAGGTACAGGCCCGCCTGAAGGCCTTTGGCATGCAGCCCTCGACGATGACGCCGGCCGAGCTGGCCGAGTTCCAGAAGGCCGAGGTGGCCAAATGGGCGCAGGTGATCCAGGCCGCCGGTATCAAGGCCGATTGAGCGTTTGCGTGCGGCCCTGTCGCGCAAAGCGACAGGTGCCAGGCGGGCCGGCAGCGCGCATGCGCTACGCTGCCGGAGCACCGCCGTAGAGAGTATTTGCCATGACACAAGCCAGAACGACCCCACTTTCGATTTCCATGCATGCGGCGGACAACGTCGCGATCATCGCCAATGACGGCGGGCTGCCGGCCGGCACGGTGCTGCCCTCGGGCCTGCGCCTGGTCGAGCAGGTGCCGCAGGCCCACAAGGTCGCCTTGGTGGACCTGGCAGAAGGCGAGGCCGTGCGCCGCTACAACGTGGTGATCGGCTATGCGCGCCAGGCCATTGCCGCGGGCAGCTGGGTGCATGAGCGCCTGCTGCAGATGCCCGAGGCCCGCTCGCTCGAAGGCCTGCCGATCGCCACGGTGACCGCGCCCGATCTGCCGCCACTGGAGGGCTATACCTTTGAGGGCTACCGCAATGCCGATGGCACGGTGGGCACCCGCAATATCCTGGCCATCACCACCACGGTGCAGTGCGTGGCGGGCGTGCTGGATTTTGCGGTGCGCCGCATCAAGGCCGAGCTGCTGCCGCGCTACCCGCAGGTCGACGATGTCGTCGGGCTGGAGCACAGCTATGGCTGCGGTGTGGCGATTGATGCGGTGGGCGCCGAGATCCCGCAGCGCACCTTGCGCAACATCAGCCACAACCCGAACTTTGGCGGCGAGGTGATGGTCGTCAGCCTGGGCTGCGAAAAGCTGCAGCCCGAGCGCCTGCTGCCACCGGGCTCCTTCCCCATCACCGATGAGCGCGCGCCCGAGCTCGATGTGGTCTGCCTGCAGGACGAGGCCCATGTGGGCTTTATGTCGATGGTGCAGTCGATCATGACCCGGGCCGAGGCGCACCTGGCGCGGCTGAACCAGCGCCGGCGCGAGACCGTGCCAGCCAGTGCGCTGGTCGTGGGCGTGCAGTGCGGCGGCAGTGATGCCTTCAGCGGCGTCACCGCCAACCCGGCCGTTGGCTTTTGCACCGATCTGCTGGTGCGCGCAGGGGCCACCGTGATGTTCAGCGAAGTGACCGAGGTGCGCGATGGCATTGACCAGCTGACCTCGCGCGCCTCAACCCCCGAGGTGGCCCAGGCGATGATCGACGAGATGGCCTGGTACGACGCCTACCTGGACAAGGGCAAGGTGGACCGCAGCGCCAACACCACGCCGGGCAACAAGAAGGGCGGCCTGTCCAACATCGTGGAAAAGGCCATGGGCTCAATCATCAAGAGCGGCACGGCGCCCATCACCGGCGTGCTCTCGCCCGGCCAACGGCTGGCCGAACGCGGCATCCAGCGCGGCCTGGTCTATGCGGCCACGCCCGCGAGCGACTTTATCTGCGGCACCTTGCAGCTGGCCGCCGGCATGAACCTGCATGTGTTCACCACCGGGCGCGGCACGCCGTATGGGCTGGCGCAGGTGCCTGTGATCAAGGTGGCCACGCGCAGCGATCTGGCACGCCGCTGGCATGACCTGATGGATGTGAACGCCGGGCGCATTGCCGATGGCGAAGCGAGCATCGAGGAGATGGGCTGGGAGATGTTCCGCCTGATGCTGGAGGTGGCCAGTGGCCGCAAGAAGACCTGGGCGGAAGAGTGGCAGCTGCACAATGCGCTGGTGCTGTTCAACCCCGCCCCCGTGACCTGAAGCCTTACTTTTTCCACTTCTCGCGTAGCGCGGCGCAGTGGTCCTGGGCCGGCAGCGCCGGGGTGCTGTGCACCCAGTCGCGGTCGGCCGCATCGGCCTGGGCCTGGCTGCCCGCCTGGCCAATGGCCACCACCGATCGGGTGCCTGCAGGCAGCCAGGTCGGAATGCCGATGCTGCGCAGCACATGGCCGCGCCCGGCGATCAGCAGCACCGTCTTGCCTGGCTGCAGTTGGGCGGTGGCGGCCTGGGCCATGCTGTCGTCCTTGGCCAGCTGGATGCGCGCCATCGGGGCCAGTTGGGTGTCGGGCAGCAGGCCGCAGTGGCCGTCGGCAATCGCATCGAGCTGGCGCTGCCATGCAGCAGCGGGCAGGTGGCTGTCCCAGCGCGTTTGCTGCATCACATCGCGCATCTGCGCACGCGGCAGATTGCCGCCCAGCACGGGCACCCCCGCCTGCACCGCCGCCATCACCGCCGGGCCGTAGTGGCGCCAAGGCCAGCCCTTGTCATTCCAGGCCAGCGCCTGCTGCACCTGGGCTTCGCTGGCGCTGGGGGCCAGGCCCTGGGTGCTGTGGCCGGCGTCGGCCATCTCCAGCACGACAGCGGCCAATTGCCGCCGTGCCGCCCAATGGGCCACCGTGGCCTGCTGCCAGGCTTGGTGCGCGGCGGCATCATGCTGCTCGCCCAGCAGCAGCACATCGGGCGCTTCGGCCAGTGACATGGTCGACCGGTCCAACTCGGCGTTGGCCGAGGCGGAGTTTTGCGGCGCCTGGCTGGCGCAACCGGCCAGCAGCGCCAAGCCCAACAGGCCGGGCAGCCAGCCGTCAGTGCGAATGACATTTATTTGTATCATTCGCGCATGGTAATGGCTGGCCGGCGGCCTGGGGGCTAGAAGGGTTGCCGTTTTCCTTAACGGCGCTGGCCGTTGGTCCAGATCGCGCCGGTGGTCAATGCACCTTCCATCGACACATTGACCAGGGTCGCGCCCGTCAGGTTGGCGCCGGCCAGGTTGGAGTTGTCCAGGCTGACATTGACCAGCTCGGCGCCCTGGAAGTTGGCGCCCTGCAGGTTGGAGTTGGACAGGTCCACATTGGTGAAGCTATGGCCGGCAAAGTTGGCCTGTGGCAGGTTGGAGCCCGACATATTGGCGTTCACATGGGCTTGGTTGCTGCCGCCGCTGCTGCGCTTTTGGCTGCGCATGGTGGCCGACGTTTTGCCCTGGCCTTCGACGACGACGGCTGCGCCACCGGCACCGCCGTGCACGGTGCTGCTGCGGCCGGGGATATTGGTCTCGGCCACGGCGCCACGGCCCGAGGCCGCATTGACGACGGAGCCATTGACGGTGACCGAAGCACCCTGGCTGCCGCCGCGCACATCGACGCCGGGGGCCGAGATGACGGCGCCTTGCGCCCAGACGCCGCCAGCGGCCAGGCTCAGGGTCAGCACGGCCAGGGCCTGCTTGATTGTGGGTTGTTGCATGCTTGTCCTTTCTTGCGCTACTCGGTGAGTGGCGCGTTGTGACTCAGGTTGGAGGGCTGCATGCCTGGGGCATGCGCGGCAGAGGGAGGCCCCTCGGTCGGCACCACCTGCTCCTGCGAGAGCGGCGGGGTGTTGGTATCTGCCGCCGCATCGCCATCGGCGGCAGGCGGCTCGGGCCAGGCAAAGGGCTGCTGGCTCAGCTGCGAGAGCGGGTCGGCCACGCGCTGGGGGCGATCGGGCGGCGCGCTGGGGTGTTTTTCTTCGACCTGCAAGGCCACGGCATTGATGCGCGCGGCCAGCTCCTGCATCCAGGCTTCGTCGATGACCGGCTGCTTGTCGTTGCTGCGGCTGAAGATCAGCGCCAGAAACTCACGCGCCTTGGGCGAGCCAGCATCGGCGGCGCGCCGGTAGTACTGGATGGCGGTGGCGAAATTGCGCTGCACACCGCGCCCCAGGTGGTAGCGGTAGGCCAGCTCCAGCAGCGCATTGGCATTGCCCTCGTCGGCACGGGCGCGCAGGCGGCCCAGCTGCTCGGCGGTGCTGGCGCGCTGGTAGCTGGCGATGCGGCCCAGGTTTTGCGCCGCCGTCTGGCTGCCGCCGGCCTGGGCCTGGGCGTACAGCTCCTTGGCCTCGTTCATGCGCCCTTCAAGCTCGCGCTCGACGGCCAGGTCATTGAGCGCCATCGCATCGCCATCGCGCGCGGCCTGCTCCAGCAGCAAGCGCGACTGCTGCATGGCCTTGGGGCCGGTCACCCGGCGCTCGACCAGGGACAGCAGGTAGGTGGCCTTGGCCAGGCGTGCATCGGCTGCGCGCTGCAGCCACTGGCGGCCGGTGGGCACATCCCGCACACCACCGGTGCCCGTGCCCAGCATGTAGCCCAGCGCCGCCATGGCCCGGGCATCGCCTTGGGCGGCGGCCTGGCCCAGCCACTGGCGGGCCTGGGCGCCCGCTTGCGGCAGGCCGGCGTTCTGGTAGTAGTACATGCCCAGCTCGAACTGGGCGCTGACATCGCCTTCCTGCGCCTGTCTGCGCAGCGCCTGCAGGCTGGCATCACTGCGCTGGGCCGGTATGCGGATGGACGACGCGGCGCCCGGCGCGGCGGGCGCTGCCGGGGCCTGGCTGCTGCTGCTGGCTGCGCCGGCATCGCCGCCGCCTGCCGATGGCAGCACGATGGCGGCCCAGCTGGCGCAGGCCTGCAGCAGCAGCCCACCGGTCAGCGCCAGGAGGCCGGCACGGCGGCCGGTTGCTGCGAGGCGCCTCATCGCGTTTTGCCGCGGCGTGCGGGGGCGGCGGCAGGGGCCGGTTGGGCGGGAACAGCGGCCACGGGGCCTTCCACCTCCCAGCGCAGCTGCGACTGGGCGATGACGCCGGTCTGCGCAGCAATCTGCTGCTGCACGGCTTCGATTGTGGTCAGGCCCTCGATCGGCGCGAGCTGGGCCTGGGTCAGGGCCACCGGCACGCGGCCGGTCAGCGGCTTGGTGGTCTGGGCGCAGTACACCTGCTCCACGCCGGGGCGGGCGGTCTCGATCAGGAAGGAGTTGGCCTGCGACACATCGGGCACCATCAGGCCGATGCGACCCTGGGCCACCACGGCCTGCTGCTGCGGGTTGGGATAGACCTGGGTGACCACCTGGGCGGCATCCTGGTAGTAGCAGTAGAGGAAGCCGGTACGGGCCGGTGCCACGCGCAGCACCACCGAGGTGCCGATGGGCAGCTGCGATGCCAGCTCCTTGTGGCCGAGCAAGGACAGCGCCAACGCGTCGGTGGTCGGCTCGTTGTCCGGCAGGCCATGCGGGCGCGGCTTCAGCTCGTCGCTTTGCGGCGAGTAGCTGGAGGCGATCTTGTCATCGGCCGACATGCCGGCATACAGGCGCAGCAGGCCCATATAGGTCTCGAAGTTGACGACGCCAACCGGGGTTAGGTCCAGCGATGCCTGGTAGAGCGCCAGCGCATTGCGCAGCGCGGTGGAGTCGTTGCCATCGATGGGGCCGCTCCAGGCGCCTTCGGCCTGCAGCACGCGCTGGGCCAAGGTGATGCGGTCGGCCGCGCCTTGCTCGTCAAACCAGGTGCGCATCTGGCGTTTGAATTCGGGATGGTTCTGCTCGTAGTCGATGCATTCCCAGTACGGCACCTTGGCCCATTTGCCCACCAGCTCGATGGTGGCCAGGTCGACGAGCAGGCGCACGGCCGCGCCTGCGCCCTGGTTCACATCGGCAGCCACTTCGTACTGCACGCCCAGGCGGTAGATGTGCTTGGGCAGGCCGGTGGCGCGCCCGCCGATCTCGACCGAGCGGCCGCCGGTGGCGACGACCAGCTCGTTGGCCGAATCCAGACCGGGGTAGAGCGTGCGGGAGTTCATGTCGCCCAGATGCAGGTCGAGCCCCACGACCGTGCCCAGCAAGTCCCAGCTGTAGCCGGTGTCGGTATTGGCGGTGGAGACGCCCAGGCTGCTGCGCTTGGAGACCACCGTCTTGTCGCCAAAGCTGATGGCGCCCGAGACATAGATCTGCGGCTTGCGCAGCTCGATCTGGCCGTTGTTGAGCAGCAGGCTGGTCATCGTCTGCACGGTGTCCTGCTTGAGCGCATCAACTTCATAGTCGACCACGCGGAAGGCCTGGCTGGTGCGCGACATGCGCGACAGCGCCGTGATCACCATCTCCTTGGTGCCGGTGGAAAAGAGGCCCGAGGGATCGGGGATGCTCTTGACCGCCACCAGGGTCGAGGGCACCTGCTCGGCCGCCAGCATGCGGTCCATGCAGGCCAGGCCTTCGCGCATCGCCGATGCGGATTTGGTGGGCGTGACCAGCGGCGACTGCTCGGTGATGCCCTTTTCAATGATGTCCTTGCGGTCGGACAAGGTGGGCTGGATGCTGCAGGCAGACAAGGCCAGCACGCAGGGCGCGAGCGCCAGGCGGCGAATCGATGAAAGATGCATGGTGGTTATTCGTTATGGCGATGGTGGGGCTGCCGCTGGGGTCAGCGTCCTGCCGGGCTCCCTCGTCCCGGGGTGGCTGCGCAGAGTTTTCTGGCTCTGGCGCAGAAGCCATCGTGTTTATTTGCAGATATTGATGACGGAGCCACGTACGACGGTCACCTGGTCGGCATTGCCCGCCCCATAGCGGTTACCGATACCGGCCGTGCCTTCGTTGATCTGGGGGGCGGCACCCACATTGGTATTGCAGTTCTTGCCCGAGGGGCCGGTGACCATTTCACGCTCGATGGCGGATCTGGAGTCCTGCTCCGTCAGGTAGTTGCGGGCCATGGCATTGCTCACCTTGTTGCGTGAGGCGGGGTCGAGCCCGGTGCGGCCTGCGGGTGGCTTTTGCTGCGCCTGCGCGGCGGCGCACAACAGGGCGAGAACCCATACCCCGGCATAGCTGGCTTTCATGCGCAGTCTCCTGGAGGGACCCTCTGCACAGCGGTCGGCAGGCTAAGAAATGCGGCCGCATCCTATAGCGCTGACGAATGCTCTGCAGAAGATCTTTTTGATAGGGGCCGGCCAGCGAACGGTCTCCAGACGCAATCGGTGGCCAGCGGGGATGAAGGGGCGGGGATTACTTGCCGTCGTTGGAGGCGAGGTTTTGCTCGGCCTTGGTCATCGCGCCGATCGCCATATTGGCCACGGCACCATTGGTGACCGAGACTTCCTGCTTGTTATTGCCGCCGATATTGACGTTGCCCTTGTTGGACGCCAGGTTTTGCGTGGCAGTGGCACCAGCGCCAATGGCCATATTGGCGACAGCGCCGTTTTTCACGGTGACCTTCTGGTCGTTGTTGCCTTTGATCTTCACTTCTGCCTGGGCAGACATGGCGATAGCCGAAACCGACACCAGAATTGCGAAAAACTTCTTCATAAAAATCTCCTCGTTACTGAAAGAATATGGTGCACATCCTTGTGATGCACCTCTGCAGTCAGCTCCCCTGTCGGAGAAACCGAACCGTTCATCGGCGTGCGGCCGCAGGGCGCCCTGCTACCGTCCGCCAATGTTCACTACGCTGCGCATGCCGGTGCCGGTGGCCTGGTTGACCACGGGGCCACCGACGGAAACCACCTGGCTGCCACTGCCAACACCGCCATTGCGCGACGCAATATTCAATTCGCTATAGGCCCCGAAACTGGCCATGTTCGCGACCACGCCATTGACCGAGGTCACCTGGTTGTTGCCGCGGATCTGGCGAATGTTCTTGTTTGACGAGATATTCATCACCGCCTGGGCCGCTGGGCCGGAGATATTGACGATGCCGCCATTGACCACCACCTGCTGGTTGTTTTGGGCGAATACCGAGGCGCTCAGCCCCAGGCCTGCGCACAGCAGCAGATGCCGCTGTTTTGCCAGTGCCTGGATGAATGCCTGCTTGGCGCCTGTAATGGATTGATGGCCCATGGTCAATAGCTCCTTGCCGATAGACGAAAACTTGCTAAGGCGTGTTTTTAACTGCAGTCCGGCACGGAGAAATGACGAGTTGAAACCGGGTGATTCATGAATATTTCATGACATAAGAAATATCTAGTAGCAATCAGATTTTGTTTTTTGAAACTGCCTATAGAAAACAAATATGCAGGTAACAAGTGGATTACATATGAGGCTATAAACTGAATCGATGCGTAGGCAATTTCTTTACAAAGATCTGCAAATTGGCAACTCGCTTTACTTTTGAGCTTTGTTTTTACGAATACGTAAAAAAGCCTGCTCCAACTGGGCAGGCTTAGAAGAGGATTAGCTGAGTTGCTATAAAAAAAGCAGCCACAGGGGCTGCTCTTGGTGTTTACCCTGGGGTACACCTTGGGCGCTGGCGCTGAGCGCCACAAGCTCTATTCAGGCACCGGCCTTGACCTTCAGGCGCCAGGCGTGCAGCAATGGCTCGGTGTAACCCGAGGGCTGTTCCTTGCCCTTGAACACCAGGTCCAGCGCGGCCTGGAAGGCGGCGCCCTGGGGGTTGGCCACCAGGCTCTTGTAAGCCGCATCGCCAGCATTCTGGCCATCGACCACCTTGGCCATGCGGGCGAAGCTGTCGCGCACCATCGCCTCGGTCACGATGCCGTGCTGCAGCCAGTTGGCGATGTGCTGGCTGGAGATGCGCAGGGTGGCGCGGTCTTCCATCAGGCCCACGTTGTGGATGTCGGGCACCTTGGAGCAGCCCACGCCCTGGTCGATCCAGCGCACCACATAGCCGAGGATGCCCTGGACGTTGTTGTCCACTTCCTGCTGCTTGTCGGCGTCGCTCCAGTTCGGGTTGGCGGCCACGGGCACCTGCAAGATGGCATTGAGCAGGTTGTCGCGCTCGGCATCGGCGCTGGTCTTTTCCAGCTCCTTTTGCACCTCGGCCACATTGACCTGGTGGTAATGCAGCGCATGCAGGGTGGCGCCGGTGGGCGAGGGCACCCAGGCGGTGTTGGCGCCGGCCTTGGGCTGGGCAATCTTCTGCTCGAGCATGGCCTTCATCAGGTCGGGCATGGCCCACATGCCCTTGCCGATCTGGGCGCGGCCGCGCAGGCCCATGGTCAGGCCCACCAGCACATTGCTCTTCTCATAGGCGGGCAGCCAGGCGCAGGTCTTCATGTCGGCCTTGCGCACCATGGGGCCGGCGTACATGGCGGTGTGCATTTCATCGCCGGTGCGGTCCAGGAAGCCGGTGTTGATGAAGGCCACGCGCGCAGGCGCTGCGGCAATCGCGGCCTTCAGGTTCACCGTGGTGCGGCGCTCCTCGTCCATGATGCCGAGCTTGACGGTGTTGGCGGGCAGCCCCAGCATCTGCTCGACGCGGCCAAACAGCTCGTTGGCAAAGGCCGCTTCGGCCGGGCCGTGCATCTTGGGCTTGACGATATAGACACTGCCGGTGCGGCTGTTGCGGATGCCCTGGGCGCCCTTGCCCTGCAGGTCGTGCATGGCAATCGCCGTGGTCACCACCGCGTCCATGATGCCTTCGGGGATCTCTTTCTGGTCCGCGCCCCAGAGGATGGCCGGGTTGGTCATCAGGTGGCCGACATTGCGCAGGAACATCAGCGAGCGGCCATGGAGCTTGAGGCGGTCGCCATTGGCGCCCGTGTACTCGCGGTCGGCGTTCAGACCCCGGGTCACCGTCTTGCCGCCCTTGTCGAAGGACTCGGTCAGGCTGCCCTTGAGAATGCCCAGCCAGTTGGCATAGCCGTTGACCTTGTCTTCGGCATCCACCGCCGCCACCGAGTCTTCCAGATCGAGAATCGTCGACAGCGCCGCTTCCACCACCACGTCGGAGACGCCGGCGGCATCGCTGCTGCCAATGGGCGTGGCCTTGTTGATGATGATGTCGATGTGGATGCCGTTGTTCTTCAGCAGCACCGATTGGGGTGCGGCGGCATCACCTTGGTAGCCGACAAACTTGGCGGCGTCCTTCAAGCCGGTCTTGCTGCCGTCCTTCAGGGAGACGGCCAACTGGCCGCCTTCAACAGCGTAGCCGGTGGCATCGGCATGCGAGCCTTGGGCCAGTGATGCGGCCTGGTCCAGGAACTGGCGGGCATAGGCCACGACCTTGGCACCGCGCACGGGGTTGTAGCCCTTGCCCTTTTCTGCGCCACCGTCTTCGCTGATGGCATCGGTGCCGTAGAGCGCGTCATACAGCGAACCCCAACGGGCGTTGGCGGCATTCAGTGCATAGCGGGCATTGAGAATGGGCACCACCAGCTGGGGGCCGGCTTGCACGGCCAGCTCGGAGTCCACGTTCTCGGTGCTGGCCTTCACGTCCTTGGGCTGCTCGACCAGGTAGCCGATCTGCGTCAGAAACTGGCGGTAGGCCGGCATGTCGGTGATCGGGCCGGGGTGGGCCTTGTGCCAGCTGTCCAGCTCGGCCTGCAGGCGGTCGCGCTCGGCCAGCAGGGCCGCGTTCTTGGGCGCCAGGTCAGAGACGATGGCATCAAAACCTTGCCAGAACGCAGCGGGCTCCACGCCCGTGCCTGGCAGCACCTGGGTGTTCACAAAGTCATACAGAACCTGGGCCACTTGCAGGCCGTGGACGGTGGTGCGTTCAGTCATGGTGTCTACCTTTCAATACTTAACAACTGCAGGTGCGCGGGAGCACCCATCAGCACACTTTATTCCATACCCACCATGGCAATCAATCCATTAAAAACACTTTGATATATGACTTTTATGGATGTAATCAACGGCTGCCAGCGCCTCGTTAGCTGGGCGTGGATGTGATGGTTTGAATGATCTGATCCAGCGTATTTATATATCAAGCCTCTGTCAGGGCTGCTGCCAGCGTAGGCGCTGGCTCGCTGCAGCGCCCTAGCACAGCTGTTGCCCAAAAGTAGCAAGCCATCAGAAAAAGCGCGCAAAGCTTGATGGAAATCAGAAATGATCAGATACAATCATTTTCATCAGGAGGCGGTAATTTTCCACGCGCCTTCGCTTTTCAGGAGTGTTTCCATGGCGAATTTGACCGACAGCTTGAATGATCTGATGTCTCTGGAAGGCGCTCTGTGCGCAGCGGTTGTCGACTACAACAGCGGCATGATGCTGGCCAGCGCCGGCACCGGCGTGGACATGGAGCTGGCAGCTGCCGGTAACACCGAAGTGGTGCGCGCCAAGATGAAGACCATCAAGGCCCTGGGCCTGAACGAGAACATCGACGACATCCTCATCACGCTGGGCAAGCAGTACCACATCATCCGTCCTTGCTCGCGCCTGGCCGGCATCTTTGTGTACTACGTGCTCGACAACAAGCGCGCCAACCTGGCGCTGGCACGCCGCAAGGTGACCGACGTCGAAAGCGCGATGACCATGTAAGGGTGGGCCGGGCCGCGCTAGGCCGCGCCAGCGCTGCTGAGCGGCCATGGTTGTTACCTGGCGTACCGCCATGGCGCCGTCGCGTCGCAAATAACATACGCTTTGTTACGAGTTGCGGGCCGCGCTGCTGCCCGCTGTTTTTGCAGGCGGGCACAAGCCAGCCCATGCGCGGCTGCTATCCAAATGTCAGATTCCTGCGCCGGGCGCACCTGCCTGGGTGACTGCCGCATGCAGAGAATGATTGCTCTGATCAGAAGTGACTTATTAGAATCATCTATACCTTAATAAGGTGGTAGTGCTTGATATAGATCACATGGATTGGAGATCGACATGGCAAATCTGAACGACAGCTTGAGCGACTTGATGACGATGGACGGCGCGCTGTGCGCTGCCGTGGTGGACTACAGCAGCGGCATGATGCTGGGCAGCATCGGCAGCGGTGTGGACATGGAGCTGGCAGCGGCCGGCAACACCGAAGTGGTGCGCGCCAAGATGAAGACGATGAAGGCCCTGGGCCTGAACGACAACATCGACGACATCCTTATCACCTTGGGCAAGCAGTACCACATCATCCGCCCATCGCAGAAGCTGGCCGGCATCTTCGTCTACTACGTGCTGGACAAGGCCCGCTCCAACCTGGCGCTGGCCCGCCGCAAGGTAGCCGATGTCGAGTCGAACATGAGCATGTAAATACGCGCGAAGCGGCGTTGGCCGCCACCGCACAACGGGCCCCGATGGGCCCGTTGGCTTTTGCAGCGCCCGTGCTGCGCAGGCTAGGCCGAGACCAGCGGCGCGCGGAACTGGTAGCCCACTTTTTGCTGCGATTGCAGCGGCACCGCCAGCGGCGTGGCCTTTTCGATGCGGCGGCGCAGGCGGTAGATGGTGGCGTGCAGGCTGTTGTCGGAGTCGCTGGCCGTCGGGTAGCCCAGCAGCTCACGGATCTGGTCGCGGCCTACGACGGCGCCCTGGGCTTTTAGAAAACACTGCATCAGCATCAGGTCGGTGGGGCTCAGGTCCACGCTCTGGCCATCGGGGGTCAGCAGCAGGCTGCGGTGGCTGTCGAGCTTCCAGGCCGTGGCGACCTGGGCGGTGGTCATGATGCGGCGGTGCACGGCGCGCACGGCCAGCTCCACCTGCTCGAAGGTCACCGGCTTGGTCAGGTACATGTCGGCGCCGGCATTGATGACCTCGGCAAACACTTCGGGGCCCAGCCGGCCCGAGACGATCAGCACGCCCGCCTGGTTGCGCTTGCGCAGAATGCGCAGCAGGTCGGTGCCGTTGACGCCGGGCAGCATCAGGTCCAGCACATAGAAGTCAAAACGGTAGGGCTCGATGTCGGCCAGCAGGTCGCTGCTGTCGTTGTAAACCTGTACCTGAACGCCCTGGTTGCGCAAGTGCTGGGCCAGAAATTCGCTGTATTCGGGGTCGTCGTCGACCAGGGCGAGCGTGGCGGGGAGCATGGTGGTTCCGTGAAATGGTGCAGTCGGTGAAAAGTCCTGAGAAGCGCGGTGCCAGCTTCTGCAGGGGCAAGCGGCCGGTGGCCATCGCCTGGCTGGCTAATCGTCCAGCCCTTGGGGCAACTCAATGCGCATGATGGTGCCGTTTGGCTGGCGCGGCAAGGCCTGCACGGTGCCCTGGTGCAACTGCACCACCGAGCGCACGATGAACAGACCCAGGCCCGCGCCCGCCCGGTGGCGGTGTTCGGTGCCGCGCGTGCCTTTCTCGAACAGGCGCGGGCGCAGGCTGTCGGGGATGCCCGGGCCTTCGTCGATCACCTCGATGATCAGCGCCAACGGGTCGTCCGAATCGGCCAGGCGCAGCAGCACCGGGCTGTCAGCCGGGGCGTAGTTGAGCGCATTGTTGAGCAGGTTGCGGATGGTCAGCCGCATCAGCGCCGGGTGCAGCTGCACCGTGCGCGCCTCGGCATCCCAGACCACCTGGATGCGCGGGCGGGCATCGGCAGCGATGTCGTGCAGCACCAGGTTGACGAGGGTCGGCAGGTCGGTATCGGACGAGGCGCCAGCGCGCCCGCCCACGGCAAGAATGGTGCCGGCCGCCAAGGTGTTGTCCAGGGTGCCGATGACCTGCTGGAGCACATGCTCGGCGCGCAGCAAGGCCTTGGTGGCCGGGGTGGTCTGGCTCAGCTGCAGCTCGGCAATGGCCGACATGGTGGCCTGCATCGCGGCCGAAGCGTTGTTGAGCGGCTGGCGGATCTCATGCGAGAGCAGCTGCAGCATTTCGCTGTGCTCGGTGAGCATGGCGGTGCGCCAGTCCAGCAAGGTGCGCAGCTTGAGCAGCTCGCTTTTCTCTTCGGTGCGCTCCAGATCGGTGGACGAGAGAGCGGCCAGCTGCGCGCGCAGGTCGTCGGTTTGCGCCGCGTTGGCGTATTCGGCGCTGCAGTCCTGCATCAGCATCAGCACGCCCTGGGCGGTTTTGTTGCCTGCCGGCCCGGGCCAGAGGTGGGGTGAGAGGCTGATGCGGCGCCAGGCGACATGGCCATGGGCATCGGTCTTGCGCGTGTCGAACTGCTGGCGCAGGCCCTGGGCGGCGGCCTGCAGCGCGTCGTGGTGCTGCTGGGCAAAGTCGGGCGGCAGCGCTTCGTCGAGCAGTTGGCCGACGATGCCGGTCGTGGGCACGCCAAACCATTCGCACCACTGCGGTGTGGCCAGGCGCAGGCGCTGGTCACGGCCCCAGTAGGCCATGGCAACGGGGCTGCTGCCAAACAGGCGCAGCAGCTGGGCGGGGGCGTACCAGAGGGCGTCGGCGCTGGAGGGGGTGCTGGTGGGCGGCGTTGAAGCTGGCGGCATAGGAGCGGGGGCGCAGGAAAAGAGCGGCTGTCAATGATGTCGCAGCGGGATGTGCGCTTTCATGCGCCCGCCAGGCCGGAGCCCCGATGATAATAGGCTGTGGCCCTGCCAGCGCGTCGCACAAGCGGCGGCCAGCGGGCTTTGCGTATTTTCTGTGTTCTGTCTGGTATGGATCGCCTCAAGCAGCTCGAATCATTTGTCGCCATCGCCTCGCGCGGCAGCCTCACGGCCGCTGCCAAGGCCGAAGGCGTGGCCCCGGCCATCATGGGCCGCCGGCTCGATGCGCTGGAGGAGCGCCTGGGTGTCAAGCTGCTGGTGCGCACCACCCGCAAGCTCACCCTGACCTACGAGGGCGCGGCCTTTCTGGAAGACTGCCAGCGCCTGCTGGCCGAGCTGGCCAGTGTCGAGGCCAGCGTCAGCGCCGGCGGCATCAAGGCCACAGGCCATCTGCGCGTGACCGCGCCGGCCGGCTTTGGGCGCCGCCATGTGGCGCCGCTGCTGCCGCTCTACCATGCGCGCCACCCCGACGTGACGATCTCGCTGAACCTGAGCGACCGCCTGGTCGACCTGGCCGGTGAGGGCTATGACTGCGCGATCCGCGTGGGCGACCTGCCCGATTCCTCGCTGGTCAGCGTGCGCGTGGCGGACAACCGGCGCCTGTGCGTGGCCACGCCCGAGTACCTGCGCCGCCGGGGCATTCCGCGCCACCCCAGCGAGCTGAGCCAGCATGACTGCCTGACCTTGTCGAGCGAGGCCTCGCAGACGCGGGGCTGGGCGTTTCGCATGCCGGCAGCCACTGGCGCCAGCGAGGTGGTCTACCTCAAGCCCGGCGGCCCGCTCGATTGCTCGGACGGCCAGGTGCTGCACGACTGGTGCCAGCAAGGCTGGGGCATTGCTTGGCGCAGCACCTGGGAGGTCGAGTCCGAGATTGCCGCCGGCCGCCTGGTCGAGGTGCTGGAGGACTTTGCCGCGCCGCCCAACGGCATCTATGTGATGTTCCAGCAGCGCAAGCACCTGCCGCTGCGGGTGCGGCTGTGGATCGATTTCGTCAAGCAGCACTACGAACGAGCCGATTTCTGGAAAAAGATGGAGTAACACGATGACTTTGGAAGCTGTTCTGGCCTGCCTGCACCTGCTGGCCTTGTTGACCATGGTGGTTTTTCTCTCCAGCGAGGCGGCGCTGTGCCGCGCCGAGTGGATGAATGGGGCCGTGGTGCAGCGCCTGGCGCGCCTCGATCTGATCTACGCCTTTGCCGCGCTGGCGGTGCTGGCCACCGGCCTGCTGCGCCTGTTTCTGGGCGCCAAGGGCGTGACCTGGTATGTCAGCCAGCCGCTGTTTCACCTGAAGATGACCTTGGTCGTCGTCGGCGTGGTGCTGTCGTTCAAGCCGACAGCCGTGTTCCGCCGCTGGTTACGGCAATTGCGCGACAATGGCGCTTTGCCCGGGGACGCCGAGGTGCGCGCCACGCGTAAATGGGTCATGTGGCAAGCCCATCTGATTCCCGTGATCGCCGCCGTCGCCGTGTTTTATGCCCGGGGCTGGTAAACCGGCCTGGCGCTGGTAACTGCTTCGTCTAAGTTTCAAATATGTTGCAAGTCAAAAAAGATTTGCTCGCAGTGCTTGCTGCCGAGCTCGAGAAATTGTCGCCTGGCGCAGGTAGCCGTGCGGCCTTTGAAACGCCCAAGGTGGCCGCCCACGGCGACTATGCCGTGACCGCCGCGATGCAGCTGGCCAAGCCGCTCAAGGCCAATCCCCGCGCACTGGGCGAGCAGCTCAAGGCCGCACTGGAGGCAGCGCCCGCCTTTGCGCAATGGGTGGAAGCGGTCGAGATCGCCGGTCCCGGCTTTTTGAACCTGCGCCTCAAGCCCGCTGCCAAGCAGCAGGTGGTGCAGGAAGTGCTGGCCCAGGGCGAGCGCTTTGGCATGCAGCCCCAGCGCGATGAAAAGATCATTGTCGAGTTTGTCTCGGCCAACCCCACCGGTCCGCTGCACGTGGGCCATGGCCGCCAGGCCGCGCTGGGCGATGCGATCTGCAACCTCTATGGCAGCCAGGGCTGGTCCGTGCACCGCGAGTTCTACTACAACGACGCGGGCGTGCAGATCGACACCTTGACCAAGAGCACCCAGCTGCGTGCCAAGGGCTTCAAGCCCGGTGACGACTGCTGGCCCACCGACAGCGAGAACCCGCTGGCCAAGAACTTCTACAACGGCGACTACATTGGCGATATTGCCCAGGCGTTCCTCGCCAAGCAGACCATCGAGGCCGATGACCGTGCGTTCACCGCCAATGGCGATGTCGAGGACTACGACAACATCCGCAACTTTGCGGTGGCCTACCTGCGCAACGAGCAGGACAAGGATCTGCAGGCCTTCAACCTCAAGTTTGACGAGTACTACCTCGAGTCGAGCCTGTACCAGAACGGCCATGTGGACGAGACCGTCAAGCGCCTGATCGCCAGCGGCCACACCTATGAGCAAGATGGCGCGTTGTGGCTGCGCACCACCGACTTTGGTGACGACAAGGACCGCGTGATGCGCAAGTCCGATGGCACCTACACCTACTTCCTGCCCGATGTGGCCTACCATACGCAAAAGTTCCTGCGCGGCTACGGCAAGGCCGTCAACATCCAGGGCACGGACCACCACGGCACCATCGCCCGCGTGCGCGCCGGTCTGCAGGCCGTCAATGTCGGCATCCCCCAGGGCTACCCCGACTATGTGCTGCACACCATGGTGCGCGTGGTGCGCGGTGGTGAAGAAGTCAAGATCAGCAAGCGCGCCGGCAGCTATGTCACCTTGCGCGACCTGATCGAGTGGACCAGCAAGGATGCGGTGCGCTTTTTCCTGCTCTCGCGCAAGCCCGATACCGAGTACACCTTCGACGTCGACCTGGCCGTGGCCCAGAACAACGACAACCCGGTGTTCTACGTGCAGTACGCCCATGCGCGCATCTGCTCGGTGCTGCGCGGCTGGCAGGAGCAGGGCGGCGCTGGCCTGCCTGCGCTGAGCGGCATCGACCTGGGCGCGCTGCAGGGCCCGCAGGCCCAGGCACTGATGCAGATGCTGGCCCAGTACCCCGAGATGCTGAGCAACGCCGCCGCTGGCAATGCGCCGCACGATGTTACGTTCTATCTGCGTGACCTGGCCTCGGCCTACCACAGCTACTATGATGCAGAGCGTATCTTGGTGGATGACGAAGCCACCAAACTGGCCCGTCTGGCACTCGTGGCAGCGGTCGCGCAGGTGCTGCGCAATGGCCTGGCCGTGCTGGGTGTGAGTGCACCAGAGCGCATGTGATTTTGCGAACAAAGGTAATAACTGCAATGCGACGACATCAACGTGGTGGAACCATCCTGGGCCTGATCCTGGGGCTGCTGGTGGGCGTGGGCGCGGCCTTGGCCGTGGCCGTGTACGTCACCAATGTGCCGGTGCCGTTTGTCAACAAAGGTGGCGTCAAGGGCGAGGCCAAGGACAAGGCCGAGGCGCAGCGCAACCAGAACTGGGACCCGAACTCGCCGCTCTATGGCAAGAACCCCGCGCGGGCACCAGCGGCTGTGGCGCCGGCCGCGCAGGGCGTGGTGGTGCCAGAGCCGCCGCGCACCGTGGCTGACAACGCCACCCCGCCGGTGGAAAACAAGCCCGCCAAGCCCGAGGTGGTGCTGCCCGATCCGGCCAAGCCTGCCGACAAGCCAGCAGACAAGACCCAGGTCGCCAAGCTCGATCCCAAGGCCGGCCAGGGCGCCGATCCGCTGGGCGATCTGGCCAAGTCGCGCAGTGCCGATGGCACCGACGGCTTCCAGTACTTTGTGCAGGCCGGCGCTTTTCGCAGCCAGTCCGATGGCGATGCACAACGCGCCAAGCTGGCGATGATGGGCTGGGAAGCGCGTGTGAGCGAGCGCGAAGTCAATGGCCGCACGGTATACCGGGTGCGCGTGGGCCCATTCAACAAGCGCGATGATGCCGATGGCCTCAAAGGCAAGCTCGATGGCGCCGGCGTGGATGCGCAAATCGTCCGCGTACAGCGTTGAACTTTTGGCGGTGCAGGACACTCCTAACCGCAACTTGTCACTGGAGTTAACAAAACATGAAACGTCGTGAGTTTTCCACTTTGGCGGCTTCCGCTACTGCCGCTTCCGCGCTGAGCCTGCCTTTCGCTACTGGCGCCAACGCACAGGCCAAGTTCAAGGAAGGCAAGGACTACCTGAAGCTGGCCAAGCCCGTCACCCCCGATGCGCCCGCTGGCAAGGTCGAGGTGATCGAGTTCTTCTGGTACAGCTGCCCCCACTGCAATGCCTTCGAGCCGCAGTTTGAAGCCTGGGCCAAGACTGCCCCCAAGAACCTGCAGATCCGCCGCGTGCCCGTGGCCTTCAACAACACCTTTGTGCCCCAGCAAAAGATCTACTTTGCGCTGGAGTCGATGGGCCT
Source organism: Comamonas sp. MYb21 (assembly GCF_037479395.1). Classification (NCBI taxonomy): domain Bacteria; kingdom Pseudomonadati; phylum Pseudomonadota; class Betaproteobacteria; order Burkholderiales; family Comamonadaceae; genus Comamonas; species Comamonas sp. MYb21. The sequence goes on along the minus strand of NZ_JBBGZC010000011.1, from coordinate 216,189 downwards.
GATCCCTGACGTGCATGTCAAGGTTTTCCGTGCGATCCACGTGGAGCGCCAACGCCTGAACAAGGACGACGAGATCTTTGCCTGGATGGACAAGAACGGCGTGGACCTGGCCAAGTTCAAGGAAGCCTACAACTCCTTCAGCGTCGCAGGCCAGGTGCGCAAGGCCACCCAGCTGCAAGAGTCCTACGGCGTCGAAGGCGTTCCATCGCTGGGCGTGGCGGGCAAGTACTACACCGACGGCACCCGTGCCGGCTCGATGAGCAACGTGCTGCAAGTGGTAGAGTTCCTGGCGGCACAAGGCTGAGCGGCCTCCCCAACGCTTTAGACAAAGCCCGCACGCGCGGGCTTTTTTGTGCCAAAAACGGCCCAACGCTCCAGCATGGCTACAATGGGGCAGAGCAAGATTCATGCCTTATGAGACACCGTATTTTTAACACTTTGTTGGTGGCAGTGGCCCTGGCCGTGCCGCTGCTGTCGCACGCCGAGCGTGCAGACCGCACCAAGCCCATGAACATCGAGGCGGACGATGGCCGCCACGATGAACTCAAGCAGACCAGTGTCTTCACGGGCAATGTGGTGGTGACCAAGGGCACCATCATCATCCGTGGCGCGCAGCTGACCGTGAGCCAGGACCGCGACGGCTTCCAGCACGGCGTGGTCACCGCTGCGCCGGGCAAGCTCGCGTTCTTCCGCCAAAAGCGGGATTCCGCCCCTGGCGCGCCCGACGAGTTCGTCGAAGGCGAAGGCGAGGTCATCACCTATAACGGCCGCGACGACACCGTGCACTTTGAGCGCCGTGGCGAGCTGCGCCGCTACCGCGAGACCACGTTGACCGACCAGGTCAGTGGCCCGCTGATCGTCTACAACAACCTGAGCGACACCTTCACGGTCTCCGGCCAAAAGGGTGCCCAGGCGGCGGCCGATCCCAAGCCCGGCGCGCCCAAGAAGGACCGCGTGCGCGTGATCCTGACGCCCAAGGCCGACGGCAAGGCGGACGACAAGGCCAGCGCCCCGGCCAAGCCCGCTGCCGATGACAAGACGCCATTGCGCCCCAGCACCCAACTGAACGACGGAGCCAAGTAACCGTGGCAGAAAACTCGTCGACCATTTCCGTCAATGCCCGGGTCGCCAACAGCGACCACCGCAGCCAGCTGGAGGTCTTGCACCTGGAGAAGTCCTATGGCAGCCGCAAGGTGGTCAAGGATGTATCGCTGTCGGTGCGCAAGGGCGAAGTGGTGGGTTTGCTCGGCCCCAATGGCGCGGGCAAGACCACCTCGTTCTACATGATCGTGGGCCTGGTGCGCAGCGATGGCGGGGATATCCGCATCGATGGGCAGTCGGTGGCCAATATGCCGATCCACCAGCGCTCGCAGCTGGGCCTGTCCTACCTGCCGCAGGAAGCCTCGATCTTTCGCAAGCTCAGCGTGCAGGACAATGTGCGCGCCGTGCTGGAGCTGCAAAAGGATGAGCATGGCAAGCCGCTCTCGCGCGCCGAGGTCGAGCGCCAGCTCACCGCGCTGCTGCAGGAGCTGCGGGTCGAGCACCTGCGCGAGTCACCGTCGGTGGCGCTGTCCGGGGGCGAGCGCCGCCGCGTCGAGATCGCCCGTGCACTGGCCACCCAGCCCCGTTTTATCTTGCTCGACGAGCCCTTCGCCGGCATCGACCCCATCGCCGTGATCGAGATCCAGCGCATTGTCGCCTTCCTCAAGGAGCGCGGCATTGGCGTGCTGATCACCGACCACAATGTGCGCGAAACCCTGGGTATCTGTGACCATGCCTGCATCATCAGCGATGGCAAGGTGCTGGCCGCCGGGACGCCGCAAGAGATTGTGGAGAACGCAGAGGTCCGGAGGGTGTATCTGGGTGAACATTTCCGTATGTGACACCGCACGCCTTGGCGGGCGTGCCAGCCAAGCTACCGACCCGCGCTGCGGGCCCGGTAGGGCTGATCTGTTGCCAACTGCCGCAGCCGCTGCAAAGGCGCAGCCATGATGCCGTCGCTGTCGCTGCGCGTATCGCAGAACCTGACCCTAACGCCCCAGTTGCAGCAGTCGATTCGCCTGCTGCAGCTGTCCACGCAGGAGCTGACGCAGGAAGTCGAGCAGATGCTCGACGAAAACCCGTTTCTGGAGCGCGAGGGCGAAGAGGCCCCCGAGGCCGAAGCCGGTAAAGACGCCGCTGAATCTGCCGAGGCTGCAGAAGCAGCCGACAAGGCTGCCGATACTGCTGCCAGCGCCGACACCAGCAACAGCAGCGATTTCGAGCCCGGAACCTCCGACCAGCCGCTGGATTTTGCTGCGGGCAAGGAAACCGGCGTCGATGCCGAGGCCGCTGCCGGCGATTCGGCATCGGACTGGGAAGAGTGGGGCGGCGATCTGCCCGCCCGCTCCAGCGCAGGCGATGATGACGACGAGACGCCGATGTCCGACCGGCGCAGCGAGCACCTGAGCCTGCAGGATGTGCTGCACCGCCAGGCCTTGTCGCTGCGCCTGTGCCAGGAAGACCGGGCCGCGCTCTACTTTCTGATCGAATCGCTGAACGACGACGGCTACCTCGAAGAAACGCTGGCCGAGCTCGCGCAAAGCTTTGGCGATGCTTCGGACCCCGAGCGCTACGAGGCGCTGCTGCACCACCTGACCGTGGCGCTGCGCTTGCTGCAAAGCCTGGAGCCGATTGGTGTGGGCGCGCGCAACCTGTCCGAGTGCATGCAGCTGCAGATCAAGGCCCAGCAGCGCCTGTTGGATGAAGAGGGCTCGGACACGCCCGAGGCCGATGCGCTGGCGCTGGAGACTGCCTTGCTGGTCTGCCAGGAGTCCCTTGATCTGCTGGCGCGCCGTGATGTGCGCAAGCTGGTGCAGCTGACCGGTTGCAACGAGGCGGCGGTGCGCAGCGCGCTGGCGCTGATCGCCAAGCTCGAACCCCGCCCCGGCCGGCCCTATGCCGATGTGGACCGCAACACCATCATCCCCGATGTCATCGTGCGACCCAGCAATGAGCGCGGCCTGCCGGTGCCCGGTTTCAGCGTGCAGCTCAATGCCGAGGTGATGCCGCGCCTGCGCGTGCAGGATGTCTACGCCAATGCCTTGCGCAGCCACAAGGGCAGCGAAGGCCATGGCGCACTGCAGCAGCGGCTGCAGGAGGCGCGCTGGTTCATCAAGAACATCCAGCAGCGCTTTGACACCATCTTGCGCGTCTCGCAGGCCATCGTCGAGCGCCAGCGCAATTTCTTTGTGCATGGCGAGCTGGCGATGCGCCCCATGGTGCTGCGCGAGATTGCCGACGAGCTGGGCCTGCACGAATCCACCATCAGCCGCGTGACCACGGCCAAGTACATGGCCACGCCCCAGGGCACGTTTGAGCTCAAGTACTTCTTTGGCTCGGGCTTGGGCACCGAGACCGGCGGCAGCGCGTCGAGCACGGCCGTCAAGGCGCTGATCAAGCAGCTGCTCGACGAGGAAAGCGCGAAGAAGCCGCTGTCGGATGCAAAGATCGCCGATCTGCTGCAGGCCCAGGGCATTGAATGCGCGCGCCGCACGGTGGCCAAGTACCGCGAGGCCATGCGCATCCCGCCCGCCAGCTTGCGCAAGGCGCTGTAGCCAAAGTCTCAGCCACCATAAAAAAACCGCAGCTGCCTGGGCACTGCGGTTTTCGCTTGTGGAAGCTGCCGATTTACTTCGGCCACAGCCACCAGATGAACAAGGCCAGTACGGCCAGCATCAGGCCGAACTTGGTGAGCTTGTAGGCGGTCTTGTTCCAGGCCTTGAAGCGGCGGCGGTACTGGCCCATGTAGAACGAGATCTTGAAGATGCGGCTGATGAAGCCGCGCGGATCGCCTTCGTTGTTGGGCGAGCTGGCAGCAGCCACCACATGCGTGCCCAGCCAGCGGTTGAGCCACTGCGCAAAGCCATTGGTCATCGGGCGCTCGACATCGCAGAACAGCACGATGCGGTTGCCTTCGGAGCCGTTCTCGGCCCAGTGCATGAAGGTCTCGTCAAAGATCACGCCTTCGCCCTCGCGCCAGCTGTAGGGCGTGCCATCGACCTCGATCATGCAGCGGTCGTCATTGGGCGCCAGCACAGCGAGGTGGTAGCGCAGCGAGCCGGCATAGGGGTCGCGGTGCAGGTTGAGCTTAGCGCCGGGCGGCAGCTCGGCAAACATGGCGGCCTTGATGCCGGGGATGGCCTGCACCAGCGCCGTGGTCTTGGGGCAGAGCTCCATCGCAGACGGGTGGGCCTGGCCATACCACTTCAGGTAGAAGCGCTTCCAGCCGGTCTTGAAGAAGGAGTTGAAGCCCGCGTCGTCGTTGTTGGCCGCCGCCTTGATCTGCATGGCCTGGTGCAGGCCGATGGCCTCTTCGCGGATCTCGCGCCAGTGGGCCTGCAGCGGGGCCAGGTCGGGGAAGGTGCTGGTGGGCAGGTAGGGCGTGCGCGGTACCTTGCTGAACATCAGCATGAACACATTGAACGGCGCCGTAAAGGTGGAGTGGTCAAACAGCTGGCGCAGCAGCTTGTGCCGCACCTTGCCGCGCAGGTGCATGTAGAGGCCGCAGCCAAAGAAAAGCAGCACCAGGGCCAGAACGATGATTTTTGCCATAGACAGCGATTTTAGCGACTGCGCTGTGGCGGCTGTCTGCGCAAGCGCAAACTGGCGTGCGGCAAGGGCTGCCGGGCGGTTTGATGGCCTGCTGGCAGCAGGCCTATTGCAGCCGTCCCAGGGCCGCGCGCTTACTTGGGCTGGGCGGCGAACGCGGTTTTCAGGCGCTGCAGCATCTCGCGGTTGAGCTGGCGCTGCTGGCCGCTCCAGTGCGTCATCGCCTTGTTCAACTCGGCCTGCAGCGCATTGGCGGTCTGCCAGTCGCCCTGGCCTGCGGCCCAGATCGCGTACTCGGCCATCACATCAAAGCTGCCCGAGTGCTGGCGCGCAAAGTCAAAGCTCTTGCGCGCCATCGCCTGGTCGCCCAGCTGGGCATAGGACTTGGCCACCAGCAGGCCCACGGCCTCGGCGCGGAAATGCACATCGGCCTGGGCAATCACGCGCAGCTGCTGCAGCGCCTGCTGCGGATGGCCGGCCTGGTAGGCCGCTTGCGCAGCGCCCCAGCGGATATCGAGGTCGTTGGCAAACGGGCCCTTCATGCTGGCCTCGAAGTGGCCAAAGGCCTGTTCGGCCTGGCCATTGGCCAGCAGGGCCTGGGCCAGGCGGATCTGGTTCTGCGCGGTGGGGCTGTAGTCGTAGGCGGCCTGGGCTTCGCGCACTTCGCGGGTCGGGTCCAGCGCCTTGACGGCATTGCTCGCCAGGCTGCGGGCATGGCGCTGCAGGCGCGAATTGGGCAGGTAGATGGCAAAGAAATACACCACGCTGCCCAGGAAGGGGAAGGCCAGCAGCACAAACAGCCAGTAGTTGTTCTGGCCGCTGCGCACGGCGTGGACCGCAAAAAACAGCGCAATGATGACGTGTACGCCGGCTCCGAGGTAGGGCATCCGCATTCTCTCTGAGTGATGGAGGGGAAGGGCGGCTGCACCGAGGGCTGCGGCCCGCTCTGGGGCCAGACTATAGCAGCCAGCCACCCGTTACGCCTGCGCTATGGGCGCCGGGCTGGCGAATGCCACTGGCACAGTCCACATTCCCGTGCGCTTGGCAGACAATGGGGCAAGCGCGTATGCTTGCCCCCCTGCTTATGAACCAACTGCATTTGTTTTTGCCCTGCGCCGCCGGCGTCGAGGGCCTTTTGGCGGACGAAGTCCATGCCATCACCGGCGCCAGCGGCCAGGACCTCCTGGTGGCGCGCGGCGGCGTCATGCTGCGCGGCATGTGGCGCGATGCGCTGCTGCTGAACCTGCACAGCCGCCTGGCCCAGCGCGTGCTGGTCGAGCTCTCGCACAGCATGTACCGCAACGAGAACGACCTCTACCGCGCCGCCAGCGAGGTGGCCTGGGAGATCTGGTTCTCGCCCAAGGAGACCTTCAAGATCGAGGTCACCTCCCAGCACAGCCCGTTGACCAGCCTGAACTTTGCCGCGCTGCGCGTCAAGGATGCGATTGCCGACCGCTTCCGCGAGCGGCGCCACGGCGTGCGCCCCAGCGTGGAGACGCACCACCCCGATGTGCGCGTGCACCTGCACCTGACCACCGATGGCGCCACCATCTATATCGACACCTCGGGCGAGGCGCTGTTCAAGCGCGGCTGGCGCGAGGACAAGGGCGATGCGCCGCTCAAGGAAACGCTGGCCGCGGCGATGATTGCCGCGAGCGGCTGGGACCCGCACGGTGACGACCCGCAGCCGCTGTACGACCCCTGCTGCGGCAGCGGCACGGTGCTGATTGAAGCGGCCCAGATCGCGCGCAAGATCCCGGCCGGTATCCTGCGCCGCTTTGCGTTTGAAAAGCTGGTGCCCTTCCAGCGCCATGTCTGGGAGGCAATGCTGGACGAGGCTGAGCGCCAGATCCTGCCCCAGAGCCCCGTGGGCATCTATGGCTCGGACATCTCGTTCCGCATGGTCGATTTTGCCCAGCGCAATGCCGAGCGCGCCGGTGTGGCCGAGACCATCGAGCTGCGCGGCGGCGATGCGTTGCAGCGCATGCCCCCCTGCGAGCAGCCCGGCATGATGCTGCTCAACCCGCCGTACGGCGAGCGTATCGCGGCGGCGGGCTCTGCCGGCCGCAATGCGGCCGAGCGCATGGGCCATGTCGAGCGCGCAGGGCGCGAGACGGCGCAGACCGAAGATGGCGGCGAGTTCTTCACCCAGCTGGCCAGCCACTGGAAAAAGAACTACAGCGGCTGGAGCGCCTGGATGCTGACGCCTGACCTGAAACTGCCCGGCAAGATGCGCCTCAAGGAATCGCGCCGCACCCCCATGTGGAATGGCCCCATCGAGTGCCGCTTGTTCCGCTTTGACATGATCAAGGGGGCGCTCAAGCCCCGGGGAGAGCAGCCCGCGCCAGGCGGTCAACCATGAAGGTGGTGCTCAAGTGGCCATCGTGCAATGAAGGCTACACCGGACCACTGCCCCGGCCGGTGGTGCTGGACACCAATGTGGTGCTCGACATGCTGATCTTTGATGACCCGCATATCCCGCCGATCCGCACGCTGGTGGCGCAGGGCGCGCTGCGCTGGATTGCCGACGAGGCCCAGCGCATCGAGCTCGAACGCGTGCTGCACTACAGCCAGATCGCTCCGCGCGTGAGCTTCTACGGCAAGACGCCCGAGGGGGTGATGGCCGCCTTCGATGCCGCTGTGCAGTATGTCGATGCCGCGCCCAAGATCCGCTTTAGCTGCACCGACCCGGACGACCAGCATTTTCTGGACCTGGCCAGCCAGCACCAGGCCTTGCTGGTGAGCAAGGACAAGGCGGTGCTCAAGCAGCGCAAAAGGGTGGCCACCTACTATGGCGCCACCGTGGGCAACCTGCTGCAGATGGAGCCTGCCGAGGCCCAAGCGCTGGCCTGAGCGCCCGCGCCAGCACAGGGCGGACGCGGCTTCAACTGTTGCGCCCCAACCACCCATGGCCTGGCGGGCGATGCGCGGCCTGTGCGGCCCGTCTGGGCGCGCATCGCTATCATGGGACCCATTGCGCAGGGACGGCCCTGCATGGCGCTGCAGCAGCGGCGCGCACCTCCGCCAGGACGGCCTGGCCATTCCAATATTCCGTTTGTTCAAGGAGTTCGATATGGCCTGGGTGTATTTGCTGGTTGCCGGTGTGCTGGAGGTGGTGTGGGCGTTCACGATGAAGCAGTCCCATGGTTTTACTAACATCAAATACAGCGCGATCACGCTGGTGGCGATGATCGCCAGCTTTGGCCTGCTGTCGGTCGCGATGCGCAGCCTGCCGCTGGGCACGGCCTACACCATCTGGACGGGCATTGGCGCCGTGGGTGCCTTTATCGTGGGCATCACCGTGCTGGGCGAGGCGCTGACGCCGATGCGTGTGGTAGCGGCATTGCTGATCGTCAGCGGTCTGGTACTGATGAAGCTGTCCTCTTCCTAATGGCCTGCGGGCGGCTGCAGCGGGGATGCCTTAGGCCTGTGAACGTGTTTGCAGGCCCTGCGACAATAGCGGGATGACCGATTCTTCTACCGCTGCAGGCACCGTGCCTCGCAAGTCCCCGTCCCGGCTTTCCACGGTTGACAAGACCCGCATCGATGACACCCGCATCAAGGTGGTGCGGCCGCTGATCACGCCCGCCTTGCTCGAGGAGTGGCTGCCGATCACCGACGAGGCCTACCAACTGGTGGAATCGAGCCGCGCGGCCATCTCCAAGATCCTGCACGGCCAGGACGACCGCCTGGTCGTCGTGGTGGGCCCTTGCTCCATCCACGACCATGACCTGGCAATGGACTATGCCCGCCAGCTCAAGGTGCAGGCCGAGGCTTTGAAGGACGACCTGCTGGTGGTGATGCGCGTGTATTTTGAGAAGCCGCGCACGACGGTGGGCTGGAAGGGCTATATCAACGACCCGCACCTCGATGGCAGCTTTGCCGTCAATGAGGGGCTGGAGCTGGCGCGCCGCCTGCTGCTCGATATTCTGGCGCTGGGCCTGCCAGCCGGCACCGAGTTTCTGGACCTGCTGTCGCCGCAGTTCATCAGCGACCTGGTCAGCTGGGGCGCCATTGGCGCGCGCACCACCGAGAGCCAGAGCCACCGCCAGCTGGCCAGCGGACTGTCCTGCCCGGTGGGCTTCAAGAACGGCACCGATGGCGGCGTCAAGGTGGCGAGCGACGCGATTTTGGCGGCGCAGTCCGAGCATGCCTTCATGGGCATGACCAAGATGGGCCAGAGCGCCATCTTCGAGACCCGGGGCAACCAGGACTGCCACATCATCCTGCGCGGCGGCAAGCAGCCCAACTACAGCGCGGCCGATGTGCAGGCCGCCTGCGAGGTGCTGGCCAAGGCCGGCCTGCACGAGCAGGTGATGATCGACCTGTCGCATGCCAACAGCAGCAAGCAGCACCGCCGCCAGATCGAGGTGGCCGCCGATGTGGCCCAGCAGGTGGCAGGGGGCGACCGCCGCATCACCGGCGTGATGATCGAGAGCCATGTCCACGAAGGCCGCCAGGACATCGTCGAAGGCCAGCCGCTGGCCTATGGCGTCTCGCTCACCGATGCCTGCATCAGCATGGAGCAGACCGTGCCGGTGCTGGCCCAGCTGGCGCAAGCGGTGCAGGCGCGCCGCGCTGCCAACCAAGGCTAAAACAAGGCAGGCGCAGGTTAACGCTGCGCCGCGCCCAGCATGATCACGCCCATGCCGGCCAGGCACAGCAGCACGCCGGCGATGTCCCAGCTGCTTGGGCGGATGCCGTCGACCAGCCACAGCCAGGCAATCGCCGTCGTCACATAGACCCCGCCATACGCGGCATAGACCCGGCCCGATGCGGTCGGGTGCAGGCTCAGCAGCCAGACAAAGGCCAGCAGCGCCAGGGCCGCTGGCAGCAGCACCCAGGCCGGCGCCTTGTCCTTGAGCCAGAGATAGGGCAGGTAGCAGCCCACAATCTCGGCAATCGCCGTCAGCACAAACAAGGCGGTGGTGGTCAGCAGGGACATCAAGGGGCTTTCTCAAACAGAGGCAGGCGGGCGGCCAGTTCAGCGTCGTACTGCGCCAGTTGCTGCAGCTGGGCAAAGGCCGGCGCTGCAGCGGGCACGATGCTGTTGCCGCAGACCTGGCTATAGCCATCCAGAAACGAGGACGCCAGCTCGGCGCTGTGCAACCAGGTATCGGCGCAGGCCAGCAGCGCCGCGCATGCGGCCTCGCTGCGCCCCAGCTGGGCAATCGCCCAGAGCGCGGCCTGGCTTTCGACCTCGTCCAGATCGGCATGGTCTTGCACCAGCAGATCCAGCGCCCGCTGCTGCTCAGCGGCAGACAGCTGCTGCTCGGCCAGCAGGCGGCCGATTTCGGCAATGGCGGGTACGCGCGAGGGCATGCCGTATTGGTTCAGGCTCATCGGTGGGAGTGTTGCAGATAACCGCCACGTAGGCGGCTGGGGGCAGCAAGCGGGCATGCAAGCTGCCCATCGCGGATCAATCCCGATTAGAATTTCATAAATTGAGACATTAGTCTCGTAATAAGTAACTTATATACTGAAATATGAATTCTGAAGCGGATGGAAAACTGGTCAGCGCCTTGGTGCGCGGCGTCAGTATTTTGCAGTGCTTTAACAACAAGCAGCAAGAACTCAGTGGCAAAGAGCTGATGGACCTGACGGGTTTGCCCAAACCGACCTTGTTCCGCCTGACCGAGACGCTGTGCGAGCTGGGCCTGCTGCGCTATTCGGAGCGCCTGTCCAAATACGTGCTGGGCATTGGCGTGCTGAACCTGGCCTCGCCGCTGCTCTCGCGCATGACGGTGCGCCAGTTTGCCCGCCCGCAGATGCAGGAGCTGGCCAACTACATGGGCGGCCAGATCCAGCTGGCCGTCGGCGAAGGCCGGCGCCTGGTGCTGGCCGAGCTGGCCAATGGCATGGACAACAAGGTCTTCACGCCCGAGATCGGCGTGGCCGTGTCCTTGGTGCGCACTGCTACTGGCCGCGCCTACCTGCTGGGCCAGAGCGAGGCCGAGCGCCAGGCCTATCTGGACGAGTTGGATGGCCGCGCGCCTGAGCGTGCTGCGCTGCTGCGCGAGCGCCTGGACGATGCGCGCCAGGACCTGGCCCTGCACGGCTTTTGCCGCAGCCATGGTGACCTGCACCGCGAGATTCTGTCGATCGCCGTGCCGCTGTCGCAGCCCATCGATGGCGAGCGCTGGGTGTTTGGCGCCTCCGTCCCCACCTACAACCCCAAGAGCCGCGAGCTGGAGACCGACATCGGCCCGCGCCTGGTGACCCTGGTGCGCTCGCTCGAAGGGCTGATTGGTACTTCCAGCCTGTCCTGATCCGAGCGGGCAGCGCATCGCAAAAAACAACCACAGGAGACAAGCATGAAAGTATTGGACGGCATCAAGGTGCTGGAGATTGGCGGCCTGGGACCAGGCCCGTTTTGCGCGATGCACCTGGCCGACCTGGGCGCCGATGTGATCTCCATCGTGCGCGAGGAAAAGGGCGCAGCCCCCACCGGCAACCTGCTCAACCGGGGCAAGCGCTCGGTGTTTGCCGATCTCAAGAGCGCCGAGGGCAAGGCTCTGGTGCTGGCCCTGGTGCAGGAGGCCGATGTGCTGATCGAAGGCATGCGCCCCGGCGTGATGGAGCGCCTGGGCTTGGGCCCGGCCGAATGCCAGGCGCTGAACCCGAAGCTGGTCTATGGCCGCATGACCGGCTGGGGCCAGACCGGCCCGCTGGCCCCGCGCGCCGGCCATGACAACAACTACGCAGCGGTCTCGGGTGCGCTCTGGGGCTGCAGCCCGGCCGATGCGCGGCCCGTGTCGTCGTTTGCGATGGTGGGCGATATCGGCGGCGGCGCGCTCTACCTGATGACCGGCCTGCTCGCTGGTGTGATCCAGGCGCGCAGCAGCGGCAAGGGCTGCGTGGTGGATGCCGCGATTGTCGATGGCGCCGCCCATATGCTGAACCTGGCGCTCAGCGCCCGCCAGCGCGGCATCGTGGCCGATGTGCGCGGCCAGAGTATCCACGACAGCGCACCGTTCTACGAGACCTATGTCTGCGCCGATGGCGAGCACATCACCATTGGCAGCATCGAGCCGCAGTTCTATGCGCTGCTGCTGCAGACCCTGGGCCTGGCCGATGACCCGGACTTTGCAGCGCCTCAGTCGCAATGGGACAAGGCGCTGTGGCCGCGCCGCCGTGCACGCCTGCAGGCGCTGTTTATCACCGAGTCGCGCGCGCACTGGCAGCAGGTGTTCGAGGGCAGCGATGTCTGCTTTGGCGCTGTATTGAGCCCCTTGGAGGCCGCTGGCCACCCGCATATGCAGGCGCGTGGCGTCTACCACGAGCAAGGCGGCGTGTTGCAGGCAGCGCCCGCACCGCGCTTTGACGGCCAGGCCTATGACACGCCGGCGATGTGCGCCGCAGGCGCGCATACCGAGGCCGTACTGGCGCAGGTCACGGCAGGAGATGCGAGCGCTGCCTGGCGCCGCTGAGCGCGCCGGGGTGCGACAATGCTGCCCTGCCTGGGCAGCGCCTGACCGGGCTCAGATCAAGGGAGTTGCCAATGGGCATCGTGGTTTTTTACCTGTGCAACATGGCCGAGGAGGCCGAGGGCGGGCCGCCTGACTGGCAGCCGCAGTGCCTGGCCTATAGCGACAAGCAGATGAGCGAGGCACTGGCGCAATGCCAGCGCCTGCGTGCCGACCCGCGCCATGCGCATGTGGTGATGTCGTCCGAGCTGCGCGACATGGTCGGGCAAATAGGGGTGGCCGCCGTCGAAGACGGCCGCACGCCCGATGGCGAGCACTATGACTGGAGCAAGGCCGGGCGGGCAGGGATGAGCCGCCGCAATGCGATGGAGCCGCCCAAAACGCGCGGCAGCGCCAGCAACGAATAAGCCGGATTTTTCAGCTTCGCGCAGGCCACTGGAAAGGGGCAGGCTGCTTGTTCAAAAAGGCCTGCACGGCCTCGCGGTGCTGGGCCGTGCCCATCGCCAGCGCCTGGGCGTTCGCCTCTTGCTCCAGCAGCGCCGGCAAGTCGCTCGCCGCCATCGCCAGCGAGCGTTTGATCAAGCTCAGCGCCACCGGCGATGCGCCCACAAAGCTGTGCGCAATCGCCTGGGCACGCGACTGCAGCTGCTCGGGGGCGACCAGCTCGCTGGCAATGCCCAGCTGCAAGGCCTCTTGCGCCGAGACCTCGCGGCCCGAGAGCATCAGCTCCCGCGCACGCTGCACACCAACAACGCGCGGCAAGGTGTAGAACGCCGCGCAGTCGGGCACGACACCAACGCGGATAAAGGACATCGCAAAACGCGCCCGGTCGGACGCAATGATGAAGTCCGCCGCCAAGGCCAGGCTAAAGCCCGCGCCATAGGCGGCACCGTCCACCGCCGCAATCACCGGCTTGTCCAGCAGCATCAGGTCCTTGAGCCAGTGGTGCAGGCTGGACAGCCGCGCGCGCCAGCCGGCATTGTCCAGGCCCGATGCCGCAATATTGCCCAGGTCACCGCCCGAGCAGAAATGGTCGCCCACGCCGGTCAGCACCAGCGCGCGCAGGCTGGCATCGGTCTGCACCAGGCGCACCACCTCGGCCATCTCCTCGCGCATCTGCGGATCAAAGGCATTGCGCTTGGCCGGGTAGTTAAAGCGCAGCGTGGCCACGCCATCCTGGCGCTCAAAAATGATGCGTTCGTAGTGGCGGCTCATGCGGCGCTCCGAGGCACGTAGGAGGCACGCATATCGCGCCCACCGCGCAGTGCGGCGCCGCCATCGACGGGGATGATGGCGCCGGTCACATAGCTGGCCAGCTCGGACGACAGGAACAGGGCCATGTGGGCGACGTCATCGGTGCTGCCCATGCGCAGCAGCGGCACCGTAGAGACAGCGCGCTCGAGCGCATCGGCGGTGGGCGCCAGGCGGCGTATGCCTTCGGTATCGCCGATGGGGCCGGGCGAGATGCTGTTGACGCGGATGCCGTCCTCGCCCCATTCCAGCGCCAGCACCTTGGTCATCATGTCGATGCCGGCCTTGGCCGCGCAGGCATGGACCTGGTACATGGTCGGGTTGACGCCTTGCGGTGCCGAGATGTTGATGACGCTGGCGCCGGGCTTGCGCAGCATCGGGTAGGCCAGGCGCAGCACATGGAAGCTGCCATTGAGGTCGATGTCGACAACGGTCTTGAAGCCATTGGGCGACAGGTCCTTGGCCGGCGCAATGAAGTTGCCCGCCGCGCCCGAGACCAGCACATCGATGGGGCCAAAACGGGCATGGGCCTGCTCCAGCGCGGCCTGCACGGCAGCCGGGTCGCGCACATCGGCGCTCAGGCCCAGGGCCTGCGCGCCCAGCGCCTCCAGCTCGGCGGCGGCCTGGGCCACCTTGTCGGCCGAGCGGCTCATGACCACGACATGCGCGCCCGCACGGGCGAAGGCCTTGGCAATGCCCAGGTTGATGCCACTGCTGCCGCCGGCGACAAACACATGCTGGTGGCGAAAGGAGAAAGAGCTCATGGGTGTTCCGTATACAAAGAAAGGGAGGGGGCAGCGGCTTGCTGCGCCGCCTCCTGCAGTGCGCGCCACTGGATCTTGCCGGTGGCGGATTTGGGCAGCGCGGCGAGAAAGTCCACCGCGCGCGGCACCTTGTAGGCGGCCATTTGCGCGCGGCTCCAGCCGATGATCTCGTCCGCCGAGGCCTGCGCGCCGGGCCGCAGCACCACCAGGGCCTTGACCGATTCGCCGCGCCTGGCATCGGGCACGGCGATCACGCAGGCCTCCAGCACGGCCGGGTGGCTGTAGAGCATGTTCTCGACCTCGGCGGGCCAGACCTTGTAGCCATTGGCATTGATCATGCGTTTCAAGCGGTCGCGCATGAAGTAGTAGCCATCCGCGTCCACCGAGGCCAGGTCGCCGGTGCGAAAGTAGCGACGGCCATGGCGCTCGAAAAAGGCCTCGCGGTTGGCCTCGTCATTGCGCCAGTAGCCCTGCATCACCTGCGCGCCGCTGGAGACCAGCTCGCCCACCTCGCCAGCTGGCAGCTCTTCCAGCGTTTCGGGGTCGACGATCATCGAATGCACGCCCTGGGTGGGCACGCCCAGGCACTGGCGCTTGGTGTGGCCTGGCGGGTTGGCGTGCAAGAAGGCGGCGGTCTCGGTCAGGCCATAGCCTTCGCTGTAATGCAGGCCATAGCGCTCGGCCAGCATCTGCGAGACGGCCTCGGGCATAGCCGCGCCGCCACCGGCCAGCATGGCCAGGCTCGACAGGTCCAGCCCATGGGCAGCGGCCTGGCTGAACAGGTCGATCACCATGCTGGGCGGCGCGGTCCAGGCGGTGACCTGGTGGCGCTCGATCAGCCGGGCAGCCAGCAGCGCATCCCAGCGCGGCATCATCACCACGGTGCCGCCCACGGCAATGGGCATGTTCATGCCGTACTGCGTGCCCAGCATGTGGAACATCGGCGCGACCGACAGAAACACCAGGTCGTCATTGAAGCCGCGCCACAGACGCGAACCAGTGAGCGACGCCAGCACCGAATGGTGGCTGTGCATGCAGCCCTTGGGGTGGCCGGTGGTGCCCGAGGTGTAGGGGATGGTGGCCAGCATGCCCGCCTGCGCCACACGCGGGCCAGGCGCCAGCTGCAGCGCCAGTGCTGCGGCAAAGCCATGGTAGGGGCCGGCGGGCAGCGGCAGACGCGGCGCGGTCACCACCTCGGGCAGGGCATCGGGCGGCGGCGTGGTGGGCAGCGCATCGCTGTAGGCATGCACGACCACCGCATCGAGCAGGCCTTCGTCCACACAGGGCTGGGCGCTGGCCAGCAGCTCCTGGGCGACGATGGCCAGGCGCGCGCCGCTGTTGTCTGCGTAGTAGCGCAGCTCGGTGGCGGTGGTCATTGCGCTCACCGGCACCACTACGCCACCGGCGCGGTAGATGGCATAGCAGGCGATGACGAACTGCGGGCAGTTCTGGCTTTGCAGCAGCACGCGCTGGTCCGGTGCCAGCTGCAGGCACTGCTGCAAGAAGCCGGCCAGCGCCTCCACCTGGCCCAGCAGCTGGGCATAGCTGGTGCTGGCGCCCGCGTAGATGATGGCGGCCTTGTCAGGGTAGCGCTGGGCCGAGGCGCTCAGATTGTCGTCCAGCGTGATGCGGGGCACGCGCAGATCGCGCGAGACCCCTTTGGGCCAGTAGAAGGGCAGCGCAGGGCGCGGGGAGGCGGTGGAGGTGTCAGGCATCGGCAGCTCGCCTCAATCCAGCTGCAGCTGCTGGCTTTGGATCAGCGCGCCCCAGGTCTGCTGGTCATCGGCCACCAGCTTGGCAAAACCGGCTTGCGGCATGCCGCCCGGGCGGCCGCCCAGCTCGCGGTAGCGGCGCATGATGTCGGGGTCCTGCAAGACGGCCTGCAGGTTGTCGGCCAGCTTTTTCTGCACCTCGGGCGGGGTCTTGGCGGGCACGAAGAAGCCCATCCAACCGACCTGGTTGAAGTTGCGCATGCCCAGCTCGGTCATCGTCGGCACCTCAGGCAGATCGGGCTCGCGCTGGTCGCCAGTCACAGCCAAGGGGCGCAGCTTGCCGTCCTTGATATGGACCAGGGAGGCGGTCATGTTGTCGAACATGAACTGGGTCTCGCCGGTCACGATCGCCATGGTGCCGGGGGCCGATCCCTTGTAGGGGATGTGGACCACGTCGGTGCCCGTGCGCTCCTTGAAGAGCTCGCCCATCAGGTGCGTGGTCTGGCCCACACCGGCGGACGAGAACGACAGCTTGCCCGGCTGCGCCTTGGCCGCCGCCACCAGCGCATCCAGGCTCTGGATCGGCGACTTGGCGGGCACGACCAGCACGTTGGCAAACGAGATCATGTCGGTCAGCGGGGCAAAGTCGCCGGGCTTGTAGCTGAGCTTTTTATAGGCCGTGTAGTTGATGGCATTGGAGCCGCTGTTGCCCACCAGCACGGTGTAGCCATCGGGCTGGGCGCGCGCGACCAGGCTGGCGCCCAGGCTGCCCCCGGCGCCCGGCTTGTTGTCGACGATCACCGACTGGCCCAGGCGCTGGCCCAGCTTTTGCGCCAGCAGGCGCGCCGGGATATCGGTCGACCCGCCTGCGGCGCCGGGCACGATCAAGGTGATGGTGCGTGTGGGCCAGGGGGCCTCGGCATGGACGCTGAGCGCGCTGGCGAGCAGCGCCAGGGCCGCCAAGGCCCGCAGGGGCTGGCGTGGATGGCTGGTACGTGGCATGGTTTTGTCTCCTGCTGCGCGCTTCTGTGGCGCGTCTAGGGCTGTGCAACTACGAGTTCCGGGCTGGACGGGGTTCAGGCACCTTTCCAGACCGGTGGGCGTTTTTCCGCAAAGGCGGCTGCGCCTTCGCGCGCGTCCTGCGAGCTGAAGACCGGTGCGGTGATGACGGCCTGGCGGTCGAACATCTCCGCCAGCGGCCATTCGCCCGACTGGCTGGCCACCTGCTTGCTCGCAGCGACGGCCAGCGGGCCACTGGCGGCAATGGCCTGCGCCAGTGCCAGCGCGGCATCGAGTGCGCCGCCGGGCTCGGTCAGGCGGTTGACCAGGCCCAGCTGGGCAAAGCGCTCGGCGCCAAACATATCGCCGGTCAGAATGCATTCCATCGCCACGTGGTAGGGTAGGCGTTTGGGCAGGCGCAGCAGGCCGCCGGCCGATGCAGCCAGGCCGCGCTTGACTTCGGGCAGGCCAAATTGGGCATCGCGCGCGGCGACGATCAGGTCGCAGGCGAGGGCCACCTCAAAGCCACCGGCCAGTGCATAGCCTTCGACCGCCGCGATCAGCGGCTTGGCCGGCGGCCGCATGGTGAGCCCGCAAAAGCCGCGCCCCGGCAGGCTGGGGCGCTTGCCCTGCAAAAAGCCCTTGAGGTCCATGCCGGCGCAAAAGCTGCCGCCGGCGCCGGTGATGATGCCCACCCGCAGTTCTGGCTGGCTGTCCAGCGCATCGAGCGCGCTGGCCATCGCCTCTGCCATCTCCAGGGTGGCGGCATTGCGCGCCTGGGGGCGGTTGAGCTGCATGATGAGCACCGGGCCACGGGTTTCGACCAGGAGTTCTGCGGTTTCAGAGCCAGACATGGGAGCCTTTCAAAGGGTGCTGCAGGGCAGGGGGGTCAGCGCGGTTGCATGCGGATCGCGCCATCTAATCGGATGGTTTCGCCGTTCAGCATCGGGTTCTCCAGAATGTGCAGCGCCGTCATCGCGTACTCGGGCGGGCGGCCCAGGCGGGCCGGGTTGGGGACCGAGGCGGCCAGCGACTGGCGCACGTTCTCGGGCAGCTTGGCGAGGATGGGGGTGTCGAACAGGCCAGGGGCAATGGTGCAGACGCGGATCATCTTGGAGGCCAGGTCGCGGGCGGCGACGATGGTCATGCCGATGACGGCGGCCTTGGACGAGGCATAGGGAATCTGGCCGATCTGGCCTTCGTAGCCCGCGACCGACGCGGTCAGCACGCAGGCGCCGCGCTCGCCTTCGACCGGCTCGTTCTGCGCCATGGCCACGGCCGACAGGCGCAAGGTGTTGAAGGTGCCGATCTGGTTGATGCGGATGATGTTCGTGTACTTTTCCAGCGAGCCGGGGCTGCCGTCCTTCTCGATCAGGCGCACCGGACCGCCAATGCCGGCGCAATGCACCAGCGCACGGAACTGGCCCCAGGCCTGGGCGGCAGACACCGCCTTTTGCATCTGCTCGGCATCGGCCACATCGGCCTTGATGAATTGGAGCTGGCCGCCGTACTGCTTTTCCATCGCCGCGCCGCGCTCTTCGTTCAGGTCCACCGCCACCACGTTCAGGCCGCGCTCCAAGAGGGCCACGGCGCTGGCTTCGCCCAGCCCCGATACGCCGCCGGTCACGAGGGCGGTCATTCCTTTAGTCAATTGCATCTCAAAAATCCTTGTCAGTTCAAACGTTCAATCCGATGGAGCCCGGAGGGCCTTGAGGCGCTTAACGCAGCACCTCAATAATCGTGGCGTTGGCCATGCCTCCAGCCTCGCACATCGACTGCAGGCCATAGCGCTGGCCGCTGTCTTCGAGCGCATGCAGCATCGTGGTCATCAGCCGGATGCCCGATGCGCCCAGCGGGTGGCCCAGCGCAATGGCGCCGCCGCGCGGGTTCAGGCGCTCGCCATCGGCGCCCAGCTCCTTTTGCCAGGCCAGCGGCACCGAGGCAAAGGCCTCGTTGATCTCGTAGTGCGCAATGTCGGCCAGCTGCATGCGCGCCTTGGCCAGCACGCGCTGGGTCGCAGGGATGGGGGCGGTCAGCATGTAAAGCGGGTCGTCGCCTACGACATCGAAGGCCACAAAGCGGGCGCGTGGGCGCAGGCCCAGTTGCAAGGCGCGCTCCTCGCTCATGATCAGCATGGCGCTGGCGCCATCGGTCATCTGCGAGGCATTGCCGGCGGTGGTGCTCCACTGGATCTGCGGGAAGCGGGCCGAGAGTTCCTCGTTCTCGAACACGGCCTTGAGCCCGGCGAGCTTCTCGGGCGTGGTGCTGGCGCGGATGGTTTCATCGGCGCTGACGAGGCCCAGCGAGCTGCGGATGGGCACGATCTCGCGTGCAAACGCGCCGCTGCTTTGCGCGGCATGGGCGCGCTGGTGCGAGCGGGCGGCATAGGCATCCAGGTCGCTGCGCGACAGGCCCCATTTGGCGGCCACCAGATCGGCCGAAACCCCCTGGCCCACGAGGCCCGGTGCATAGCGCTCGTCAAAGCGCGCGCCGGTGGTGTTCTTGCCCATGCGCGAGCTGCCCATCGGCACCCGGCTCATCGATTCGACACCGCAGGCGATGACGATGTCCTGCGTGCCCGACATGATGGCCTGCGCCGCAAAGTGCACCGCCTGCTGGCTGGAGCCGCACTTGCGGTCGATGGTGGTCGAGGGCACATGTGCGGGCAGACCAGCGGCCAGCCAGGCCAGGCGCCCGGGTGTGCCGGCCTGCTCGCCAGCCTGGCTGACGCAGCCGCAGATCACGTCATCGACGGTCGCGGGATCGAGCTGGTTGCGGGCCACCAGCTGCTCCAGCACCTGCGAGAGCAGGTCGACCGGGTGGAGTTCGGCCAGGGCGCCATCGGGCTTGGCCCGGGCCATGGGGCTGCGGATGGCATCGACTATGACGGGTGTTTTCATCATTTAATGAGACTTGTGGATCATTAAATTAATAATAGGTTTCAAAAAACCGAATACCTACTGGTATTTACCCGCAGTAAATTTCCGAGTAAACGCCAGATACTGTCCGTGAAATCTCGAAATTCGAGACGACTGATTCAAAATTAGAGTAAAGATGTAACACAGGTGATTGCGTGCAGCGCTCTCCTGTGCACCACGGAGACCGAGGAGATGCACAACTTCTTCAGCTGGGCCCAGGCCCAGCCCGAGCGGGTGGTTTTGACGCAGGCCGACACTGGCCGGCGCTACACCGCAGGCGAGATAGCGCAGGGCGCAGAGCGGATGGCGCAGTGGCTGGCGCAGCAGGGGTTGCAGGCCGAAGAGACCATCGCGGTGCTGCTGGAGAACCGCTATGAGATCGTGCAGCTGGTGCTGGCCGCGCGGCTGGCCGGCCTGTATGCCGCCGTCATCAGCACGCACCTGACCGCTGCCGAGGTGGCCTATATCGCCCAGGACAGCGGCGCCCGGATGCTGCTGGTCTCCAGCAAGACCTGGCCGACCGCGCAAGAGGCGGTGCAGGGCCTGGCGCTGGCCTGCTATTCGGTCGATGGCGATACACCCGGTGTGGCGCCCCTGGCCGATGCGCTGGCCGCCGTGCCCCAGGGCGCGCAGATCGACCTGGCCACGCGCCCACTGGGCCGCGATCTGCTGTATTCCAGCGGCACCACCGGCCGGCCCAAGGGCATCAAGAAGCCCTTGCTCGCAGCGGCCTATCGGCAGCAGCGCGACCCCGAGGTCGCCGCCTGGATGCGCAGCATGCGGTTTGATGAAGACGCCGTCTACCTCTCGCCCGCGCCGCTCTACCATGCAGCGCCCCTGCGCTACAGCCTGCGCACCCTGGATGTCGGCGGCTCGGCCATCATCATGAGCCGCTTTGACCCCGAGCAGGCGCTGGCGTTGATCGAGCGCTACCAGGTCAGCCACAGCCAATGGGTGCCGACGATGCTGGGGCGCCTGCTCAAGCTGCCCGATGAGGTCAAGCGCCGCTACCGGCTGGACAGCCACCGCGTGGCGATCCATGCGGCAGCGCCCTGCCCGGTGGCCGTCAAGCAGGGCATGCTGGACTGGTGGGGCGATATCTTGCTGGAGTACTACGCCGGCTCCGAAGGCTGCGGCACCACCTTGATCGATTCGGCCCAGTGGCGGGAACGGCCGGGCTCGGTCGGCCGGGCCATCAGCGGCCAGCTGCATATTGTTGGTGACGACGGCCAGGAGCTGGGTGTTGGCGAAGTGGGCCGCGTGTATTTCTCGGGCGGTGGCGCTTTCCAGTACCTCAATGACGAGCGCAAGACGCGCGAGGCCATCGATGTGCGCGGCTGGGCCACCTATGGCGACATCGGCCATGTCGATGCCGAAGGCTTTCTGTTCCTGAGCGACCGGCGCGCCGATCTGATTTTGTCGGGCGGGGTCAACCTCTACCCGCAGGAGATCGAGAACGCGCTGGCCCGGCATGCCGCCGTGGAAGAGGTGGCCGTCGTCGGCGTGCCCGATGAGGACTTTGGCGAGCAGACCCTGGCCGTCGTGGTGCTCAAGCCCGGCTTTGCGCCCGACGAGGCCATGGCACGCGCGATTGTCGACCAGGCCGCTGGCAGCCTGTCCAAGGTCAAGCGGCCCCAGCGCCTGGTGTTCGAGCCCAGCCTGCCCCGGCTGGAGACGGGAAAGCTGCTGCGCCGCGTGCTCAAGGACCGTTTCAAGGAGGCGCCGCAGGCGGGTTTTGGCCTGCGCAGTAGCAGCGGCGCCCAGGGCTGATGCCCCTCATTCATTTTTCTTCATTTCACCCTTTGACCACCATGCAAGACCTGACCCAACGCAGCGTGTTCCGCGAAGACCATGTGCAGTTCCGTGATGCCGTCCGCCATTTCTTTGACAAGGAGATCGTGCCCTTCCATGCGCAGTGGGAGCGCGATGGCATTGTGCCCAAGGAGGTCTGGCGCAAGGCCGGCCGCGAGGGCCTCTTGAACACCATGCTGCCCGAGCCCTATGGCAGCGGTGGCGACTTTGGCCATGCTGCGGTGCTGATCGAAGAGATTGCCCGCACGGGTGCCAGCGGCCTGGGCTTTCCGCTGCACTCGGACATCGTTGCGCCCTATATCCATGCCTATGGCAATACCGCGCAAAAGGACCGCTGGCTGCCCAAGATGGCGGCCGGCGAGATGATCGGCGCGATTGCGATGACCGAGCCCGGCGCGGGCAGCGACCTCAAATCGGTGCGCACCACGGCCAAGCGTGACGGCGACCACTATGTGATCAATGGCGCCAAGACCTTTATCACCAATGGCATCAATGCCGAGATCGTCGTGGTGGTCTGCAAGACGGCGCCCGATCTGGGGGCCAAGGGCGTGTCGCTGATCGTGGTGGAAGACGGCACCCCGGGCTTTGCCAAGGGCCGCAAGCTCGAGAAGATTGGCCTCATGGCGCAGGACACCTCGGAGCTGTTCTTTGACAACGTGCGCGTGCCGGTGGACAACCTGCTGGGCGAAGAGAATATGGGCTTCAAGTACCTGATGCACGAGCTGGCGCAGGAGCGCCTGGTGGTGGCGGTGCGCGCTGCGATGTCGATCGAGGCTTTTTTGCAGAAGACCGTGGACTACACCCGTGAGCGCAAGGCCTTTGGCCAGACGGTGTTCGAGTTCCAGAACACCCGCTTCAAGCTGGCCGAAGCCAAGGCCCAGGCGACGATGCTGCGCGTGTTTGTCGATGACTGCATGCGCCTGCACCTGACGCGCGAGCTGACACCGGACCGCGCGGCCATGGTCAAGCTCAATGCGACGGCGCTGCAAAACAAGCTGCTTGACGAATTTTTGCAGCTGCACGGCGGCTACGGCTACATGACCGAGTACCAGGTCGGCCGGGCCTGGACCGATGCCCGCATTGGCCGCATCTACGGCGGCAGCGACGAGATCATGAAGGAAATCATTGCCCGAACGCTTTGACCATGACCAGCGCCCCGAGCACGCCACAGAGCGCGCCAGCGGCATAACCAGCAACAAGGAGACAAACCATGCAAAACCGCCGCTCGGCCCTGGGCCGTGTGCTCACCACTGCCGCCTGCGCTGCCCTGGTGCTTGCCACCGGCAGCGCCCTGGCCGCCGACAACTACCCCAGCAAGCCCATCCGCCTGGTGGTGCCCTACCCGGCAGGGGGCGGCACCGACATCATTGCCCGCCTGATGGGCACCCAGCTGTCGCAGCGCTGGGGCCAGCCGGTGATTGTGGACAACAAGCCCGGTGCCAGCGGCATGATGGGCAACGACCTGGTGGCCAAGGCGCCCGGCGATGGCTACACGGTGCTGCTGGGCATCACCGCACTGGTGCAGATTCCCGCGCTGTACAAAAAGGTGCCCTACCAGCTGAGCGACCTGGCCCCCGTGTCGCAGGCGGTCAAGTCGGCCGACCTGGTGTTTGTGCCGCGCAGCTCGGGCATCACCAGCCTGCAGCAGTTTGTCGCCAAGGCCAAGGCCCAACCCGGCAAGCTCAACTTCGGCTCCTACGGCAATGCCACCTCGTCGCACCTGCATGGCGAGCAGCTCAAGCTCAAGGCCGGCATCGACATGGTGCACATCCCCTACCAGGGCTCGGGCCCGGAGATGGCGGCCATGCTGGGCGGCCAGCTGGAGTCGGCCTTTATCGATGCGGCCGCTGCCTACCCACATATCAAATCGGACAAGGTCAGCATCCTGGCGGTGACCGGCGCGCCGCGCCACCCCGCGCTGCCCGATGTGCCGACGATGGCCGAGGCCGGCTACAGCGGCTTTGAGGCCAATGGCTGGTTTGGCTACTTTGTACCCGCCAGCACCCCGCAGCCGATTGTGGACAAGCTGGGCAATGAGCTGGCTGCCATCGTCAAGATGCCCGAGATCAGCAAGCGCCTGCTGGACATGGGCCTGATCCCTGTGGGCTCGACGCCGGCGGAGTTCAAGCCACTGCTCGCCCGCGATGCGGCGCACTGGAAATCGATTGTCGATGCGGCGAAGATCTCGATGGATTGACGCGAAAACACAGCGCTTTGGCGGGACTTAGGGCGGGCTGTGGCGTACCCGCGCAATCAACCCATGGCAGACTATCGCCTATGTCCCCTCCCGCCTTGCTTGTTGCCGATGACCACCCCCTGTTTCGCGCTGCCGTGGTGCAGGTGATCCGGGGGCGTTTTGGCGCCTTCGAGGTGCTCGAAGCCTCCAGTGCCAGCTCGCTCAGCGCAGCGCTGGCGGCGCACCCGGGCATTGAGCTGGTGCTGCTCGATCTGACGATGCCGGGCACGCATGGCTTTTCGGCGCTGCTGCATGTGCGCGGCGCCTACCCGCAGTTGCCGGTGGTGGTCATCTCCTCCAACGACCACCCGCGCATCATCCGCCGCGCCCAGCAGTTTGGCGCCTCGGGCTTTATCTCCAAGGCCGCCGCCGCCGACGCGATCACCGCAGCGATCGAGGCGGTGCTGGAGGGCGATACCGTCTTTCCCTCGATGGCCGCCGAGCTGTCGCAGGAGGATGCCGAGCTGGCCGCCCGCATGGCGCAGCTGACACCGCACCAGTTCAAGACCCTGCTGTACCTCGCCGATGGCCTGCTCAACAAGCAGATTGCGCAGGAGATGGGCGTGACCGAGCACACGGTCAAGGTGCATGTGACCGCGATCCTGAAAAAGCTCGGCTGCCACAGCCGCACCCAGGTTGCCGTGCTGGTGCGCAACCTGGAGGCCGATGGCGGCCTGCCCACGGACGACTCAGCGCTGGCGTAGCAGCAGCTGGCCGACCAGCGCACGCAGCGCCGCCGGCCGCGCGGGCTGCGTCAGCACCCCCCAACCCAGCGCAATGGCCTGCTGGCTGGCGGCATCTTGGCTGTCCGCATCCGTGCTGAGCCAGACGACGCCCGGCGCCTTGGGCCCGCAGGCCTGCAAGGCACGGACTGCTGCTGGCGTTGCATACGCGGCATCCACCACCAGCAAGGCAGGCCACCCGTCTTGGCTGCGTTGGGCCTGTGCCAAGGCAGCCTCGGCATCGGCCTGCGGCACCACCTGGCAGCCCCAGCGCTGCAGCAGCGGGGCGGCGCCGTGGATGGCGGCCGGGCCAATGCACCAGGCGCTGGCGCCTTGCAGCGGTGCGGCGTTGGCGACCGCAGGTGCTGCCTCCGGGGGCTCGCGCGCGGGCTCCGGGGCCAAGGCGGTTTCGCTCAGCGGCACCTCGACCCAGAAGACCGAGCCCCGGCCCAGCGCCGAGCGCAGCCCAATCGGGTGCTGCATCAGGCGCCCCAGGCGCTCGACAATGGCCAGGCCCAGGCCGGCGCCCCGCTCATGCTGGCGGCCGGTTTCCAGCCGGCGGAACTCTTCAAAGATCTCGCGGTGCAGGCTCTCGGGGATGCCCGGGCCCTGGTCATGCACCTCGATACGCAAATGCTGGCCGACGCGGCGGCAGCCCAGCACAATGCGGCCCTGGCGCGTGTAGCGGATGGCGTTGGAGAGAAAGTTCTGCACGATGCGGCGCAGCAGCGCCTCGTCGCTGTGCACCACCGCGCGGCAGGGAACGACCTGCAGCTGCAGGCCATGGCCCTGGGCCAGCACGCCCAGGCTGCTGCCCAGCTGGGCCAGCATGGGCTGCAGCGCAAAGTCGCGGCGGTTCACCTCAAGCTGGCCCGATTCCATGCGTGCAATATCGAGCAGGCTGTTCAGGATGTCGTCCTGCGAAGCCAGCGCGCCTTCGACATCGCTGGCCAGCTGCAAGGCCTTGTCGCCCTGCACATGCTGGCGCAGCAGCGATGCAAACACGCGCGCAGCGTTCAGCGGCTGCAGCAGGTCATGCACGGCGGCAGCGACAAACTTGGACTTGTAGCGGTTGGCCTGCTCGGCCTCGCGCTTGGCCTGGGCCAGGTCTTCGGTGCGGTCGGCGATGCGCTTTTCCAGCGCATCGGCCAGCGAGCGCAGCTCGCGCGCGGCGTTCTTGTAGCTGGTGATGTCGGCATAGCTGGTCACAAAGCCGCCATCGGGCAGGGGGTTGCCCCGGATCTCCAGCACCGTGCCGTCGGCCTTTTCGCTCTCGCGCGCATGGGGCTTGCCGCTGCGCAAAAACTGCATGCGCCGCTCGATGGCCTCGTCGATGGGCCCGGTGCCCAGCAGGCCCCGGCGCGCGTTGTAGCGGTACAGCTCCTCGACCGGCATGCCCACTTTCAACAGGCCCGCCGGCAGCCGGAACAGCTCCATGTAGCGCGAGTTCCAGGCGACCAGGTTCAGCGCGGCATCGATCACCACCACGCCCTGGGGCAGGTGTTCCAGGCTCTGGCTGTGGCCGGCATCGGCCTGGTGGGCAGCGGCCACGATGCCATCTTGCGCGCTGCGCAGCTCTTGGGCGTGTTGCTTGAGCAGCGCTTCGAGCTCTTCGCGGCTGCGCTGGCGCAAGGCCGATAAGCGCTGGCGCTGGCGCGCATAGAGCAGCAGCAGCGACAGCGCCAGCCAACTGCCGCCCGCCGCCCCTGCGGCCCACCAGGCAGAGGCCAGGCTGTTGTCCACATCGTGCAGGATATGCAGCTGCCAGCTGGTTTCGGGCAAGGTCACCGTTTGCCAGAGTTTGCGGCCCACAGCCGGGTCCTGCCACTGCACGAGCGCGCCGCCTTCGTCCAGCGGCTGCTCCTGCGCATAGCGCATGGGCTTGAGCGGCTGGCTGCGGTACTGCTGGGTGCGGTCCATCTCCTGCTGCGCAAGGGCATCGATGGGTTTGAGCTTGCGGTAGCGCCAGTCCTCGTTGCTGGCCAGAAAAACGACGCCGTTGGTATCGCTGGCCAGCACGATGTCGGGGTTCTGGATCCATTCGCGCTCGAGCTCCAGCAGCACGATCTTGATCGCGATCAGGCCCAGCACCCGGTGCTGGCCACCGGCATCGCTGCTGATGGCGCGCGAGAGGAAGTAACCGGCCTCGCCGGTGGTCACACCGATGCCGTAGAAGCTGCCCTTGTCCTGCGCCAGCGCCAGTTGCACATAGGGGCGAAAGCTGTAGTCCTCGCCCACATTGCTGGACGGCGTGCGCCAGTTGCTGGCGGC
The DNA here is from genome assembly GCF_037479395.1 of Comamonas sp. MYb21. Lineage (NCBI taxonomy): Bacteria > Pseudomonadati > Pseudomonadota > Betaproteobacteria > Burkholderiales > Comamonadaceae > Comamonas > Comamonas sp. MYb21. The sequence continues at coordinate 189,487 of NZ_JBBGZC010000011.1, read as the reverse complement.
CAGGGCCACGCCCTGAGCATCGATCAAGGTGAGGGTGGAGGCCAGGCTGGCGCCGTTGGCCTGCTCCAGCTTGCGGTTGAGGCGTACCACCTGCTCGGGGCTTTGCGGGTGGGTGAGCGCCTCGCGCAGCTCGGCATCGAGCGCCAGCACATCGGGCAGCACCCGGTAGCGGTCCAGGCGCTGGCTGAGCGCCTGCGCATACAGGACGAGCTGGCGGTGGGCCTGCAGGTTTTCCTCGGCCAGGCTGTGCTGCAGCATCCAGTGCCAGGCGCCCGCGGCAGCAGCGGCCGTGCTCAGCAGCACGGCGCAGAAGGTCCACAGGGATCGCAGGGAGCGGCGGGGAATCATAAGTGGCATGTAACTGAGGCGGGGTTCTCTGCAGAGCCCTCGCCCATTGGAATGGACGCGGATCGGGATGAGCCGCAAGGCGTCTTTCGCAGTCAATAGCGAGCTATTGACAAGGAAGACAACGCAGCGGATCGCCCGAGCCCGCGGTCAGGCCAAGGCAGGGAGTTCTGCAGAGAATCCCTAGGTAGTTTCCCTGGGTTTGGGTTTTCCGTAGCTCTGGGAAGGCAGCGCCTAATACTAATGTCTAATGGGCAATCTGTAAGGGCTGGGATACAAACGCGCCTCAGCGCACCGAGTTGGTGCCGAGAATCTTTGGAGCCCCACCATGCAGATCGATACCACCGCCAGCCAGGCGCCTGTACAGGCACCGCCTTTTTACCGGACTTTGTACTTCCAGGTGATTATCGGCATCACCATCGGTGTCTTGTTGGGGCATTTCGAGCCCCAATATGGTGCGGCGATGAAGCCCTTTGGCGATGCCTTCATCAAGCTGATCAAGATGATCATCGCGCCGGTGATTTTCCTGACCATCGTGACCGGCATTGCGAACATGACGCACCTGAGCACCGTGGGCCGTGTGTTCGGCAAGGCCATGGTGTACTTCCTGACCTTCTCGACCCTGGCGCTGATCGTGGGCCTGATCGTGGCCAATGTGATGCAGCCGGGCGCCGGCATGCACATCAATGTGGCCGATCTGGACCAGAAGGAAGTCAGCTCCTACGTGGCCAAGTCGCATGACATGACCCTGACCGGCTTTGTCATGGACATCATCCCCAAGACCCTGATCAGCCCCTTTGTCGGCGACAACATTTTGCAAGTGCTGCTGGTGGCGGTGCTGTTTGGCGTATCGCTGGCGATGGTTGGTGACAGCGGCAAGCCCGTGCTCAACCTGCTCGAATCGCTGACCAAGCCCGTCTTCAAGCTGGTCAACATCGTGATGAAGCTCGCCCCCATCGGCGCCTTTGGTGCGATGGCGTTCACGATCGGCAAGTTCGGTCTCGGCTCGCTGTTGAACCTGGCCGAGCTGGTCGCGACCTTCTACATCACCTCGCTGCTTTTTGTGCTGGTGATTCTGGGTGCCGTGGCCCGTGCCTGCGGTTTCTCGGTGCTCAAGCTGATCCGCTACCTCAAGGATGAGCTGCTGCTGGTGCTGGGTACCTCGTCGTCCGAATCGGCCCTGCCATCGCTGATGCACAAGATGGAAAAGGCCGGTTGCAGCAAGTCGGTGGTGGGCCTGGTGGTGCCTACCGGATACTCGTTCAACCTCGATGGCACCAACATCTACATGACCCTGGCGGCGCTGTTCATCGCTCAGGCGACCGACACCCACCTGACCCTGGGACACCAGATTGCGCTGCTGCTGGTGGCGATGCTGAGCTCCAAGGGCGCTGCGGGCGTGACCGGCGCGGGCTTCATCACGCTGGCTGCCACCCTGGCCGTGGTGCCGGAAGTGCCCGTGGCCGGCATGGCGCTGATCCTGGGTGTGGACCGTTTCATGTCCGAATGCCGCTCGCTGACCAACTTTATCGGCAATGCCGTTGCCACCGTCGTGGTCTCGCGCTGGGAAAACGCGCTGGACTACACCAAGCTCAACGCGGTGCTGAACAACGAGCCGGTGCTGGAGAATGCGCCCGTGCAGGTGCCCGTGGTGGATACCGCCAAGGGCTGATCAACACCCCGCTCCAAAAGGAATGGCCTGCAGATGCAGGCCATTTTTTTGTCGGTGAAATGCCTTAAAGCAGATTCTCAGGGCAGCGGGCGCAGCAGGCCATACATCGCCCGCAAGCGCAAGGTATCGCGCCCCAGCTTGCGCTGGTTGGGCAGCTTGCCGACCCAGCGCATCTGCTGCACGGTGCGCTCCAGCGCGGCGCGCACCGCAGGATCGGTCTGTGCCAGCCAGGCATGCCAATCGGCACGCGCGGCCTCCAGGGTGCCGGCATTGTCCAGGAACAGCGCGGTGGAATGCGCATAGCACAGCGCATCCTTGACGATGCACAGCGCAGGCGGCAAGGTCGCCAGCGGGTCGTCCTCAAAGTCGATATAGCCAATGACGCCATCGGGGCAGCGCACCATGTTGCGGGCAAAGGCCTGGCTCAGGCAGGTGCCGCTGGCATGCACGCGCTGCAGCGCGGCAAGGCCTTGCTGCCACAGCGCCAAGGTGCTGGCGGGGGCTTGGCGTGCGGCGGCCTCGATCTCGTCGCTGAGCGACGGCGTATCGCCGCCGGGCAGGCCCAGGTGGCGCATCAGAAAGCCCTCGGGCGCATCGGCCAGCACGAGCGGCACGCGCAGGCCGCGTGCATGCAGGTCGCGCAGGCGCCGCACCTCGGTCGCAATGGCGGCTTGCCCGCCGGGGTTGACCACGGGCTGCAGCACCGGCACATCCAGCAGGCGCGAGAGCAGGCCCAAGGTCCGGTAGCGCCAGGCCGCTATCGCCGGGCCGGCTTTTTTGAGCCAGACCGATTCGCCCGGCAGCTCATAGCGCACCACATTGAAGGCCTGGCTGGCCAGATGCTGCTGCAAAAACGCGGCATAGTCCGGGCGCTCGGCGGGCAAGGTGCCGGGCGGGGCGCCAGCGTGGGCAGGGGGCTGTAAGGGGGAAGCGGTATCGGTCATGCGCAAGCGGGGCGCACGCCGCAGCGGCCACTCCAGCAACAGTGAAAACCTTGCATTATCGCTGCCCGCTCAAGAGGCCTCGGCCGCCTGGGGCACCATGTCCTGGTGGTCGGCCGGTGCCGAGGGTTTGACATGGGGTTGCGCCTGCGGCTGGAAACTCTCGGCGCTGGCCAGCGGCCAGTAGGTGCGAAAGACGTCGTGCTGGTGCGCCAGGTCGTCCAGCAGCGCGCCGGGCCGCACCTGCAGCAGCAGGTTGGACAGCAGGCGCACCTCGGTGTCGCTGATGCGGCGCACGATATGGTGGGCATTGAGCTCGCAAGGGTGCTGGAGGCCGGCGGCCTGCACCAGCTCCTGCAGCGCATGCAAGGTGCTTTTGTGGAACTGGGCCACACGCGTGGCCTTGTCGGGCACGACCAGGGCCTGCTGGCGCACGCCATCTTGCGTGGTGACGCCGGTGGGGCAGTTGCCGGTGTGGCAGGTCTGCGCCTGGATGCAGCCCAGCGCCATCATGAAGCCCCGGCCGGCATTGCACCAGTCGGCGCCCAGCGCCATCATGCGGGTGATGTCAAAGGCGGTGATGACCTTGCCGGCGGCGCCCAGTTTGATGCGATCGCGCAGATTCACGCCGATCAAGGTGTTGTGCACCAAGAGCAGGCCTTCTTGCAGCGGCACGCCGACATGGTCGGTGAACTCGACCGGCGCTGCGCCAGTGCCGCCTTCGGCACCGTCGACGACGATGAAGTCCGGCGTGATGCCGGTCTTGAGCATGGCCTTGACGATGGCAAACCATTCCCAGGGGTGGCCCAGGCAGAACTTGAAGCCGGTGGGCTTGCCGCCCGAGAGCGTGCGCAGCCGGGCGATGAAATGCATCATCTCCTCGGGCGTGGAGAAGGCGCTGTGCCGGGCCGGCGAGATGCAGTCGATGCCCACCGGAATGCCGCGCGCCGCCGCGATCTCGGGGGTGACCTTGGCGCCGGGCAGCACACCGCCATGGCCGGGCTTGGCGCCCTGGCTGAGCTTGAGCTCGATCATCTTGACCTGGGGCTGGGTGGCGTTGGCGACGTAGCGCTCTTCGCTGAAGCTGCCGTCGTCATTGCGGCAGCCGAAATAGCCCGAGGCCACCTCCCAGATCAGGTCGCCGCCGTGCACGCGGTGGTGCTGGCTGATCGAGCCTTCGCCGGTGTCATGGGCAAAGCCGCCAATCTGCGCGCCCTTGTTCAGCGCCAGGATGGCATTGGCCGACAGCGCGCCAAAGCTCATTGCCGAGATGTTGAAGACGCTGGCATGGTAGGGCTGGGTGCAGGGCGCCACCGACTGCGACGGCGCATCGGGCGAGCCGCCGATCCAGACGCGGAAGTTATGGCCGTCCAGCCGCGTGGGCGCCATCGAGTGGTTGACCCATTCATAGCCGCGTGCGCCCACATCCATCAAAGTGCCAAAAGGGCGGTTGTCCGGGTCACCCTTGGCGCGCTGGTAGACCAGCGAGCGCTGGGCACGCGAGAAGGGCAGGGCCTCGGTGTCGCTTTCGATGAAGTACTGGCGCATTTCCGGGCGGATGAACTCCAGAAAAAAGCGCATATGGCCGATGACCGGGTAGTTGCGCAGGATGGCGTGGCGCGTCTGGCGCCGGTCGCGCAGGCCCAGCAGCGTGAGCGCGGCGCCGGCCAGCACGGCCAGCCACCACCAGGCGCTGGCCTGCAGCACCAGCGCGATGATGCCGACGACCAGCAAGAGCATGCACAGCGCCATCACGGTGTAGCGGACGGGGAAAATCTTGTTGAGCTGGTTCATGGGGCGTGGGGTGCAGGTCAGACCGCCCAAAAGCGCGCGCAAATCCCGGGCTGCAGCACAGGCGCCTGGCTGGCGCTACACTGCAGGCCCTGCCTGGCGCAGCGGCCGTCTGCCATTGCAATGTTGTTACAAAACCAGACCCATCATAGGGGGCGCTGGTGGCATTGCAAGCGTGCAGGGGTTTGTGCTGTGCGGCCCCCTATTGAGAGAGCTCCGATGACCCAGCCCCAGATCCCCGATGGATTGAATGACGACCAGTTGACCGAGATCGACCAGATCCTGGAAGACATGCGCACGCGCGCCGAAGAGATTCCGCAGTGGGAATTTGCCGACGGCGCGCTCACCGCACTGGTCTGCACGCGCCGCGCGGTGCCGGTCGAAGAGTTTCTGCCGATGCTGGTGGGCGATGGCGAGCTGCTGGAGCGCGATGCGGACGGCAAGCTGCCGCAGCTGCCGGCCTTCCAGGACCGGGCCCAGCAGGACCGTTTTCTGGAGCTCTGGCAGATCCGCTGGAACGAGGTGACTGCCCAGCTCGACGCCGATGTCAAGAGCCTCGAAGACGACGACACCTTCCAGCCCGATGCCATGGACATGCGCGGCGCCATTGCCAGCCTGCCCGAGGAAGAGCGCCAGGAGCTGGACGGCCAGGAGATCCCCTCGTTCGGCCAGGTCTGGGCGCTGGGCTTCATGTTCGTCGTGGAAAACTGGGCCGACGAGTGGACCGCACCGCGCGACAAGGAAGCCGCCCGCTGGCTGAACGATGCGCTCGAATCGGTGGTGGCCCTGACCGAGGACGACACCGGCACCCCCACGGTCTGCATGTACGACGAAAACGGCCCGGCCAGCACCAGCCAGGAGCGCGTGGAGACCTTTGGCGAGGCGATCTGGGCGGTGTATGACCTGCGCCAGATCTGGAAGAGCATGGGCCCGCGCCAGGCCACCATCGTCAAGGGCGAGGTGCCCGGCCGCAACGACCCCTGCTCTTGCGGCAGCGGCAAGAAGTTCAAGAAATGTTGCGGCGCCTGATAGCAGGCGTTCACCATCCGCTCTGAGAACAGCCGCTTTTGCGGCTGTTTTGCCGTCAGGCCGCTCAGGGTCATCGCCATGGACGGGCAGTGGCTCTAGAATGGCTTGGTTTTCATCCTCTTTTGGCCAAGGATCACCGATGAACCTCATGAACATCATCACCAAGCAACTGATCGAGATCATCGAGTGGACCGATGACTCGCGCGATACCTTGTCGTACCGCTGGCCCGATGAGGACAAGGAAATCAAGAACGGCGCCCAGCTGATCGTGCGCGAATCGCAGCAGGTGCAGTTTGTCTCCGAAGGCCAGTTTGCCGACCTGTTCGGCCCCGGCCGCCACCAGCTGACGACGCAGAACATCCCGATTCTGTCGACCCTGCGTGGCTGGAAGTATGGCTTCAATTCGCCCTTTAAGTGCGATGTCTACTACATCAACACGCGCCTCTTTACCGGCAACAAATGGGGCACCTCCAACCCGGTGATGATGCGCGACAAGGACTTTGGTGTCGTGCGCCTGCGCGCCTTCGGCACCTATGACTTCCGCATCGTGCAGCCGGCCAAGTTCCTCAAGGAAGTGGCGGGTACGGACCAGAATTTCCGCCTCGACGAGTTTGCCGACACGATGCGCTCGCGCATCGTCAGCATCTTCAGCGAAGCGCTGGCCAAGGCCCAGGTGCCTGTGCTCGATGTGGCCCAGCGCTACACCGAGATGGGCGATGCGCTGCTGCAGCTGATCAACCCGGCCGTCAGCGAAAAATACGGCCTGGAGATCACCAGCTTCCTGCTGGAAAACGTCTCGGTGCCGCCCGAGGTGGAGCAGGCGATCGACAAGCGCTCGTCGATGAGCGCGATCGGCAACCTCAACGACTATGTGAAGTACCAGATGGGCCAGGCCATGGCCAATGGCGGCGAAGGCGCGGCCGCGGCCACCATCCCCGCGACGATGGCGATGGGCTTTGGCATGGCGCAGGAGATGATGAAGGGCATGCAGCAGCCGTCCGGTGGCGCTGCCAGCGACCCCTTCTCGCCCGCTGCCGCACAGGCGGCGCAAGCGGCACCCGCTGCTGCTGCGGCCGCCGGCGCAGGCCTGCAGGTGCTGACCCCCGAGCAGGCCGCGCAGGCGCTGGGCGTGACGGTGCAGGATGTCGTGACCGAGCTGGAGTCGGGCGCGCTCAAGGGCCGCAAGATTGGCAGCGCCTGGCGCATCTCGCAGGAATCGCTGAACGAATTCCTGCGCGGATAAATTTGCGCTGATTGCACATGCACCGCTGCCTTGGCCGGTGCATGCGCGTTGGTGTGGCCCCGTTTTGAGAGCCTGTGGCGCAGACCTGCTGTGCGCCAACGCTGAGTTTGACCGTGAATTCACCCACTCCCGCCACTGACCCCTTTGCGCCGCCACCGACCTCGATGGTGGCCAAGCATGTCTGCCCCGAATGCGGTGGCAATCTGGAATGGAATGCCAAGGCGCAGTCGCTCAAGTGCCCCTACTGCGGCACGGTGGTGCCCTGGACCGAGGAGCAGCAGCAACAGCTGGGGGGTGAGATCGTCGAGCAGGACCTGGCCGCCGCGCTGGCCAACCCCGCCAGCGGACGCGGCTGGGGCGAGGCACGGCGCGAGTACCAGTGCCAGAACTGCCGCGCGATTTCGGTGTTTGTCGATGGGCGGGTGGCGTCGCGCTGCGATTTCTGCGGCTCACCCGCGATCCAGGCACATGAAGAACGCAACGACGCGATCACGCCCCAAAGCCTGCTGCCGTTCAAGGTGAGCGACGGCCAGGTGCGCGACCTGATCCGCAAATGGTATGGCAGCCGCTGGTTTGCGCCCAACAAGTTCAAGAACGCGGCGCTGACCGATACCCTCAAAGGCATCTACCTGCCGTACTGGACCTTTGACGCCCATGTGCAGGCCCAGTGGCGGGCGGACGCCGGCTTTTACTACTACACCACCGAGCAGTACCGCGATGCCAATGGCAATATCAGCACGCGCCAGGTACGCCATGTGCGCTGGGAGCCGGCCTCGGGCAGCCTGCAGCATTTCTTTGACGATGAACTGGTTGCTGGCACGGTTGGGGTGCACCAGGGGCTGCTGCAGAAGGTGGAGCCTTTCCCGACCCGGACGGATCTGAAACCCTATTCGCCCGAGTTTGTGCGCGGCTGGACCGTCGAGCGCTACCAGGTCGACCTGAACCGGGCCGCCACGATCAACAAAGGGGATATGGACCAGCAGGTGCAGGCGCTGTGTGCGCGCCAGATTCCGGGCGACACTTACCGCAACCTGCAGGTGCAGCGCCAGTACCAGGGCCGCAGCTTCAAGCATGTGCTGGTGCCCGTATGGCTGGTGGGCTATACCTATGGCAGCAAGAGCTACCAGATTCTTGCCAATGGCTACACCGGCCAGTTGGCCGGTGAGCAACCCTATAGCTGGGTAAAAATTCTGTTCACCGCACTGGCGATACTCTTGGTACTGGTGCTACTGATGGCAGCCAGCCGTTAAGAGGGCAGGATGCAGGGGGTGGGACACCCCCCTTGGTGTTCAGCGCTTAGCGACGGCGGCGGTTGCCATCCATGTTGTCGCCGACCTGGTTGCCAAAATAGGCACCGGCTGCTGCACCACCAATGGTGCCCAGGGTCGAGCCGAACACGGCATCACCCAGCACACCACCGGCCACGGCGCCCACGCCGGTACCGATCTGGGCATTGGTGGGGTTGCTGGAGCAAGCGGTCAGGCCGCTCAGCGCCAGCACGATGGAAGCGGTGGTGATTGCAAGTCGTTTCATTAGGGTTCTCCTCTTGGTCGCATCGGCTGTCAGTCGGAAGAGTGCTGCAAACCGGATTGCCATGGTTGAAGTGTGGCGCAGCGCAAGCGCTTGCCGCATCGGCCAAGGCTAAGTTTGGGTGTGGGACAGCGCTTACTGCGCCGGGGCAGCCTGCACCAGCGCCAGCAGGCGGCGCAGCGCATGCTGCACGGTGGCTTGGCGCACTGCGTGGCGGTCGCCGTCAAAGCGCTGCACTTCACTGTGCAGCTGCCCGGCCACCTGCCAGCCAAACCAGACGGTGCCAACGGGCTTGCTGGCGCTGCCGCCATCGGGCCCGGCCACGCCGGTCACCGCCACGCTGACCTGGGCCTGGGACTGCGCAATGGCGCCCTGGGCCATCGCGCGGGCGACCGGCTCGCTGACAGCGCCATGGGCGGCGATCAGCGCAGCGGGCACATCGAGCATCGCGGATTTGGCGCGGTTGGAGTAGGTGACAAAGCCGCAATCGAGCCACTGGCTGGAGCCGGGCCGCTCGGTGCAGGCGCCGGCAATCAGGCCGCCGGTGCAGCTCTCGGCCGTGGCCATCATCCAGCCCCGGTGGCTCAGGTGCTGGGCCAGCTGGGCCACGGTTTCCGGGATGGGCAGCCCATCTTTGGTCAGCAAGGCAGCGGTGGCGTTCATAGCAGATGTCTCCCGATGGCGATGACAAGCAAGGTGCAGAAAGCGGCGACCAGATCGTCCCAGATGATGCCCCAACCGCCGCCCCAGCCAAAGCCTTTGAAGCAACGATCCGCCCAGCGCACCGGCTGGGGTTTGACGGCGTCGAAAAAGCGGAACAGCACAAAAGCGGTCAACTGGCCCCAGAAGCCCGTGGGCATGACCAGCCACAAGATGAGCCAGAAGGCGATGATCTCATCCCAGACAATGGCGCCCGGATCAGCCACGCCGAGGTGGCGTGCGGTGGCCGTGCAGGCCCACCAGCCGAGCACCAGCGATGCGCCAATCACCCAGCCAATCGCCGCTGGCGTCAGCCACAGCTGCAGCACCAGGTAGGCCACCCAGGCCCACAAGGTGCCCACCGTTCCCGGTGCCACCGGGCTCAGGCCCGAGCCAAAGCCCAGCGCCATCCAGTGCAGGGGATTGCGCAGCATGAAGGACCAGTTGGCGCGGCGGGGCGCCGCAACGGGGCCTGCTGCGCCGGGCGCGGAAGGGGAAAAGGGCGAGTCGCTCATGCCCGCCATCATAAGCCTGCGGCAAGGGGCTGTGCAGCACCAGCCAGCGCCGGGCCACCAGACCCGTCAGGCCTTGAAATGGTCAAACGAGGCCCAGTGCTGCGCTAGTGGCTGGCCTTGCGCATCGTGCACACGCAGGCCTGCTGCGGCGGTGATGCGGCCAACGCACTGCACGGGGGTTTGCGCGGCCAGGCTGGCCTGCTGCACGGCATCACGCCGGTCTGCGGCGGCCGTAAAGCACAGCTCGTAGTCATCGCCGCCCGCCAGGCAGCATTGCAGTTGCAGGTCGATGGGCAGGTTGAGTGCAGCGCCCGGTGCGCCTGCGGTCGCTGCCATGCACGCCAGCACCCGGTCCGCCTGCAGCTCGGCACCCACGCCGCTGGCTTGCAGGATATGGCCCAGGTCGCCCACCAGGCCATCGCTCAAGTCCAGCGCGCTGCTGGCAATGCCGCGCAGCGCGGTGCCCAGGGCCACGCGGGGGCTGGGGCTTTCGAGCCGCTGGCGGGCTGCGGCCAGCGCAGCGGCGGGCAGCTGCACCTGGCCGAGCAAGGCCTCCAGCGCCAGGCGGGCATCGCCCAACTGGCCGCTGACGTAGATGTCGTCGCCGGGCTGGGCGCCGCTGCGCAGCAGCGCCTGGCCGGCCGGCACCTCGCCAAACACGGTGATGCAGATGTTCAGCGGGCCCTGGGTGGTGTCACCACCCACCAGCTCGCAACCATGGGCATCGGCCAAGGCAAACATGCCTTCCGAGAAGGCTTGCAGCCAAGGCCCATCGACAGCGGGCAGGGCCAGCGCCAGCGTAAAGGCCAGCGGCTGGGCGCCCGTGGCAGCCAGGTCGCTGAGGTTGACGGCCAGCGCCTTGTGGCCCAGCGTGCGCGGGTCCACATCGGCAAAGAAGTGGCGGCCCTGCACCAGCATATCGCTGGAGATGGCCAGCTGCATGCCGGGCCGGGGCGCGAGCAAGGCGCAGTCGTCACCGACGCCAAGCACGGCCCGCTGCACCGGCCGTTGGAAGTACTGCGCAATCAGTTCGAACTCGCCCTGTGCCATCTCAGCGCCCTCCCGGGCTGGCGTTGCGGCTCAAACGCAGCGGCAGCAAAAAGCTCAGCGGCCGGGTCAGCACCCGCTTGAGCAGCGCCTTGTAGATGTGCGAGCGCTCGACATTGCTGACGTTTTGCGCGCGCAGGGCCAGGCGGAACGCCAGGTAGAAGCTCACCAGAATGTTGAAGCCGCCCAGCAAGGGCAGGGCCGCCACGCAGAGCCAGAAGCCGTGGAAGTGCAGCACCTCAAAGCCCATACTGGTCGCGGCTGCGGCGATCTGGCCGGCAGCGAGGGTCACGTGGCGGATATCGATGGGCAGGCCAAAGAACTGTGCCACCACCGGAATCAGCCCCAGCATGAAGCCCAGCGAGATGTTGGACGCAAAGCCGGAGATATGGCGGCGCATGAAGCCCGCCCAGCGCGCAGCGCGCGCCTTGCCCAAAAAGCCGGTGATGCGCGGGTTGTAGCGGATGGCCGAATCCATGTGGTGCAGCACGAACCAGTTCTCGGTCCAGCCGGCGATGATGCTGGAGGAGAACAGCAGCACGCCGGTAAACGCGGCATAGAACACCGAGGGGCCCAGCAGGGTCAATGACTTCAGCGTCTGCTCGGCCTCGTGCTGGTCGATAAAGGGCGAGCCGGTGGCACGCGCCCAGCCCCAGGTGAGCAGCAGCACCATCGGGAAGACGGTGAACACATTGCCCAGCACGGCAGCCACCTGGGAGCGCACCAGGTAGCTGACCTCGTCGACAAAGGACGCAATGCCGGCCTCGGTATCGCCTGACTCCTTGAGCTTGGCGGCCATCGCCGGTGCCGTCATCGCAGGCTGCTTGGTGGCGACGGTGAAGTGCAGCAGCTGGATCAGCACAAAGCTGATCGCGTAGTTGAAGCCGGCGATGAAGCCGCCCCAGAACGCGGAGATGGCCACCGCATGCAGCGCGAACTTGATCAAGGTGGTGAAGGCCATCACCAGGCCGCCGCCCGCGGCCTTGCGCGCCATCTGCGCGTACTCGCGCTTGTCGCGGGTGATGTAGTGCTCACCGGTCTCGGCGCTGCGCTCGGCCACCTTGGAGGCCAGCAGCGACGAGTTGGACGAGATCAGCGCGCGGATGCTCTGGCGCTCCAGGCCCACGGCCACCAGGTGGGCCAGCAGCTTGGCGGTGATGACCTTGGGGTTGGCCGACAGCAGGCAGTCGAGCAGCTCGCGCACGCGCAAGATGCGCATGCGCAGCTGGCGCAGCCGGAACACGACGCCGACCGAGACGCCATTGTCTTCAAAGTGTTCGTAGATCGAGGCCACGGCGGTGCGGCATTCGTCCAGGCTGCGGCGTACATTCTCTTCGGCCTCCAGCACATCGGCGGCCTTGGGGCTGGGGTGCAGCATCGCACGGCGCAGCTCTTCGACGCCGCTGATCAGGCTGTAGAAGGGCTGGGTGTTCTTGGCGCTGCCGCTCATGCGCAGGCGCAGCTCCGGCGCAAAGCCGGCCGCCAGAATCTGGCCGGCGCAATAGGTGAGGGCATTGAGCACCAGGTGCTGCCAGGGCGAGAGGCGGTTGCCGTAGTGCTCCAGCCCGGCAATGCTGCCGGCATCGACATCGCTTTGCGCGATCTGCGTGGGGACGACCATCACCTCCAGCGACACAAAGCCGGGCGACAGCAGCTGGGCGATGCGCTCGAGCAAGGGCTTGTCCATGGCCTTGAGCCACTGGGCATCGAAAGGCGTGTGCAGGACCATCGAGAACAGCACGGTGGCGTCGATCGTCTCGGGCGTGGAGGGCAGCAGCTTCCAGCGCAGACGCTCGGCCAGCTCATTGAAGAAGGCGGTGCGGGGTGCAAAGCCAAAATCGGCCAGCAGCGCTGTGAGATCCACCGTCTGCAGTTGCACGGCCCACCAGCGCTGCACTTTGTCCCGCAGCGCGGCATCGCCATCGATGGCGTCCAGCAGCTGGCTCACGCGGGCCACGGCCGCGTCGACCGAGTTTTGCTGGCCGCGAATCCAGGCGGCGATCTCGATGATCCAGAGGTTGCGCTCGGCCAGCGGTGCATCAGGGTCGAGCGCTGCGAGCAGCTGCGCCAGCGGATCTGGTTTCTTCTTGCGGAACATCAATGCAGCACTCGTCCTTGCGCCAGGTCATCGTCTTGGGCGGGGTACTGCGTCGCGTCGAGCGTGAAGCGCGGGATCGGGCAGTCAAAGGTCTGGGCCTCATCGCTGATGCACAGGTAGCTGCCTTCCATGCTGCCCTGCGGGGTGGCCAGGCGGCACTGGCTCTGGTACTCAAAGGATTCGCCGGGCGCGAGCAGCGGTTGGTGGCCCACCACCCCCAGGCCTTTGACCTCCTGGACCAAGCCGGTGGCGTCCTTGATGATCCAGTGCCGCGCGATCAGCTGCGCGGGAACCTCACCACTGTTACGAATGATGATGCTATAGACAAAGTGGAATACGCCGGCCTCGGGCAGGGACTGCTCAGGCAGGTACTGTGGTGTCACCGACACCTCAAACTGGAACTTTGGCATGTGAAACTGGATTGAAGTCAGGTAGAAATACTAACTGCGACAATAGAGGGATGAGCTCCACCTACCGAATTGCCCCCTCAATCCTGTCTGCAGACTTTGCCCGCCTGGGCGAGGAAGTGCGCAACGTACTGGCCGCTGGCGCGGACTGGATACATTTTGACGTGATGGACAACCATTACGTGCCCAATCTGACCTTCGGGCCGATGATTTGCGCGGCCTTGAAGCCCCATGCGATCAAGCCTGACGGTACGCCGGCACCTATCGATGTGCACCTGATGGTGCAGCCGGTGGACGAGCTGGCCGCCGCCTTTGCCCAGGCAGGCGCCGACTATATCAGCTTCCACCCCGATGCTTCGGCCCATGTGCACCGAAGCATCCAGGCCATCAAGGCGCAGGGCTGCAAGGCTGGTCTGGTGTTCAACCCGGCGATGCCACTGGACGTGCTGGACTGGGTGATCGAGGACATCGACCTGGTCTTGCTGATGAGCGTCAACCCCGGCTTTGGCGGCCAGAGCTTCATCGACTCGACCCTGCGCAAGATCGAAGCAACGCGCAAGCGCATCAACGCCAGCGGCAAGGACATCCGCCTGGAAGTCGACGGCGGCATCAAGGAAACCAATATCCGCCGCGTGGCGGATGCGGGTGCCGACACCTTTGTGGCGGGCAGCGCGATTTTTGGCAAGCCTGATTACAAGGGGGTGATTGAGCAGATGCGGGGGGCGTTGGGGTGATGGTTTTGCCCTGAGGCTGGGCGATAAAAAAGGCTCCGGCAATGGATTGCTGGAGCCTTTCTGGTATTTACGGCACAGTCCGTGCCAAGCGGCTAGTTGACTGCCTTGATTTCGCGCCAGTTGATCAAGCGCACGCCCAGCGCACCCGGTGTATTGAGCTTCAGCTCGGTGGTCTGGCCGGTTGCATCCCCGATCAAGCCGCGCAACACGCCATCCACCTTGAACAGCACGTTGTCCGTGGGTGAGCTGTTCAGCGCTACAAATTCCACAATGCCGCCGGAGTTATCGGGGTTCTTCAACACCGAGAAACCACGTGCATAGTCTACGGCGTAGGCTCGGCCCTGTCCCGCCGGACTGCAGGCATCGCCGCTTGTCAGCGTAGCGGTAAACAGCGCCACACCATCCGCAGCGGTGGGGGTCACGACAATACGCCACGCAATATTGTTGGTCAGACCCAAGTCATAGTACCAACCGCGAGAGTCGGAAGGGAGTGTCACTGCGGTAGTCAGCGACGCTACCTGCGTCAGTTCGGCGCGTGTCAAAGCACTGGTGGGCGCAGGCGCAAATGCGGTGTTGTCGCCATCCAGAACCGCATAGAAGCTCTGGCGTTGGCTCAGGGCAATGTCCTGGCCATCCAGCAATTTTCCGGTACCAAACAAGATGGTGCGAGCGCGTGTATTGGGATGAATTTCAGGAATAGGCGCCACCGTAATGGGCTGGGCGCCGGTATCTGGCGATTCTGTTTGGAACAGGACGATAGGAGTGTCATATGCCCCAGTGGTCTTGCTCAGGTCAAAACGCCAGAGCTTGCCATTCAAATCACCCACATAGACCGCATCTGCTCGGCCATTGGTGTAGTCATTGATAAAGGCAGAGGCTTGAGCCAAGCCAGGTGCGGCCACGCCCGTGCTGATGGTTTCCAGCAATGCGCCAGTGGCAGGGTTGACGAGGAACAGATAGCCCTGGTTGTCATCGTTGTTGTAGCCCGAGGTCAGGATGAGCGTCCAGCCGTATTTGGCAGTCTTGACCATGATGGGCGCGCCATAGCTGTAACCCAGATGGGAGAAACCTGTGGTGGTATTGCTGATCTCCCACAGTACTTTGCCGGCAGCGCCCGTCTCGGTGCTCATGTCCGATGGGCTGGTGATATCGATGGCGTAAAAGCCTTTTCCACCCTTGCCTAGGCCTCCGACCACAATCGTTTTCCAGGTGTTATCGGACAAGGTTGAGCCGTCGGTGCCCTTGAAGTCCAGGTCAAATACTTGGGGCGTGGCATCGACATAGTAGCGATGCGCATAGGCAGGGTTGCCAATGGCCGCCAGGCCATCGCTGTTTGCTTGTGTGGACGTCGTGCCATCAGGACCGTAGAAAGTCTGTCCGGGAATATAGGCAAACACTTCTTTGCCTGCGTTGGCGCCGGTCGTGCTCCCGTTCAGCGCGTGGAGCATGCCATCATTAGCGCCGAACAGCACCAACGGTGTGCGGGAAGCCTGTGCAGTCTTGTATGCGGCGTATCCGACGTTATAGGCCTCGGTATACGGCATCTTGGGTGCCGTGGACAGCACGATCTTGGAGTTGACAATATCCCCCAGCGGACTCATCCGCATGCGGTAGGCATTCGTTCCGCCTGAGGTGCCCACTTCGTTGCTCTTGTCGCCACGCAGGTAATTCAGGTAGTTGCCGGAGTCATCGCCCGTGACATAGCTGGTATCCAAGGCTGACTTGAGCGTGCTGGACAAGCTCGCGGTTCTAAAGGGAACGCCGCGCGGACTGGTGACATGGTTCTTGTCCCAGGTGATCACGACGCGTCCGGTGTTCCAACCCGTTCCGGCAAATTGCGTCTGCAGGCTGGTGTCAGTCGACCAGAGGTCGGTCAGGGATGAACCAGAACTGGTGAAGGCCAAGGTAGCCGCCTTCACGGTACCCGTCCAGTACTCGCTGCCATAGCTGGCAGAGTATGAGGTGGTGCCTGAGGCCGAAATCACATTAGACGTGGGTGTGACTGCCGTGGTGTAGGCATTCACCGAAGCTGCAATGCTGTTGAATGCATCGGTCAAGCCCTGCACCATTTGGCCTGCATTACCTGCCAGGAAGTAATTTTTTGGCCGCAAACGCGTCCTCTTGTAGGAGCTACTGAAGTTGCCACTTGGATACATGGTAATGGACTCACCAGAGGACCAGCTTGACTCTGTCAAGTTAGGTGTAGCAGTTGTGTCAAACCCCTCCGGCACCTTGAATCCGCCGTATTTAGCGGCCAGCCAATAGGGGTTTCTATCCTGAGCGTACTGGCCCTCCATCACATCCATCCAATAGGTTTCGATGGTTTGTTTGCCGGGCATTGAGGTGTCGGTTCTGATATCGTTAACGTGGTTGCCATAAGCCAGACCCGCGATGAATTCTGAACCTGGGCTGGAGCCCCAACGTCTATTGCGAGTCTTCACATCGCCGCCCTCAGCATCTTCGACCAGACCAGTCCAATCCCAGGATTTGTTGAAGCTATCTGCTGCAACGAGGGCGGGCACGGTACGTGCTATGGAATTTGGGATACCATTGTTTTGCGGGGTTGCCACGTCATAATGGGTGTTGCTGTCGCCAATGCCAAGAATAAAGTTCTTTTGGCAAGAGTAGATAATAGGATCCGTCCAGTTGGTGTCTGCGGGGAAGTTGTCCTTTTGCGAAAGTGTGGCGCCGCTGGTCCATTCCGGCACATTGCCTTTGTTCTGGTAATAACGTACAGCTGCGTAGTACATTTCACTGACGTTGTCATAGGACATATAGCCCTTGGAGTAATTGCCGAACTGGTTCAGGTAGTTCATGACGCCGCTATTGCTGACGCCACTAGCCGTTGCCAATGCCGAGTCTGGGTTGGCCTCCATGATGCCGGTAGATCCGTTCCACTCCTTCGTGGTATTGTTTTCTGGCGTCGTAGACATTGCCACCGGTTTGGTAGGGCCAATGAAGCCCATCTTTGCGCGTAGAACGCCACCTTGGCGACTCCCGCCACCTTGGTTCAGATAGCCAAAGGCGCTGTAGCGGATTTTGTCCGAGTATTTTTGCATCAGCCCTTCTGGCTTGTAGCTGCTGCCGTATCTGACACAGTTGCTTTCCAGGCCGCCACTGGCTGTCGTGTTGTCGCAGACCTTGACACGGATTTTTACGTAATAAGTGGCGCTGCTGCTGGTCGTGCCGTCACCATAATGTTTTAAATTGCTTGGCGAACTGCTTTGATAATTGGTTCCACTGGCAGTGGAGAAAACCATATCAATGCCTTTTGCCCAAATGCGGGTGTTGAATCTGGTGCCTCCAACGGGGGTTACTTTGGTGACGTCGGATGTACTTAATTTATTGCCAGTTGCAAGGTCCGTTCCGCGGTAGGGGTAATTTCCTGCGGCCGACCCTTGTGACGAACCCCAGGCCTTCTGCAGAATGGTCAGGGAGGAGGTGTCGGTAGCTCGGTAGCCCCCTGTGAGTGCCCAGCGAAACGGGTCAATCGTCTGCATGCTCACCCAGTTCATGAAGTTGCCACTCCATTTGCTGGAGCAGGTATGGCTATTGGCTTTGCCTGCAGGTTGAAAATAGCTTGAATCGGGGTCGGTTTTAACAAACGTGTAGTCGTAGCACTTCTCCGGATCGAAGTAACCCAAATAGGTGTTGGCATGCACATAGTCACCCAAATTGGCAACACTGATCGCTGTGGGGTACTCGACAGACAACGCCAAGGCCAGGTTGCCAGGGACATTCATCGTCGAGAAGAGCGGGGCATCCGCCAGTGCAACTGCTTGGCTGCTGGTAGTCGTGCCCGCAGCGATGGCGAGCATGCCCATCAGCCGAATTAATTGAATTTTGGTTTTTGTCATAGATACCTCTCAATTGGGCTTCAGGAAAGTATTCTGGATATAGGTCTCCGAGCCTCTAGGACCTTGTACGCGAATACTGACCCGATAAATAGGCGCAAAGCTGGGAGGGATGGCCATACCCGCCTGGGTACTGCTGCCTCCTAGGATGGGCTTGCTGTCAGGGCTTTTGACACAATGCTTCACGCCTAAAGTGGCGGCGTCCCCTGCTTGGTCGCACAGGCGTTCAACGACATAGCGTATTTTTGTATTGCTGTCGGTGTCATTGATGTCATTGCTCGCGACGCCCGCACTCTCAAAGGTGGTGTCATTGATCAAGGCCAATGGAATGCCTTGGCCATTCGTGGATAGCGCAAGTGCGCTGTAATTGTTAGCCGTGCTGCTGGCTGCGAGACTGCTATTGGTGGCGAGGGCGCCTCCTGGGCGGAAGAGCTCATACATGCGGACATTGACTTGTTCCGCTCTGGAGACCATGTCTTGTTGAAAAGAGATGTTGCCGGTGGAGAAAAGGTTGAGCCCACTGGAGCGCATGATGGAGGCCGTGGCGACGAGCAGAACAGCCAACGCTATCAGCGTGAAAAATAGCGAGAAGCCACGCTCGGAAGCGGGGCTGCGCATACGCAGACCGCTCGGACGCAGATGCAGGGGAGCAGGTTTGATTTTCATGGGCTAATCAGCAAGTTGTTGCGCAGCGGAATGACGCTCTCGGTCACCCGGTATCGCAGCATGCGTTGTGCGTCAGTCAATGTGACTTCTCTTTTTAAAGAGTCCCCCAGACTGGCAAAGGCGTAGAGCTTTTCGGGGCTGATGTTGGATTGCTTGACGCCTCGGGTAAAGGTCACCACTGCAAGCCGGATGGCAAGAATCTCGCGAATTTTTTGCTTGGAGGCCATGACGACAGATGCCTTCCATTCGTCGCTGCCAGGGTCCACCCAGCTGTCGACTTTTCCATCCGAATCTGTATCGACACCATATAGCGCAAAGAGATGGGAGACGTCTTCGCCAATGGGCTGCGGGGCGGTAGCGCGCGTGCGCATCAGGTCGTATTCGTACAGTGACCCATCGGTTCCTGTGCCCAGCAGCATCATGGATGGATAGGCGGCCGTAGTGTTTCCAATTGCGGTGGCATAAGCACCGTTGGAGCTCACAATCTGGGCCAGCGTGCTGGTGGCACCTGCTTGCCCGGCGGTGTAGTAGGCGCCGCCCAATGTCACCGTATCAATGACGGGGGGCGGCGTGGTGGAGCCGGCAGATGTCGTGGCACTGATCTGGGAGACATAGCAGTCATGCAAGCCATCGGCTGCCACCAGCAACAGGTCATTGGTTTTGTAACCAATGGCGGTGTCGAAGCTCAGGCTGGTGCTGGTCAAATTGGTGACAAAGCGCGGCACGTCGGCCATAGCCCCGTTGCCGCCCATCACGAAAAGCACATCGGAGTCATTTCCTCCAACCCCTTTTTCAATGATCAAGGGTGCAACCACCGGGGCTTTCAGATTGACGACATTGTTGAAAGGGGCCGCCGGAGTGGATGGCACCAACGCGGTGGATGATTTGGTGACTCGTAGTCCACAGCCGAAAAACCCCAAACCCCAGGCATTGGAAAATCCCGATCCCGCGCTGCGTATGACCTTGTCCAGCTGGATGATAGCCAAGTTGGAGCCTTGGTCGCGTTCGTTCACGGCAGCGGTGACCTTTTGTTGGCGCAGCGTGACAACGATGATGGATGTCACTGCAAGGCTTAGAAAAAGCCCGACGGTCAGTGCCACCATCAATTCAATCAGCGTCATCCCTCGCTGGGACATGCGTTGTGAGCGGTTCATTTCGGAATCACCACCTTGGTAATGAACTGGTTCATATCTTCTCCATCGGTGGAGTCCGATGTGTTTTTCGCCTTGCGGGTATTGGAGAGCCATTTCACTGAAATCGTGGCATCGGTACCGCTGATGTTTTCGGTAATCTCGCCCTTTCCTCTCGGTAGGGCACCAATCACTTGTTCTTTCCATGCCTCTACGGCAGAGTTGCCCAGCGATGTACTTTTGATGGCCCACATTTCACTGGTAACACTATTGGCGAGCATGGCAGCCATGCTGCGATCCTGGGCGTCCGTGCTCGCTTGCAGAGCCCGTGTTTGCATACCCATCAGGCCCACCACACCCAATGAGAAAATTACAAGAGATACGAGCACTTCGATCAGTGCGAAGCCTCGTTCGGAGGGCATATTATTTGGATTCATGGTTCGCTGTCTTTAAGAGCAGGTGAAGGTGCCGCTGCCGTCTTCTATGCCTAAGCAAGTAGACACACGGCCCATGGGTGACACGATGACTTGCCAGACTTTATCGCCCTTGGATGCATAGACGCGGACATTGGCACCCGTGCTGGTATTGACGGTGCAGTTGCCCGTGGTAATCCCTGTAGCAGTATTCGCCTTGATGGTTCCATCTGGCAAAAAGCAAATGCTGGCGGAGCTTGCTTTGAGGGCAACATCTGCTGCGTTTTCTGTGAATCCACCGACATTGATGACGGTCGGGGTGGAGGCGTCGGAGCTGCTTGCCAAGGGCAAAGTCACGCTGGCCCAGCTCTTGCCTGCGGTGTTGCCCACGAGAGTGCTGGAGGGATCGACGCTGGATGTCAGCGTAAAAACGACTTCCCGATTGCGCCGCAGCGCTTCCGTTTGTGCGGTTTTCAGAGCAGCGGCCAGCTCCACCGCCTTGCCTTGAGCGCGATTTTCAGCCATGAATTGCTGAAAGGACGGTAGTGCAATCGCAGACATCACGGCGAGCACGGACATCGTCACCAACAACTCGACTAAGGTAAAGCCCTGGTGTGAGCGACGTTGCTGAACAGTTAGCTGGGACATGCCTGCCCCTTGCGGATCATCCAGCCGTTTGCTGCCGAGCAGGTGTTATAGCCTGAGTTGTCGGGGACAGCCGTTGTTTTGCGCTCATTGAGCTGGTTGATGGTGTAGGTGAAGCCGTTCGCTATGTTTTTGCCACTGGCAGCAATGGTGAATTCATTGCTGTCTCTGGTGCCCGTGCAAGTGATATCGAAAGCATCGACAGAGCGCGTGCCAGCACAGGGCGCGGCGTCGCCGTCATAAGTACGGCGGTCTTGGTAGAAGCGCTCCATGTCGGTGCGCATGGTTTCCATGGCTGCCACCGCTTCCGCAATCTTGCTGCGTAATACGTAGTCTCTGTAGCTGGGGTAGGCAATGGCGGCCAGAATTCCGATGATTGCCACCACAATCATCAACTCGATAAGCGTAAAGCCGCGATTTCGTTGGGGCAGGTGCATGAAAGCCTTGTCTATTACTTATTGCGTGTCGCTGGAATAACCTGTTTTAACGGGTGTTCGGTCAGGGGGCGAACCGAATGCGGATCCGCTGCTTGACTGAGAACCAAGCTGTCCTTGGGTGAGCCCTAGGAGCCTTCCATTAGGTATATAGCTTTGGAAGCAATTCTAGGGAGCGAGGCTCGCTTAAGGGGTGTATTCTGGCGAGCGGATGATTTGGGCAGATAAGTGGTAAGTTTGGAGTCCGCTATGTGCGAGGTTTGGTGGGCCCAACGCAAGCCAGAGGACAAGAGCCTGCTCAACGTTGAATGAATCTGTAATGACTGAAGTGAACAAAACCCTGCAGCGCTGCGAAGCCGTCATCGTCGACCTCGACGGCACCATGGTCGACACCATGGGGGACTTTGCCGAGGCGCTCAACCGCATGCTGGCCGATCTGCAGCTGCCGGCGATTGATGTGCGGATCATCGAGCCCATGGTAGGCAAGGGCTCGGAGCACTTGCTGCGGGCGGTGCTGACCCATGTGCTGGCCCAGGTGCACCAACCGATCGGCCAGCCGGTGCCGGCCACCGAGATCGACAACCGCTATGCCCAGGCCTGGGAGCGCTACCAGCACCACTACCTGGCCATCAATGGCCGCTTCTCCCGCGTGTATGACGGGGTGGAGAAGGGCCTGGCGCAATGGCGCGCCAATGGGTTGAAGATGGCCTGTCTGACCAACAAGCCACTGTCCTTTGCCGAGCCACTGCTGCGCGCCAAGGGGCTGCGCGACTATTTTGACCATGTGTTTGGTGGCGATTCCTTTGAGCGCAAGAAGCCCGATCCGCTGCCGCTGCTCAAGACCTGCGAGGCGCTGGGCAGCAAGCCGGCCCTGACCTTGATGGTGGGCGACAGCAGCAACGATGCCGAGGCGGCGCACAATGCCGGCTGCCCGGTGGTGCTGGTGAGCTATGGCTACAACCATGGCCAGCCGATCCGCCAGGTGGCGGCGACCGGCTATATCGATGCGCTCAGCGAGCTGCAGGCCTGAGGCGCCTCGCCGCCCAGACCTGTACTGAGAAGAGCAAGACGTGGACGGACTGCATTTGACCGCCGACCTGTATGACTGCCAGTGCCCTGCGGCCTGGCTGGTCGATGCGCAGGCGCTCGCTGCGCTGTGCAACCAGGCGGTGGCCGATGCGGGGCTGACGCGCATGCATGACAGCTGGGTGCCGTTTCCCAGCCACAACGGCCAGCCCGGCGGCGTCACTGGCGTGGTGCTGCTGGCCGAGTCGCATGTGGCGATCCACACCTGGCCGGAGCTGGGCCATGTCACGCTCGATGTCTATGTCTGCAATTTCTCGGGCGACAACTCGGCCAAGGCGCAGCAGGTCGTCGATCGCTTGGTGGGCGCCTTGCAGCCTATGCGCTGCCAGCACCAGCGGCTGCAGCGGGGCAGTCTGCAGGCCAGCGGGGGGGCAACTGCCGGCTTGCCGCGCTGAAATCCCCCGTTTTCTGGTTAATCCCCGGTTTTCTGGTTTTTACACCGTCGTTTGCAGATTCGTTTGCTACACTAGGCGCCATGTTCATCCATCACGCAGTCATTACAGGTCGTTCCGACCGGGGAGCTTGGCCCTGGCGTAAGCCTGTATCTATGACTGTTTGACTGCCGCTGGGTAACACGCCCCAGCGTGCGCCCGAGGGCTGGTTGCAAGACCAGTCCACCAAAGATGAACTGCAGCGCACGATACGCACACATCCAGCGTGCGCTGCTCAAGCTGGGGATGGTTCTTCGTGATCACCGAACTCGAATTCAAAAGTCTGGCCAACCAAGGCTACAACCGTATTCCTCTCGTCGCAGAAGCGTTTGCGGATCTGGAAACCCCTCTGTCCCTGTACCTCAAGCTCTGCCACACGCACGACGATGGCAAGCACAGCTTTTTGCTCGAATCCGTCGTCGGCGGCGAGCGTTTTGGCCGTTACAGTTTTATTGGTCTGCCCGCCCGCAGCCTGCTGCGCGCCAGCGGCTTTGGCGCCGAGGCCCGCACCGAGGTCGTCACCGATGGCCAGGTGGTCGAGACCCATGCGGGCAATCCGCTGGATTTCATTGCCGATTACCAAAAGCGCTTCAAGGTCGCGCTGTCGCCCGGCCTGCCGCGCTTTTGCGGCGGCCTGGCCGGCTATTTTGGCTATGACGCGGTGCGCTATATCGAGAAAAAGCTCGAGAACAGCTGCCCGCCCGACAGCCTGGGCACGCCCGACATCCTGCTGCTGCAGTGCGAAGAAGTCGCCGTCATCGACAACCTCTCGGGCAAGCTCTACCTGATCGTCTACGCCAACCCGGCCGAGGCCGAGGCCTATTCAAAGGCCAAGAAGCGCGTGCGCCAGCTCAAGGAGCAGCTGCGCTACTCGGTCAGCGTGCCGCAGATCAAGGCCGGCGACAGCTACCCTTCCGAGCGCAGCTTTGCGAAAGCCGATTACCTCCAGGCCGTGCTCGACGCCAAGGAGATGATTGCCGCGGGCGACTTCATGCAGGTGCAGGTGGGCCAGCGCATCCAGAAGCGCTACACGGAGAACCCGCTGTCGCTGTACCGCGCGCTGCGCTCGCTCAACCCCAGCCCCTATATGTACTACTACCACTTTGGCGATTTCCAGGTGGTGGGGGCCAGCCCCGAGATTCTGGTGCGCCAGGAGCAGGTCGAAGAAGGGCAGAAGATCACCATCCGCCCGCTGGCCGGCACCCGGCCGCGCGCGGCCACGCCAGAGAAAGACAAGGCCACCGAGCAGGAGCTGGTGAACGACCCCAAGGAGCGCGCCGAGCATGTGATGCTGATCGACCTGGCGCGCAACGACATCGGCCGCATTGCCAAGACTGGCTCGGTCAAGGTGACCGAGGCCTTTGCGGTCGAACGCTACAGCCATGTGATGCACATCGTCAGCAATGTCGAAGGCATCCTCCAGGACGGCATGACCAGCATGGATGTGCTCAAGGCCACCTTCCCGGCCGGCACCCTGTCGGGCGCACCCAAGGTGCATGCGATGGAGGTGATCGACCAGCTTGAACCGGTCAAGCGCGGCATTTACGGCGGCGCCTGCGGTTACCTGAGCTTTGCCGGCGACATGGACCTGGCCATTGCGATCCGCACCGGCGTCATCAAGGACGGCATGCTCTATGTGCAGGCTGCGGCCGGCGTGGTCGCCGACTCGGTGCCCGAGCTGGAGTGGAAAGAGACTGAACACAAGGCGCGCGCACTGTTGCGTGCCGCTGAACTCGTTGAGGAAGGACTGGAATGACCCGCGCTATCGACAAAGTAGAAGACTGCAACACCATGGCCGATGTGCGCCGCAATGTGAATGCGCTCGACGACATCCTGGTGCCTTTGCTGGTGGAGCGCGGCGGCTACATGACCCAGGCCGCCAAGGTCAAGAACAACCCCGAGCTGGTGCGCGACGAAGAGCGCATCGAAACCATCGTTGCCCGCGTGCGTGAACGCGCGGCACTCGAAGGCGGCCAGCCCGATGTGATCGAGGCCATCTACCGCGCGATGATGGAGGCCTATATCGCCTACGAGCACCGCGAACTGGCCCGCCTGCAGGCGGGCGGCACACCCCGGGAGTGACGATGAAAAAACTGTTGATGGTCGATAACTACGACAGCTTTACCTACAACATCGTGCAGTACTTCGGGGAGCTGGGGGTCGAGGTCGTCGTGGTGCGCAATGACGAGACCTCGCTCGAGGCCATCGCTGCCCACCAGCCCGATTGGCTGGTCATCTCGCCCGGGCCCTGCTCGCCGGCCGAAGCCGGTATCTCCATCGCGGCGATCCAGCACTTTGCCGGCAAGCTGCCGATTTTGGGCGTGTGCCTGGGCCACCAGGCCATTGGTGCGGCCTTTGGCGGCAAGGTGGTGCGGGCCGTGCAGCAAATGCATGGCAAGACCAGTGTGATCACGACCACGCAAGCCGGCGTGTTTGCCGATCTGCCCGCGCAGTTCACGGTCAACCGCTACCACTCGCTGGTGATCGAGCGCAGCAGCTGCCCCGATTGCCTGGAGGTGACTGCCACCAGTGAAGATGGCGAAATCCAGGGCGTGCGCCACAAGAGCCTGCCGATCCAGGGCGTGCAGTTCCACCCCGAGAGCATCCTCACCGAGCATGGCCACGCGATGCTGAAGAACTTTCTGGAGCAGCGCTGATGATCGAGCTGCACCAGTTGCTGATGTTCATGGCAGCTGGCTGGCTGCTCAACCTCACTCCGGGCCCGGACGTGTTCTACATGCTCAGCCATGCGGCGCGCCAGGGCTGGCGTGCCGGCCTGGTGGCCAGCGCCGGTATCACCGCCGGCTGCATGGTGCATGTGGCGGCCGCTGCGCTGGGCGTCGGTGCCTTACTGGCGGCTTCCGCCACGGCTTTTGGCGTGCTCAAGTGGCTGGGCGCGGCCTATCTGCTGTGGATGGGCGTGCAGATGCTGCGCAGCAAAAACAATAGCAAGCTGGTGGCGCCTGCCGGTACGGAGCCGGGCTTGTCCGAGCCCGATACCAGCCTGGCGCGCATCTTCTGGGGCGGCTTCTGGACCAATGTGCTCAACCCCAAGGTCGCGATCTTCTTTTTGGCCTTTATTCCGCAGTTCATCGCCGCTGACTATGCCCACAAGAGCCTGGCCTTTGCCGCGTTGGGGCTGATCTTCAACCTCAACGCCATACCCGTCAATGTGCTTTGGGTGGGTATGGGCGCTGGCATGGCGCGGCGCGCGGGCTGGCTGCGCCAGCGGCTGCACTGGCTCGACCGCGCGGCCGGCGCCATGTTCATTGGCTTTGGCCTCAAGCTGGCGCTGAGCGACAAGCCCGGCGCCTGACCTTCCCCCAGATACAGCGAGAACCCCATGTCGATTACTCCCCAAGAAGCGCTGCAGCGCACCATCGAGCACCGCGAAATCTTCCACGACGAGATGCTGCACCTGATGCGCATCATCATGCAGGGCGAACTCTCCCCGGTGATGACTGCCGCCATCCTGACGGGCCTGCGCGTCAAGAAGGAAACCATTGGCGAGATCAGCGCCGCCGCCCAGGTGATGCGCGAGTTCTCCAACAAGGTCCATGTCGCTGATCGCCAGCACCTGGTCGACATCGTTGGCACCGGTGGCGATGGCGCCAATACCTTCAACATCTCGACCTGCTCGGTGTTTGTGATTGCCGCGGCTGGCGGCAAGGTCAGCAAGCATGGCGGGCGCAGTGTCTCGAGCAAATCGGGCAGTGCCGATGCGATGGAAGCGCTGGGCGTCAATATCCAGCTGAGCCCCGAGCAGATCGCCCAGAGCATTGCCGAGGTGGGCATCGGCTTCATGTTTGCGCCCAACCACCACCCGGCGATGAAGAACGTGGCCCCCGTGCGCAAGGAGCTGGGCGTGCGCACCATCTTCAATATCCTGGGCCCCTTGACCAACCCGGCCGGCGCACCCAATATCCTGATGGGCGTCTTCCACGAGGACCTCGTCGGTATCCAGGTGCGTGCGCTGCAGCGCCTGGGCGCCGAGCATGCGCTGGTGGTCTATGGCCGCGATGGCCTCGACGAAATCAGCCTGGGTGCCAGCACGCTGGTGGGTGAGCTCAAGGACGGCGTGGTGCGCGAATACGCGATCCATCCGGAAGACTTTGGTATCCAGATGGTGGGCACCCGCGCCTTCCGCGTGGACAATGCCGAGCAGTCCAAGGCCATGCTGATGGGTATTTTGCAAGGCGAGCAAGGCCCCGCCCGCGATATCGTCTGCCTCAATGCCGGCGCGGCACTCTATGCGGCCAATGTGGCCAGTTCGATCGAAGATGGCCTGCAGCGCGCCCGCGCCGCCATTGACAGCGGTGCGGCGCTGCAAAAACTGCAGGACCTGGTGGCGCTGACGCGCCAACTGGCCGCCTGAGCGGGCCGCCCTACACAAGGAAAACTATGTCCGATATTCTCAAAACCATCTGCGACGCCAAGCTTATCGAAGTGGCCGACGCCAAGAAGCGCATCCCCTTCGAGGCCATGCGCCGCGACGCCGAAAGCCGTGTGCTGACCCGTGACTTTGTCGGCGCGCTGCGCGCCAAGATCGCGCAAGGCCAGGCCGCCGTGATCGCCGAGGTGAAAAAGGCCAGCCCCAGCAAGGGCGTGATCCGTGCCGACTTTGACCCGGCCGACATTGCCCAGAGCTATATGGTGGGCGATGGCAAGACCAGCGCCGCCTGCCTGTCGGTGCTGACGGACCGCCAGTTCTTCCAGGGCGAGCCTGATTTTCTGAAGCAGGCGCGTGCCAGCACCTTGCTGCCGGTGCTGCGCAAAGACTTCATGGTCGATCCCTACCAGATCTATGAATCGCGCGCGATGGGCGCCGACTGCGTGCTGCTGATCGCCGCCTGCCTGGACGACGCCCAGATGGCCGAGATGGAGCAGATCGCGCGCAGCCTGGACATGGCCGTGCTGGTTGAAGTGCATGACGGCGCCGAGCTGGCACGTGCGCTCAAGCTCAAGACGCCGCTGATCGGTATCAACAACCGCGATCTGCGCAGCTTTGAAGTCAGCATCCAGACCACCCTGGATCTGCAAAAGCAGGTGCCTGCGGACCGCCTGCTGGTGACTGAGTCGGGCATTGCCAGCCCGGACGATGTCAAGACCCTGCGCGATGCCGGCATCCACGCCTTCCTGGTGGGTGAGGCCTTTATGCGCGCCGATGAGCCGGGCGACGCACTGGCCAAGCTGTTCGCCTAAAGCAGCAAAGCAACCGGTAGCGGTGCAAGGCCGCTACTGCGCAGCGCGCGCCTTGGCCAGCTGGTCCTCAAACCAGCGCTGGCTGTGCGTTTCAGGCTGGCCGGGGCAACGCACCAGATAGGGCTTGCCCGACATGCTGCTTTGGCTGGCCGCACGCGCAATAAAGTCCTCGGCCGTGGGCGCCAATGCTCTTTTTTGCAGGTAGCTGTACTTGCGCTGCAAATGCGCGCTGGCCTCGCTGGCGCTGTACCACTGGCCATTGCGGGCAAATTCACAGCCCGACTGCTGCAAAGCCTTGAACAGCGCATGAATCTCGCGCTCGGTGGTGCTGGTGTCGCTGCTGGCGGTCTGCGCGCTGGCTGTCAGGCTGCACAGCAAACAGGCAGCAGCCAGGGCTTGGGTCCATGGGTATCGTTGCTGGGGCATAGCGCGTCAAGCAGTGTGGAGGGTTTGGCAGCGCAAGCGCTGTGCTAGTATCAATTGCGAATAATTCCCATTTCTAAATTCAGAAATGGGTTTTTCTTCGCCTCTATCCCCTCCTACCTGGCCAGCGGCCCCATGCTCAGCAAGGGGCGCCGGCCTGTTTGCCCTTGTTTGTCCATGAGTATCCATGATCGCCATGTCCCCCCCAGCGCCCAGCGCCTTTGTCCTACCACCATCGCGTCTGCGCGGGCTCGCTGCCAGTGCAGCGCTGGGGCTGACCGTGCTGGGCGGCTGCGCCAGCGCACCCGAGCACCCAGCGCCTGCGCAGCTGCTGCACATCGGGCAAACGGTGCAAGGCCAGCTGGCCCCTGGCGCCCAGCAGCGCTGGCAGCTCGACGCCCAGCAGCTGCCCGCCGACAGCGTGGTGCGTGCGGAGGTGGATGGCAGCGGTGTGCAGCTGGATCTGCAAGATGCGGCAGGCCGGCATCTGCGCCGCCTGCTGCGCAGCGATGGTGTGGGGGAGGGCTTTACCTGGCAGGCCCAGGCGGGCGACCAGCTGTTGCTGCACTGGAATGCCCAGCTGGCAGTGGCCTATGCCAGCAGCAACGCCGAGGCCGGCCAGCTGCCGGCGCAGGCGACTGCCGGGCATTACCGCCTGGAGATCCAACGCGCCTGGGTCCCGCGCGCCGACCAGTCGGTGGCCTTGCCCAACCAGCCGCTGCAAAGCCCGCGCCTGCAGGCCCTGGCGCGCGACCTGGAAGGTGGCGGCAGCAGCGATGCATTCTGGCAAGAGATGGCCCAGCGCGGCACGCCCTTGGTGGAGCCCTGGAGCGACAAGGAGCGGCTGGTCACCTTTTTGTGGCGGGGCGCGCGGCACAGCGTGCGCCTGTTTGGCAGCCCCTCGGGCAACCATGAATCGCTGCAGCGCCTGGGCAACTCGGATGTCTGGTGGAGCAGTTTTGTGATGCCCAGCGATGCGCGCCTGAGCTATGGCATGGCGCCCGATGTGCCCAATATCGAAGGCACGGCCATCGAGCAGCGCCGCAGTATTCTGGCGACCTTGCAGCGCGACCCCTTGAACCCGCGCAGCTGGGCCGCGTCGGACGATGGCGCTGCAGCGGTGGACCAATACCAGGGCCGCTCGGTACTGCAGCTGCCCGATGCGCCGGCGCAGCCCTGGTCGCAGCCGGCCAACGGGCCGTTGCCGGGCGATCTGCAGCGCCACTGGCTGCATTCGGCGGCCCTGGGTCATGGCCGTGATGTCTGGATCTACCGCCCGGCTAGCTGGGCCCAGGCCGCCCCGGAGCAGCGCGCCTTGCTGGTGCTGTTCGATGCCCATGCCTATCTGCGCCAGGTGCCCACGCCGCAGATCACCGAGCGGCTGCAGGCGCAGGGCTTGATCCCGGCAACGGCCGTGGTGCTGGTGGCCAATGCCAGCAGCGAGCTGCGCAATACCGAGCTGCCGCCCAACCCCGCGTTTGCTGATTTCATGGGCCTGCAGCTGATGCCCTGGCTGGCTACGCAGGGGCTGGATGTGCCCGCTGCGCGCACGGTGATTGCCGGCTCCAGCTATGGCGGGCTGGCATCGAGCTATATGGCGCTGCGCCATCCGGAGCGCTTTGGCAATGTGCTGAGCCTGTCGGGCTCCTACTGGTGGGCGCCGCAGGCCGAAGCGCCCAATGCGATGGCGCGCTGGTGGGCGGCAGCGCCCCGCAAGGACGTCCGCTTTTACCTGGATGCAGGCCTCTACGAAAGCGCACGCGGCGGCCAAGCTGGCATTCTGGAGACCAGCCGCGAACTGGGCGATGTGCTGCGCGCCCAGGGCTACCGCGTGACCCAGCGGGAGCACAGCACCGGCCACGACTATGTGCACTGGCAGGGATCGATCGCCTGCGGGCTGGTGGCGCTGCTCCATCCTGCCGCACTGTCTACGCTCCAAGCCGAGTGCAAAGGGCGATAGCAGAGGGGCGCCCGCGCAGCGTGCACAATGCGGGCATGCAACTGACATCTGAAGCGCTCCATGACCACCAGGTGGCTGCCGGCTGGCAGGCCACGGTGGACCAATTCTTTGCAAGCCCCAAGGGCCAGCAGCTGTCGCAGTACCTGCAGCAGCGCCTGGACGAAGGCGCGGTGGTCTTCCCGCCCGAGCCGCTGCGCGCTCTGCGCCTGACCTCGCCCGAGAGCGTGCGCGTGGTCATCCTGGGGCAGGACCCCTACCACGGGCGCGGCCAGGCCGAGGGCCTGGCTTTTTCCGTGGCCTCCGGTGTGCGCCTGCCGCCATCGCTGCAGAACATCTTCAAGGAGATGCAGCGCGACCTGGGCGTGCCTTTTCCGCCTTTCCCCGATCCAGGCGGTAGCCTGGTCAAATGGGCCACCCATGGCGTGCTGCTGCTCAACACCTGTTTGACGGTGGAAGAAGGCCAGGCCGCCAGCCACAGTGGCAAGGGCTGGGAGCTGCTCACCGATGCGCTGATCCGCCAGGTGGCCGAGGGCGACAAGCCGGTGGTCTTCATGCTCTGGGGCAGCCATGCACAAAGCAAGCGTGTGCTGATCCCGCAGGACCGGGGCCACCTGGTGCTGACCAGCAACCATCCCTCGCCGCTGTCGGCGCTGCGCCCGCCGGTGCCCTTTATCGGTAATGGGCATTTCAGCCAGGCGCAAGCGTTTCGCAAGCAGCTGGGTCTATAGACACATGGCTTAGCGCGGCACGGCCTGCAGCTCCTGCACCAGCAGCCCTAAAAAGGCCTGCGCGGCGGCGGGCAGCTGGCGGCCCGCCAGGGTTTGCACCTCGATGTCGCGCAGGTCCAGGCCGGCATCGGTCAAGGGGCGGGCGACCAGGCTGCCCGCTGCCAGCATATGGCGCACCCCCACTTCGCTGGAGACGGTCACGCCCCCGCCATGCAGCGCGAAATTGAGCAAGGTCTTGGCATGGTTGGTGGTCAGCACCGGGTCCAGCTGCAGGCCCTGGCGGCTGCAGGCCAGGTCGATCATCTGGCGGATCGCTGTCTCGGCCGGCGGCAAGGCGAGCGGATGCCGGGCCAGCTCGGCCAAAGTGAGCGATGCCTGGCTTGCCAGCACATGGCCGGGCGGCAACACGGCCAGTACCGGTGCGCTTTGGCGGTGCACCACGGCAATGTTCTTGAGCGGGGACATGCTGAAGCGCAGGCCAATATCGGCCTCGCCGGCCAGCAGCTTGGCCGAGACCTGCAAGGTCGGCACCATGCTCACCTCAAAGCGCAGGCCCGGGTGGCGGCGCGCAAAGGCCACGCAGGCCTGGGGCAGCAGCTCATTGGCAAAGGCATCCGAGGTGGCGATGCGCACCAAGCCGGCGCGCAGGCTGTCGAGGGCGTGGATGGCATCGATGGCCTGCTCGGCATCGAGGCTGATACGGCGCGCCAGCTCGGCCAGGATCTGCCCGGCGGCGGTGGGCTGCATGCCGCGCGCATGGCGCTCGAACAGCGCCGTGCCCAGCTGGGCCTCCAGCCCACTGATCTGGCGGCTGACGGCCGAGCTGGCCACATGCAGGCGCAGCGATGCAGCGCTGACCGAGCCGCATTGCACCACCTCGTGGAAGTAGCGCAGCGCGGTGTCCTGCAGATGGGTAGGCGGGCGGTTGGGCATGGTGGTATTGCGCAAATGAATGGTCCAAGCATAAACCCATTGCCGTATCGGCAAACCTACCTTGCCAAATCGGTGGTGGTGCCTGCTGTCACAGGCTTTTAATATGCAAGGCTTCACGCAGGCGCCTTTGCCCCAGCGCGCATGGCACACCCGCCATGGGCGCATAAGAACCGGTTGTTCTGGCCCGCGCCACAAGCGCAGAGTGCTTCGCAGATGTTTTGCAACACGCTTACCACCATGCCAACTACCTCTTCTCTTTTCTCTCGCATGCCTGGCCGCCGGCCGTTGCTCGCCGGCCTGGTGGCTGGTACGGCGCTGGCTGTGCTGTCCCCGTTTGCCGCTGCGCAGGGCGGCCCATGGCCTGAACGCGCTATCCGTGTCATCGTGCCCTTTCCGCCCAGCGGCGCGACCGATCTGGTGGCCCGCGTCGTGGCGCAAAAGGTGTCGCAGGAGTTGGGCCAGTCGCTGGTGATCGACAACCGCCCGGGGGCGGGCGGCACCATCGGCACGGCCGAGGCTGCCAAGGCCAGCGCTGACGGCTACACCCTGCTGTTCACCACCAGCAGCACCCATGCGATCTCGCCGCACCTGATGCCCAAGCTGGCCTACCGTGCGGACAAGGACTTTACCCCGATCGCCCATGTGGCCGATGCGGCCAGCGTGCTGCTGGTGACCAACTCGCTGCCGGTCAAGACCGTGCAGGAGCTGATCAGCTATGCCAAGGCCAACCCTGGCAAGCTGAACTACGCCACCAGCGGCAATGGCACCATCGTGCACCTGAACACCGCTGCCTTTGCGGCCCAGGCGGGCATCACCCTGACCCATGTGCCCTACAAGGGTACGGCCCAGTCGATCAGCGATCTGGCCACCGGCCAGGTGCATCTGCTGTTTGACTCCATCCCCACCGGCATGCCCCATGTGGCCAGCGGCCGCCTGCGTGCGCTGGCCGTCACCAGCGCCGAGCGCACCCAGCTTGCGCCGCAGCTGCCCACGGTGGCCGAATCGGGCCTGCCCGGCTATTCGTCGGTGACCTGGTTTGGCGTCTATGCGCCTGCGGGCCTGAAGCCCGAGCTGACGGCCAAGATCAATGCCGCCTTCAACAAGGCCATGCAAAATCCCGATGTGGTGGCCAGCCTGGCCAAGCTGGGCGCCGATGCGGCCAAGCCCGGTACGCCTGCGCAGTTTGCGGATCTGGTCAAGGCCGACAGCGCACGCTGGGCCAAGGTGATCCAGGACAACCACATCACGCTCGAGTAAGCGTTGCCACCACCAGACCGGGGCGGCGGTTGCTGCCCCGGCTGCCATCTCGTTTGCATTCAGAAAGACAAGACATGACCACCGTGAAAGACTGGGCCCAGCCCTATGCCTCGCAGCGCTCGCCCATCCTGGGCCGCAATGTGGTGAGCACCTCGCAACCGCTGGCCGCCCAAGCGGGCCTGCGCATGCTGCAAGCAGGCGGCAATGCGGTGGATGCGGCGCTGGCCGCGGCGATGACCTTGACGGTGGTGGAGCCCACGGGTTGCGGCATTGGCAGCGATGCCTTCGCGATTGTCTGGGACGGCCAGGAGCTGCATGGCCTGAACGCCTCGGGCCGCGCGCCAGCGGGCTGGACGCCGGAGTACTTCGACAAGCTCGGCGGTATCCCGGAAAAAGGCTGGAATGCGGTCACCGTGCCTGGCGTGGTCTCCGGCTGGGTGGAGCTGTCCAAGCGCTTTGGCAAGCTGCCTTTTGCACAAGTGGCGCAACCGGCGATCGACTATGCGCGCCATGGCTTTGCGGTATCGCCCACGATTGCCAAGCTCTGGGCACTGGGCCTGGCCAAGCTGGGCGACCAGCCCGGTTTCCAGGAATGCTTTGCGCCGGGCGGCCAGGCACCGCAGGCGGGCAGCTGGT
This sequence comes from Comamonas sp. MYb21, assembly GCF_037479395.1. NCBI lineage: Bacteria > Pseudomonadati > Pseudomonadota > Betaproteobacteria > Burkholderiales > Comamonadaceae > Comamonas > Comamonas sp. MYb21. The sequence continues at coordinate 155,638 of NZ_JBBGZC010000011.1, read as the reverse complement.
TCCAAAGCGAGGCCCATGCCCGCACCCTGGAAGAGATCGCCGAGACCCTGGGTGAATCCTTTTACCGGGGCGCACTGGCGCAAAAGATGGCGGCGCACAGCCAGGCCAACGGCGGCGTGATGACGGCCGAGGACCTGGCCGCCCACCGCTGCGACTGGGTGGGCACGGTGGCCCAGCCCTTTGGCGACTCGGTGGTGCATGAGATTCCGCCCAATGGCCAGGGCATTGCCGCGCTGATCGCGCTGGGCCTGCTCGATGCCATCGGCATGGGCGACCAGCCGCTGGACAGTGCCGAGACCGTGCATCTGCAGATCGAGGCGATGAAGCTGGCGCTGGCCGACCTGGCCCAGTACAACGCCGATATCGACCATATGCGTGTCCACCCCCAGCAAGACCTGCTGAACCCCGCCTACCTGGCCGAGCGCGCCCAGCTGATCGACCGCAGCAAGGCCAGCGTCGCCCGCTATGGCGCGCCCAAGCCGGGCGGCACGGTCTATCTGACGGCCTGCGACGAGAGCGGCATGATGGTGTCCTTCATCCAGTCCAACTACATGGGTTTTGGCTCGGGCGTGGTCGTGCCGGGCACCGGCATCAGCCTGCAAAACCGGGGGGCGGGATTTACCACCGAGGCGGGCCACGCCAACCAGGTGGCGCCGGGCAAGCGTCCTTCGCACACCATCATCCCCGCCTTTGCGATGCATGCCGATGGCACCCCGCAGATGGCCTTTGGCGTGATGGGCGGCCCCATGCAAAGCCAGGGCCATGTGCAGATGGCCGTGCGCGTGCTGCGCTATGGCCAGAACCCGCAAGCCGCTGCAGATGCACCGCGCTGGCGCGTGACCGGTGGCAACCAGGTCTCCGTCGAGCTGGGCTTTGATCCGCAGGTGATTGCCGCATTGCGCGCGCTGGGCCATGAAGTGACCATCGAAGAAGGCCATGGCGTGTTCGCCTTTGGCGGTGCGCAGCTGATTGTGCGCGAGGGCGGGCACTACGTGGCTGGCTCCGATCCGCGCAAGGACGGCCAGGCGGTCGCTTACTGACGCGCAAGCGGAGCCAACACAGCCAGGGCGCCACCGGACGGGTTTCGGTGGCGCTTTTTTGCGTCTCTATGTGGCTGCAGGCATTAACGTGATTCGCGCACCGACAGCCAGGCGCTGAGCGCGCCGCCCAGTGCAATCGCCACCATGCCCAGCACCGCCCAGTGGTCGGGGATATGGCCATACAGCAGCCAGCCCGAGAACACGGCAAAGGGGATCTGGCTGTAGAGAAAGGGCGATATCGTGGCCGGCTTGGCATGCTCATAGGCCTTGAGCAGCATCAGGTGGCCAATGGTGCTGCCCACGCCCATGGCGAGCGCCGCCAGCCACAGCGCGGTGGTGCTGGGCATTTGCCAGAACCAGGGCAGGCTGGCGCTGGTCAGCACCAGCGCCAGCAAGCTGGTGTAGATCTGGGTGGTCACCGGCCGCTCCCGGCCGGCCATCTGGCTGCTGACGATCTGGTAGGCGGTGTTGGCTGCCAGCTGCAGCGCCGGCCAGATGAGCGCGCCGCCGCTGAAATTGGCACTGCCCGGGCGGATGATGACCACGGTGCCCAGAAATCCCATGGCCACCAGCACCCAGCGCAGCGGGCTGACGGGCTGCTTGAGCCACAGCGCCGCCACCAGGGTCATCGCCAGCGGCGTCATTGCGACGACGGCCGTGAACTCGGCCAGCGGCAGGTAGCGCAGGCTCATCATTGCGCAGGCATTGCTGCCGCAAAACAGCGCGGCGCGCACCACCTGGAAGCGCGGATGGCTGGTGTGGAACGCCGCACTGCCGTATTGGTAGACGCCCCAGCCGACGGTGAACACCGATTGCAATACATAGCGCAGCCACAGCGCCATCAAGAGCGGCAACAGCGCCCCCGCGTATTTGGAGCCGGTATCGAGCAGGCAGAAACAGGCGCAGGCAAACACCGTCAGCACAATGCCGGTGAGGGCCGAGCCTTCACCAGGGCGACGCGGGGGCGGGGTGCGGGTCGTCTCGGGCAGGCGGGCGGCGCTGTCCGCGGCAAGGGCAGGGGGGCTTATCAGGCCTTTGCCGGGTGGGGCAGAGGCAGTGGCAGGGGCTGTCGGGGGAGTCACGCGGGCAGGGGCACCATGCGGCGGCCGGTCTCCTGCGGAGTCGAAGGGCTGGCTTGGTGTGGCTCCATTGTAGAAAGCGGATGTCCGGTGGGGGCCCCGGCGTGGCGCTGTGGCTGCAGTTTTTGCGCCCCACTGTCCGATCAGGGACAGTGGGGCGGCTACTGGATCCTTCTGCGGGTTTGTACCCGCCTTGAACCGAGGGGAACAAAACAGCGTGTTACCATTCAAATGAGAACGATTCGCAAATGTGTCAGTTGTGTAAAGCCTCCGGGCGCAGCAGCTGGAGGGCATCAGGCGATATCTCCATTCCATCAACCGCTGGGGCTCAGCGTGCGGGCGCAAGAAAAACAGTAGCGATACGGTCTTGGGTCGGGTGCATGCAGGGGCTGCCGGCTTTCCGACCAAAGGATGTTCCATGTCGCGCTCCGCTCGCTCCACCGTCAACCGCCGCCAGTCGCTGCTGCAACTGGGTGCCTTGGTGACCCTGCCCTGGGCGGCAGGCGCCGCCCGGGCGCAGCAGACCCTGACGGTGCAGCAAGCGGGCGGCCCGGTGCAGATTCCGGTCAAGCCCAAGACCATCCTGGTGTTTGACCTGGCCGCGCTCGACTGCCTGCGCGCACTGGGCGCCGAGGTCAAGGGCGTGCCCGAGGTCGTGAAGTTCCCGCCGGTGCTGGAGCAGTACGCCAGCAAGGACTACACCCGCATCGGCAGCCTGTTCGAGCCCAACTACGAGGTGGTCAAGGGACTCAAACCCGATGTGATCGTCGCCGGTGGCCGCTCGGCCGCCAAGGTGACCGAGCTGGCCAAGATTGCGCCGACCTTGGACCTGACGGTGGACAACACCCAGCCGGTGGCCAGCGCTTTCAAGCATTTGAAGATTCTGGGCGAGATGGTAGGCAACGAGGCCCAGGCCCAGACCCTGATGGCCGCGATGCAGGCCGATATCGACAAGCTCAAGGGCCTGACGGCCAACAAGGGCGCCGGCCTGATGGTGATGACCAATGGCGGCAAGCTCAGCGCCTATGGCCCGGGCTCGCGTTTTGGCATGCTGCACGATGTCTATGGTATTCCCGCCGCCAACAAGGATATCAAGGTGGCCGGCCACGGCCAGGCGATCTCGTTCGAGTTCATCCTCAAGACCAACCCGGACTGGCTGTTTGTGCTGGATCGCGATGCCGCCATTGGCCGCGAAGGCGCATCGGCTGCCAAGCTGCTGGACAACCCGCTGGTCAATGCCACCAAGGCGGCCAAGAAAAAGCAGATCGTCTACCTGAACTCGGCCAACTGGTACCTGCTGGGCAATGCCAGCCCCGGCTCGCTGCATGACGATGTGACGCAGCTGATCAACGCCTTCTCCAAGGCCTGATTGGCGTGCTGAGCCAGCCCCTGTTGCGAGCCACAGCATGACGACCACGATTGAGATAGCGCCAGGCGGCGGGCGCGGCCTTGCGCTGCGGCCGCTGGCTTTTGCGCTGCCAGCCATCGCCTTGCTGGCGTTGCTGGCCTTTGTCAGCCTGCTGGTGGGCGTCAGCGATGTGTCGGTGACGACCTTGCTGCGCCTGTTCTCCCACAACGACGATGACCTGGCCACCCAGGTGCTGGTGGCCAGCCGCGTGCCCCGCACGCTGGCACTGCTGCTGGCCGGCAGCGCGATGGCGGTGGCCGGCCTGCTCATGCAGATGCTGGCGCGCAACCACTATGTCGAGCCCACGACCATGGGCACGGCGGAATCGGCCGGTATGGGCATGCTGTTCGGCATCCTGTGGTGGCCCGATATGCCGGTGTTCGGCAAGATGGGACTGGCGGCAGTGTTTGCGCTGGCGGGCACGGCCTTGTTCCTGGCGGTGCTCAGCCGCATACGGCTGCGCTCGGCGCTGATCGTGCCCTTGGTTGGCCTGGTGCTATCGGGCGTGATCGAATCGGCCACCACTTTTATCGCCTACCGCTTTGACCTGATGCAGGCGGCGCGCTCCTGGATGACGGCTGATTTCTCGGCCATCGTGCAGGGCCGCTATGAGATGCTCTGGCTGTCGCTGGGCATCACGCTGCTGGCGATGCTGGCGGCAGACCGCTTCACCGTGGCCGGCATGGGGCAGGAATTTGCCACCAACCTGGGGCTCAACTACAAGCGCCTGGTGGCCCAGGGCGTGCTGGTGGTGGCGGTTGTCACCGCGTCGGTGATCGTCACCGTCGGCATCATTCCCTTTGTCGGCCTGATCGTGCCCAACCTGGTGCGCCTGGTGGTGGGCGACAACGTGCGCAAATCGGTGCTCTGGGTGGCCTGGGCCGGGGCCTTGATGGCGCTGGCCTGCGACCTGATCGGCCGCGTGGTCATCGCTCCGTACGAGATACCAATCGGCACCGTGATGGGGGTGCTGGGCAGTGCGATGTTCCTGGCGCTGCTGCTGTCGCGCCGCAAGCGCATGGGAGGCTGAGATGAATACGTTGTCTACCTCGCCTGCCGCAGCGGCGCCTGCCACGGCACCCGTGTCCTGGTTGGGCACCCCGGCTCGGCGCCTGTGGCTGCTGCTGGCGCTGGCGCTGCTCGCCAGCCTCTACTTCATGACCAGCCAGGTGCAGGCCGAGTGGAGCTTTGTGCTGCCGCTGCGCGGCAAGAAGCTGGCAACCATGTGGACGGTGGCCTTTGCCATCGGCGTGTCCACCGTGCTGTTCCAGACGGTGACCAACAACCGCATCCTGACGCCGGCGGTGATGGGCTTTGACGCGCTGTTCCAGCTGATCCAGTCGGTGCTGGCCTTTACCTTGGGCGTGGCGGCCATGCAGATTCCGGAGCTCTCGCGCTTTGGCATGAATGTGGGGCTGATGGTGCTGCTGTCGACGAGCCTCTTTGTCTGGCTGTTCCGGGGCCAGGCCAGCAACCTGCATTTGCTGCTGCTGGTGGGCATTGTCGCGGGTATCTTTTTTCGCAGCCTCAACAACTTTGTCTGGCGCGTGATGGACCCCAATGAGTTCACCGTGCTGCAAGACCGCTTGTTTGCGAACTTCAACACCGTCTCGCTGCCCTTGCTGCTGCTGTCGCTGCCGGCGATTGCACTGGTGGGCGTCTGGGTCTGGCGCCAGCGCCATCTGCTCGATGTGCTGGCGCTGGGGCGCGAGGTGGCCGTCAACCTGGGCGTGAACTACCAGCGCTCGGTGATGGGCGTTTTGGTGGTGGTGGCGATTTTGGTGTCCATCTCGACCGCGCTGGTCGGGCCGGTGACCTTTTTTGGCCTGCTGGTGAGCAATATGGCCTACCAACTGATGCACAGCCACCAGCACCGCTACACCCTGGCCGGCTCGGTGCTGCTGGGGGGCTTGTTGCTGGTGGGCGGGCAGATGGTGCTCGAGCGCCTGTTTGGCTTCAACACCTCGCTGTCCATCGTGGTGGAGTTCCTGGGCGGACTGACCTTTATCTATCTCTTAGTGCGCAAGGCCAAGAGCTGAGCGCGGTGACCAGCCATGATTGAAACCGACAAGCTGCGCAAGACCCATGGCACCACGACGGTGCTGCACGACGTGAGCCTGCGCATTCCCCAAGGCCGGCTGACGGCCATCATCGGGCCCAACGGCGCGGGCAAATCGACGGCGCTGTCGCTCATCAGCCGGCTGATGCCGATGACCTCGGGCACGGTGCGCATCGAGGGCCAGGACATCACGACCACCGCCAGCGATGCGCTGGCGCGCGTGATGGCCATCTTGCGCCAGGACAACCAAAGCGCGCTGCGCCTGACGGTGCGCGATCTGGTGGCCTTTGGCCGCTTTCCGCATTCCAAGGGCCGGCTGACCGAAGAGGACCGCGTGCATGTGGATGCGGCGCTGAACTACTTGAAGCTCCAGCCGCTGGCCGAGCGCTTTCTCGATGAGCTCTCTGGCGGCCAGCGCCAGCGTGCCTATATCGCCATGGTTCTGTGCCAGAACACGCGCTACATCCTGTTTGACGAGCCGCTCAACAACCTGGACATGGCCCACGCTGTGGGCATGATGAAGCTGCTGCGCCAGGCGGTGCAGGATGCCGGCAAGACGGTGGTGGTGGTGCTGCATGACATCAACTTTGCCGCCAGCTATGCCGACCACATCATCGCGATGAAGGGCGGCGCGCTGTACTGCGAAGGGCCGCCCGAGGTCGTGGTGCGCGACGAGGTGCTCAGCGACCTCTATGAAATCCCCGTGCAGGTGCATGAGGTGGGCGGCCGGCGCTTTTGCGACTATTTCTGAATTGCGCCTTTGTTTGGTAGATTGGCGGCGGCGCATGCCACCCTGCAACGGCAACCACAGAAGGCACCTGCGATGGCAAAAGATATTCTGGTCAAGGACAAGAAGCGACTGAGCCTGCACACCTGGAGCGTGGAGGAGGGCTTCTCGACCATTGGCCGCGACCCCGGCAGCCGCTTTGTGCTGGACCACCCCAGTGTGAGCCGCAGCCACGGCGCGTTTTTTCTGCGCGAGCGCGCCGGCGTGCTGACCATCGAGGACCATGGCAGCACCAATGGCACCTTGGTCAACGGCGTGCCGGTCAAACGCAAGATTCTCTTCGCCGGCGATGTGGTGCAGATCGGCGATTTCCAGCTCTATATCCTGCAGGGATCGGCCGCGCAGGGGCAGTCCGGGCCTGCGCTGGGCAGCGGCCGGGCTTGAGTGGGCCTGGGCCCGGCTGGAACCCGGCCGTGGGCGTCAGGTCGCCGCAGGCGGCTGCTCGGTGGCCGCGTCGGCCGCAGCCGGCTCTTTCATGCGATGCAGCAGCATCGAGTCGCCATAGCTGAAGAAGCGGTACTCTTGCGCAATCGCGTGCTGGTACAGACCCATGATGTGCTCATAGCCGGCAAAGGCGCTGACCAGCATCATCAGGCTGCTCTTGGGCAGGTGAAAGTTGGTGACCAGCATGTCGACCACGCGGAACGGGAAGCCGGGCGTGATGAAGATATTGGTGTCGTCCGAGAGCTGGCCGGTGCGGGCCCAGGATTCCAGCGTGCGCACCGTGGTGGTGCCCACCGCAATGACCCGGCCACCGCGCAGGCGGCAACGCTCCAGCGCCGCCAGGGTGGGCAGCGGAATGTTGTACCACTCGCTGTGCATCTGGTGGTCTTTGAGGTTCTCGGTCTTGACCGGCTGGAAAGTGCCCGCGCCCACATGCAAGGTCACGCTGGCGCGCTCCACGCCCTTGGCTTCCAGCGCCGCCAGCACCTTTTCGTCAAAGTGCAGCGCGGCGGTGGGGGCGGCCACGGCGCCGGGGTTCTTGGCAAACACGGTCTGGTAGCGCTGCTCGTCCTCGGCCTGGTTGGGGTCCTGGCCGGTCTGCTGCTCGCGCTCAATATAAGGGGGCAGGGGGATGTGGCCGTGCTGCTGCATCAGCTCCCAGGGCGATTCGCCGTTGGGGCCGCTCAGGCGCAGGCGGAACAGCGCGCCCATCTCGTTGGGCCAGCGGCCCAGCAAGGTGGCATCAAAGCCACCGGCCTTCTTGCCACCCATCATGTGCAGCACGCCGCCCACGGCCGGCTTCTTGCTGACCTTCATGTGCGCGACGACTTCGTTGTCCTGCAGCACGCGCTCGATCAGCAGCTCGATCTTGCCGCCGCTGGATTTCTCGCCAAAGATGCGCGCCTTGATCACCTGGGTGTCGTTGAAGACCAACAGATCACCGGCCTGCAGCAGATCGGGCAGCTCGTGGAAGCGGCGGTCCACCAGGCCGGGCTCGCGTGCATCCAGCAGGCGGGAGCCGCTGCGCTCGGCAGCCGGGTGTTGGGCAATCAGTGCGTCGGGCAGTTCGAAATCGAAATCGCTCAGCTGAAATGTGCGGCGGGCACCGGAGAAGGCAGTCATCGTTGGCTCATGCAGGCGGAACACACCCGCAGCTCACAGGGATCAAAACAAGGGGGCGATTGTGCCACCGCCGCAGAGGCGTAGCAGGCTGCGCGGGCTTGGGGGCGTTGGTGGTCGCCTCCTACGTGCTGGGGCGGCGCAGTTGCTATAGTGGCCCGATGCAACGTCTTCGCCACTTGATGACCGTCTGGCTGGTCTGGGTTCTGGGCGCGCTGGCGGCCCCCACTGCCAGTGCCGCGCAGGAGGAAACGCTGCGCGTGGGCTCCAAGCGTTTTACCGAATCCTATGTGCTGGCCGAGATCATGGCGCAGCAGGCCCAGGCCGCTGGCGTCAAGACCCAGGTGCGCCAGGGCCTGGGCAATACCGCCATCGTCTACGAGGCGCTGCGCTCCGGCCAGATCGATGTCTACGCCGAGTACAGCGGCACCATTGCGCTGGAGATTGCCAAGCATGCCAAGGGCAGCGACCTGGCATCGCTGAACGAAGCGCTGGCGCCGCTGGGCTTGGCGGTGGGTGTTCCCCTGGGCTTTAACGACGGCTATGCGCTGGCGATGCGCCGCAAGCAGGCCGAGGAGCTGGGCATCCGCAGCCTGAGCGACCTGGCGCGCCACAGCGAGCTGCGCTATGGTCTGTCGAACGAATTCATCGGCCGGGGCGATGGCTGGCCGGGCTTGGCCCAGCGCTATAGCCTGCAGGCCAAGCCCCAGGGGCTGGACCATGGCCTGGCTTATGAAGCCATCACGCAGCAGCACATCGATGTGATGGATATCTACACCACCGATGCCAAGATTGATCACCTGGGCCTCTTGGTGCTGGAGGATGACAAGGCCTATTTCCCGCGCTATGACGCGCTGCTGCTCTACCGCCAGGACCTGCCCCTGCAAAAGCCGGTGGCCTGGGCCGCGCTGCAAAAGCTGCAGGGCCGGATCAGCGAAGCGGCGATGATTGGCATGAACGCCCAGGCCGAGCTGAAAGGCCAGGGCTTTGCCGAGATTGCCAAGCAGTTTCTGGCGGGCGGGGCGCTCCAAGCCCAGGGATCGGCGGCAAGCGACCAGAAGGCCGCCGCACAGCCCAGCTTCGCCTCGCGGCTGTGGGCGCGTCTGGTGGCCCCTGATCTGTGGCGGCTGACCGCGCAGCACCTGGCGCTGGTGCTCATATCGGTAGGGGTGGCGGCGCTGATGGCGGTGCCTGCCGGCATCATGCTGTTTCCGCATGCACGCTCGCGGGCCTTGGCGCTGGGCGCTGCCGGGGTGCTGCAGACAATTCCGTCGCTGGCGCTGCTGGCGGTGCTGATCGCCTGGTTTGGCGTGATCGGGCGGCTGCCGGCGCTGGTGGCGCTGACGGCCTATTCCATCTTGCCTATTCTGAGCAACACCTGCGCGGGCCTCGCGGAGGTATCGCCGGGTTTGCGCAGCGCGGGCTCGGCCCTGGGCATGACGCGGCCGCAGCGCATGCGCTGGGTGGAGCTGCCGATTGCGATGCCCACCGTGGTGGCGGGTATCCGCACCGCCTGCGCGATCGGCATTGGCACGGCCACGATTGCGGCCTTTATTGGTGCAGGCGGCCTGGGTGAGCGCATTGTGACGGGTCTGGCACTGAACGACAGCGCGCTGATGATGGCTGGCGCCTTGCCCGCTGCGGCGCTGGCGCTGCTGTCTGAGCTGGTGTTTGAGCTCTGGGAGCGCTATCTGCGGCGCCGTCGCGTGCGGCGCTGATGCTGCGGGCGGCCTGCAGAGGCACTGTCTTTTTAACCAGTCGTGCGGCAAAGCATGCCAGAATGCAGCATTGCTGAAACTGCCTCCATGTCTGCTGCCACGCCCGCCAACTCTGCTGATGACGCCGCGCCCGCCAAGGGGCGCAAGCCTGGCCGGCCGCGCAAGCTAGCGGTGGCGACGCCTGGTGCAGCGCCTGCCGCCAGCGCCACCAATACCGCAAATGGCCCAGCGAAGACCCCTGCCAAGAACCCGGCCCAGCAAGCGCTGGCCAAGCTGGGGCTGACGCGCGATATCGACCTGGCCCTGCACCTGCCACTGCGCTACGAGGACGAGACCCGCATCATTGCGCTGCGCAATGCGCGCGACGGCGAGGTCGCACAGATCGAGGCGACGGTGGTGTCGGCCGATGTGCAGCTGCGCCCGCGCCGCCAGCTGGTGGTGCGGGTGGAAGACACCAATGGCGACCCCTGCGAGCTGCGCTTTTTCAGCTTCTACCCTTCGCACCAAAAGACCATGGCCGTGGGCAATACCTTGCGCATCCGGGGCGAGGTCAAGGGGGGCTTTTGGGGCCGGCAAATGCTGCACCCGGCCTTTCGCCTGGCCGGTGGCGAGCTGCCCCAGTCGCTCACCCCCGTCTACCCCACCACGGCAGGGCTGTCCCAGCCCTATCTGCGCCGCGCGGTGATCAGCGGCGTGCAGCGCGCTGACCTGAGCGAAACCCTGCCACCCGGTGTGGACCTGCCCTATGCCCGCTACCAGGGCGAGGGCGGCCTGGGCCGTGCCTACAGCTTGCGCGAGGCGCTACAGTTTTTGCACCACCCCACACCGGATGTGGCGCTGGCCACCTTGGAGGACCACAGCCACCCGGCCTGGCAGCGCCTCAAGGCCGAGGAGCTGCTGGCCCAGCAGCTGTCGCAGCTGACGGCCAAGCGCGAGCGCGACCGCCTGCGCGCACCGGCGCTGGTGGCGCAGCGCATGGCCGATGGCAGCCTGAACCTGCATGAGCAGTTTCTGGCTGCGCTGCCCTTTGCGCTGACCGGGGCGCAGCGCCGGGTCTGCGAGGAAATTGCGCGCGACCTGGGGCGCAACATACCGATGCACCGCCTGCTGCAAGGCGATGTGGGCTCTGGCAAGACCATTGTGGCGGCGCTGTCGGCGGTGATCGCCATCGATGCGGGCTGGCAGTGCGCGTTGATGGCGCCGACCGAAATCCTGGCCGAGCAGCATTTTGCCAAGCTGGTGGGCTGGTTGGAGCCGCTGCTGGCGCCACGCGGCCTCAAGGTGGCCTGGCTGGCCGGTGCGCAAAAGAAAAAGCAGCGCGCTGAGATGCTGGCCCTGGTCGAGAGCGGCGAGGCCGCGCTGGTGGTGGGCACGCATGCCGTTATCCAGGACCAGGTGCAGTTCAAGAAGCTGGGGCTGGCCGTCATCGACGAGCAGCACCGCTTTGGCGTGGCCCAGCGCCTGGCGCTGCGGCAAAAGCTGCTGTCCACCGGCATGGAGCCGCATATGCTGATGATGAGCGCCACACCCATCCCGCGCACCTTGGCGATGAGCTATTACGCCGACCTGGATGTGTCCACCATCGACGAGCTGCCCCCGGGCCGCACGCCGGTGGTCACCAAGCTGATCAGCGACAGCCGGCGCGATGAGGTGGTCTCGCGCATTGCCGACCAGATTGCCCAGGGGAGGCAGGTCTACTGGGTCTGCCCGCTCATTGAAGAGAGCGAGGCGCTGGACCTGTCCAATGCCACCGCGACCCATACCGATCTGAGCGAGGCGCTTCCCGGAGTCATGGTGGGTCTTTTGCATTCGCGCATGCCGACGGCCGAGAAAAAGGCGGTCATGGCTTTGTTCAGCGAAGGGGTGATGGGCGTGCTGGTCTCCACGACGGTGATTGAAGTGGGCGTCGATGTGCCCAATGCCAGCCTGATGGTGATCGAGCATGCCGAACGCTTTGGCCTGAGCCAGCTGCACCAGCTGCGCGGCCGGGTGGGGCGGGGCGCTGCCGCATCGGCCTGCGTGCTGCTGTACGCGGTGGGGGACAACGGCAAACTGGGCGAAACGGCCAAGGAGCGCTTGCGGGCGATGGCCGAAACCTCGGATGGTTTCGAGATTGCCCGGCGCGATCTGGAGATCCGGGGGCCGGGCGAGTTTCTGGGCGCGCGCCAGTCGGGGGCGCCGTTGCTGCGCTTTGCCGATCTGGAGGCCGACAAGCATCTGCTGGAATGGGCGCGGGAGCTGGCACCGCAGATGCTGGACCGCTGGCCGGATCTGGCGGCCAGCCATGTTTTGCGCTGGCTGGGCGGCAAGGCCGAGTACCTCAAAGCTTGAAAACTAGTACATAGCTACCAGTTAGGTTGCATGGCAGCATTGCAAACAAGATTCAAAAGTTGCAAAAACACGACGAAATTTAGGTAAATATTGATTGATTCGTGCTATGGGTGCTGCGCAAAATGATGATGGTGTTGCTTGAATAGAGGATGGTAAACGCATCCTGTAACTGGATTTATGGCGTATTGCGGTGGCAAAAATCGCAAATATGCCTTATGAAACAGGGAGGTAGCGAAGCAAGTAGGTGCATGACTATGTAGCATTGTGTAAATACCAGCATCCATATTTACCTACGTGGGCGGTGAGCAAGCGCTTGCATTTGACGCATAATAGATTAATGCTATTTTTGTTGTCGATCATTGGTACCCATGGTGCTCCGGAATAGAGTACAACTCATAGCTTGCGGTTCTGATGAAACACAGTGTGGCACTTTGTCCTCTTGGAGCTATAGCCAGGCGGTGCACAGGCCATGCACAATACGCGATTCGCACTAAAAACTGACATGACACTTACAGAGCTCAAATATATTGTTGCTGTCGCCCGTGAAAGGCATTTCGGCCGCGCCGCTGATGCCTGCTACGTGTCGCAACCAACCTTGTCTGTCGCCATCAAAAAGCTGGAGGAAGAACTCGAGGTCAAGCTGTTTGAACGCAGTGCCTCGGAAGTGTCGGTCACCAGTTTGGGTGACCAGATCGTGCGCCAGGCGCAAATCGTGCTGGACCAGGCCGCAGCGATCAAGGAAATTGCCAAACGCGGCAAGGACCCGCTCGCCGGTGTGCTCACCCTGGGTGTGATCTACACCATCGGCCCATATTTGCTGCCCGAGCTGGTGCGCCAGTCCATCGAGCGCACGCCGCAGATGCCGTTGATGATCAACGAGAACATGACCGCCAAGCTGCTGGAAATGCTGCGTACCGGTGAGATCGACTGCGCCATCGTGGCCGAGCCCTTCCCCGATACCGGTCTGGCCATGGCCCCGCTGTATGACGAGCCCTTCTTTGCGGCCGTGCCCAGCGTGCACCCGCTGGCCACGCGTGACAGCATCTCGGCCAGCGAGCTGAAGAACGAAACCATGCTGCTGTTGGGCGCTGGCCACTGCTTCCGTGACCATGTGCTCGAAGTCTGCCCCGAGTTCGCCCGCTACTCCAGCAACACCGAAGGCATCCGCCGCACCTTTGAAGGCTCGTCGCTCGAGACCATCAAGCACATGGTGGCTGCCGGCATGGGTGTGACCCTGGTGCCCCGCCTGTCGGTGCCCAAGGATGCGCTGGAAAAGGGTGTGCGCCGCCGCAAGTCGGACGAGACCCATATCCGCTACATCCCGCTGACCGACGAGATCAACGACGAAGCACCCAAGCGCCGCGTGGTGCTGGTGTGGCGCCGCAGCTTTACCCGCTACGAAGCCATCGCCGCGCTGCGCAATGCCATCTTCGCCTGCAACCTGCCAGGCGTGACCATGCTGCAAGCCTAAAGCGCGCTGCACGGTTTCTTTTGGACCCCATGCACGGCATGCCTGCATGGGGTTTTGTATTTTCTGGGGTGTTGTGAACGTGTTGTCTGTGTTGTTGCCGCTGCGGCGGCTGTTGTCGTTGGCCGCTGCCCGAGGTCTGTGCCGCCAGGGTCTGAGTTTTGCTGCTCTGATGCTTTTCGGTGCCGAGCAAGCGATGGCCCAGAGCAGTCAGCTGCCTGGGGGATCGGGCATTGTCTTTCAGGTCTTGGCCATGCTGGATGCCTGGATGCCGGCGCTGCTGGTTACCTGGTTGCTGGCAGGGGCGCTGGTTTGGCGCTGGCTGCCGCGCAGGCAGACGGCCGTGCTGTATGCCGCCAAGCAGTCCGTGGGCATGCCCTTGAGCGTGGCAGCGGGCTGCCTGCTGGTGTTTGCGATGCTGGCCTGGGTGGTGGTCTACCCGGAGCATGCCGGCCATGCCCGCTTGATGGCGGCCGATGCAGGGGCTCAGCAGTGGGCGCAAGACCATGTCTCGGCGCCGGTGCGTGAGGTTCTGCATGTGCTGACCGCTGCGGGCGATGTGCGCTGGCTGGTGGTCATGGTGCTGCTGGTTGCGGGCTGGTTGGCGCTGGGCGCGCAGTGGCATGCCTTGTGGGCCTGGGTGTTTTTTATCGGCCTCAATGGCCTGGCGGTGCGCCTGCTGAAAAACCTGCTGGACCGCGCCCGCCCCGAGGTGCTCCATGAGATGCTGACATCGGGCGCCAGCTTTCCCAGCGGCCACACCTCCGGCGCCGTGGTGGTCTATGGCCTGCTGTGGCTGGTGCTGCGCGGCCGGCTCTCGCCTGCTGCAAGCCGCGCTCTGGCCTGGGTCTGCGCTGTCCTGGTGGCCATCATTGCGCTCAGCCGCATCCTGCTGCAGGCACACTTTGCCAGCGATGTGATCGCTGGCGCATTGTTGGGCCTGGCCTGGTGCGCGCTGGCGGCCCTGGTGCTGGGACGGGGTGCGCGCCAAAATTGACAAAGAGAGGGCACAGGGTAGCGCTGTGAGGCTATGCTTGCCCCCTATGTCTGATGCTGCCCATCCCTCCATCTCGCTGTCTGAGCGCTTTGCGCTGTACCTGGATCTGATCCGCTTCAACCGGCCTGCCGGCTGGCTGGTGCTGGTCTGGCCTACCTTGGTGGCGTTGTGGGCGGCGTCGGGGGGCTTTCCGGGCTGGCACCTGGTGCTGGTGTTTGTGCTGGGCACATTTCTGATGCGCAGCGCCGGCTGCTGCATCAATGACATTGCCGACCGCAAGTTCGACCGCCATGTCAAACGCACGGCGCAGCGCCCCATCACCACGGGCAAGATTTCGGTGTTCGAGGCGGCGATGGTCGGCGTGGTCCTCACTTTGCTGTCGCTGGCACTGGTGCTGACCACGCGCTGGGAAGCGGTGGCCTGGTCGGTGCCTGCGGTGCTGTTCACCATCCTCTACCCATTTACCAAGCGCTTCTTTGCAATGCCCCAAGCGTTCTTGGGTATCGCCTTCAACTTTGGGGTGCTGATTGCATTTGCCGCCGTGCAAGGCCAGGTGCCGATGATGGCCTGGCTCTTGTGGCTCGCCAATATGTGCATGGTGCTGGCCTATGACACCGAGTACGCGATGGTCGACCGCGATGACGATCTGAAAATCGGCATGAAGACCTCGGCCATCACCTTGGGCCGTTTTGATGTTGCCGCCATCATGGCCTTCTTTGTGGTCTGCCTGGGCCTGACGGTGCTGGCGCTGGCTCCCTTGCAGCTGGCCTGGCCCTGGTGGCTGGGTGTGGCCGTGGCAGCCGCGCAGATGCTGTGGCACTACAGCCTTATCCGCCAGCGCACGCGCGAAGGCTGCTTTACGGCCTTCAGCAAAAGCCATTGGATTGGTGTGAGCCTGTTTGCCGGCGTGGCGCTTGCCTTTGCGCTGTGACCGGGTGGTGACAAGGGCGGCAATGTCGGTTTTTGGGAACGCTTACAGTTCCTGACACGGAGCTTTCATCGCCAGCGGCGACAAACGGAGGTTGTTTGCCACTCCCTCCTAAGCTGTCATGTTTGCTCTTCGCTCGATTTCGTCTGCATGCCGCGCCAGCGTGCGTGCATCCCAGGGCCTCTCGCTCGCCGCTGCCTTGCTGCTGGCTGCCAGCGTGCTGCCCGCTTCTGCACAGACCACCCTTGCCGCTGGTGAAGTGGCGGTGGTCGGTTTTGCTTCTACCTCACCCGATTCGGTCAGCTTGGTCTTGCTGCGTGATGTGGAGGCGGGTACCGAGATCCGTATTACTGATAACGGCTGGACCAGTGCTGGTGCATTTCGTACCGGCGAAGGTGTGCTGACCTGGCAGGCTACCACGGCACTGTCTGCTGGCACGGTCGTAACCATTACCTCCGCAGACAAGAACCCTCGCGCTGTCAACTATGGCTCTATCGCAGTCAAGGGCGCCTTCGATCTGTCCGGCTCTGGCGACAGTCTGCTGGTCTACCAGGGTGATGAGGCAGCTCCCAAGTTTCTGTATGCGTTGAACAACGTGACGGGCGGCACCTGGGACGGCGATGCCACCAATACCAACACCTCGGCGTTGCCACCAGGTCTGGTCAATGGCAGTACCGCGATTGCACTGGTCAAACAAAACAACTTTGCTTACGACACCACCAAGGGCGCTACTGAAGGCACCGCCACCGAGCTGCTGTCTGCCATCAGCACCGCCGCGAACTGGAAGGGTGGCGGCACGGCGCCTACGGCGATGACCGTGGTCGACCCGGATGCCGGTGAGACGGCAATGTTCACCCCGCTGCCCGCCACCACGGCCGGCAGCTCGGATGCCTCTGCCGGCATTGCACTCGACGCCAGCTACATGGTGGTGGGCGACGACGAAGGCAATGTGCTGCGCGTCTACCCCCGTGGCGGCGGTGTAGCGATCAAGGAGTGGGAGTTTGGCAGCCTGCTGGGGCTGAGCAAGGAGCTGGATCTGGAGGCCGGCACGCGCATCGGCAACACGCTGTATTTCACCGGCTCGCACAGCAACAAGTCCGATGGCAGCGAGGCAGACAACCGCGAGCACCTGTTTGCGGTCGATGTATCGGGCACCGGCGCCAACACGGAATTTACCTTCAAGGGCTCCTACGGTGCTCTGGAGACGCAGCTGACCACCTGGGACCGCACCAATGCCCATGGCAAGGGCGCCAACTACTACGGCTTTGTGGCTTCGTCGGCCGACAAGGTGCCACCCGAGTCCGCTGCAGGTTTCTCGATCGAAGGCATGGCGGCCACTGCTGATGGCCAGCTGCTGCTGGGCTTTCGCGCGCCGCTGGCCAGCGCGCAGCTGCGCAACCGCGCACTGATCATCCCGATCACCAACCCTGCCGCCATGGTGGCGGGCACTGCGCCTGTGCTGGGCGCGCCCATCGAGCTGAACCTGGGCGGGCGCGGCATTCGCGATATGCAGCGTACCGATGACGGCAAGTTCCTGATCCTGGCCGGCCCTCCGGGCAAGGCCGATCCCGCTGTCAACACGAACTTTGCATTCTTTGTCTGGGATGGCCCGGGCACCACCGTTGTGCAGCAACTGGACAATGTGCTGGACAACCTGCTGCGCAGCACCGGCGGCAGTTTTGAGACCCTGGTCAGCCCCACCAGCACCACGCAAGGCACGACCGTGCAGCTGCTGCAGGACAATGGCGACACCATCTGGCCGGGCAAAGGCTCGGTCTCCAAGGATCTGCCTTTTGCAGACCAGCAGTTCCAGGGCAATACCGTCAAGCTCGGTGGCCCCGTCGCTGCCGACACCACCGCCCCGGTGCTGCAAAGCACCAGCCCGCTGCAAAATGCGGTGGAGGTCGGCAAGACGGCGGTGGTGCGCCTGCAGTTCAGCGAAACCGTGCAGCGCGGCAGCGGCAATATCTCGCTGATGGACGGTAGCACGGTGGTCGCCACGGTGCCGATGACCGATGCGCAAGTGACCATCGATGGCAGCGCGCTGAGCTTCAAGTACAGCGCGGGCTACCAGCCCGGCAAGACCTACAGCCTGGTGCTGCCCGCCGCTGCGGTGCAGGACACGGCCGGCAATGCCTTGGCCGCCGAGCAGAAGCTGAGCTTTACCATCAGCAATGCCGTGGCAGCGACTGCCAAGGTGCTGATCTCCGAGGTCAACTCCAATGCCGATGGTGGCGATTTCTTTGAGCTGTACAACTACGGCACTACGCCCGTGGACCTGACGAACTGGGGCTGGACCGACAGCAGCGGCGCAGTGCCGAGCAGCTTCCCTGGCGGCACCAGCCTGGCCGCCGGTGCGCGACTGGTGGTGTTGAACGAGACCACGCCCGAAGCCTTTCGCACTGCCTGGGGTCTGGATGCCGGCACGGCCGTCATCCTGGTCGCCGGCCAAGGCCTGGGCAAGGGTGATGCCGTCCTGGTGTACGACGCGAATGGCTTCGTTGCTGCGGCGATGAACTATGGCAGCAAAGCACTTCCGGCGACCGACGGTTCGACTGTGGCGCCTGCCAAGAATTCCAGCGGAACGGCCGTCTCGACCAGTGACCACGCTGGCGCTGCGGTGCGCAATGCGGGCACCACGGTAGGCAATGGGGTGTCGGCCGTTTGGGATGGCAAGTCTACGTCCGAGCCGCGCTATACCGCTGCTGCTGTCGGTGTGCTTGACGGCTTTGCCCAGCCTTCGACGCCCGCCAACATTGGCTCGCCCGGCTACGCGCAGAACCTGGCGCCCGTGGTCACGACCCCCATCTCGGCCGTGCAAGGCTCGGGCGATGAGTCGCCACTGATGGGCCAGTCTGTAACGGTGCGCGGCATCGTGACCGCCTACTTGCCTGACCTCAGCGGCTTCTACATCCAGTCGCTGCCTGAAGACGACGACAAGAATGTCGAGACCTCCGAAGCCGTGTTTGTGTTCTACGGCAACACGCCCATTGCCGGCATCAGCGCCGACAGCGTAGGCCAGGCTGTGCAACTGACCGCCTCGGTCACCGAATACAGGGGCCTGACCCAACTGGGCGGCAGCATTCTGAACTTCAGCGTGCTCAATGGCGGCGCCAAGCAGGCGCTGCCTGCGATGGTGGAGCTGAGTTTGCCGATGCCCGCCTATGCGAACTGGGAGCGCTACGAAGGCATGCGTGTGCGCATCACCGGCAGCACCGGCCCGCTGGTGGTGACGGACAACTACTACCTGGGCCGCTATGGCACCGTCAGCCTGAGTGACTCCGCCAAGCTGGTGCAGTACACCGAGCTGAATGCGCCCAGTGTGGCGGGTAACAGCGCCTACATGGAGACCGTCAAGCGCAGCCATATCGTGCTGGACGATGGCAGCAGCAAGCAAAACCCGGCCACCGTACTGGGGCGCAATGGCCAGGATCTGAGTGCCAGCAATACCTTGCGTGCCGGCGACAGCACCCCGGCGATTGAGGGCATTCTGGACCAGTTCATCGACACGACGGTCGGCGCCCACCAGACCAGCTACCGCGTGCAGCCGCTGCAAAAGCCGGTCTTTACCGGCGCAGCGCGCCCCACGGTGGCGGACCTGCAGCAGGCCATCGGCAGCCCCACGGTCAAGGTGGCCTCGGCCAATGTGCTGAACTATTTCAGCACCTTGGGTACCACCAAGTTCAACAACCCCTATGGTGATTCGCTGGAAGGCCGGGGTGCGGACAATGCGATTGAGCTGACCCGCCAAACCGACAAGATCGTCAGCAACCTGCTGGGTCTGGATGCCGATGTCTACGGTCTGATGGAGATCCAGAACAACGGCTTTGGCGCCGGCAGTGCCTTGGCTGCGCTGACCAAAGCCCTGAACGACAAGCATGGCAGCGAGGTCTATGACTATGTGAAGGGCCCCTTCAATGCGGGTGGCGGCAAGACGGCAGTCGCTGCCGGCCATGATGCGATCTCCGTCGCGGTGATCTACCGCAAGGACCGCGTCGCCCCCGTGGGCGTGCCGGCCGTGCCCGATGAGGCGCAGTACGATGCCTTCAACGCCACCTATGGCAACCGCGTGCCCCTGGCCCAGACCTTCGAGAAGACGCTGGCCGGCGGCGGCAAGGACCAGTTCACCGTGGTGGTCAACCACTTGAAGTCCAAGGGCAGTGTCAACGATCCCGATATCGGTGACGGCCAGGGTGCCAACAACCAGTCGCGCAAACGTGCCGTCGAGCAGCTGCAAGCCTGGCTGCAAGGCAACCCGACGCAAGCGGGCAATGGCAAGAATGTGCTGATGGGCGACTTCAACGCCTATGCCAAGGAAGACCCCATCTCCTATCTGGAAGGTCATGGCTACCAGAAGCTGGGCGCGGGCCAGTACTCGTACAGCTTCCAGACGCTGTGGGGATCGCTCGACCATGTGCTGGTCAGCTCGGCGCTCGCCAGCCAGGTGGGCAATGTGGTGAAGTGGCAGATCAATGCGGAAGAGCCTCCGGTCATCGACTACAACACCAACTTCAAGAGCGCTGCGCAAGTCAGCTCGTTCTACGCGGCCGATGCCTACCGCTCCAGCGACCACAACCCGATTGTGCTGGGCCTGAACCTGGAGGGCAGGCCTGTCGATCCCGAGCCAGAGCAGAACTTTGAGGTGGAGCTGCCAGCCGCTGGCGGCAGCGCTGCGGTGCAGTGGACCAGCGCGGACGCCTGCCGCCTGGCCCAAGCGCCGGTCGCTGTTTCGGCTGCCTCGCTGGGCACCTTGCCCCAAGGCCTGAGCGTGCCTTACGGCGCCCTGCAATGGACGGCCACCGGCTGCGCGATGGGTGGCAATGGCACGATGAGCATCGAGTACCCAGCAGCCCTGCCGGCCAATGCCAAGTACTGGAAGTACGGCCCCACCAAGGCCAACACCACGCCGCATTGGTACAACCTGCCATCGACCGTAAACGGCAATACGCTGACCGTGCAGATCGTCGATGGTGGTGATGGTGATGACGACATGGTTGCGAACGGCCAGATCGCCGATCCCGGTGGTGCTGGCTGGCTGGCTGATGTGCCGGTTGACCCAGGCACTCCCGTCGATCCCGGCACGCCAGGCGCTGGCAGCGCTGTGCCGGTGCCGACCCTGGGCCTGTGGAGCCTGCTGAGCCTGAGCGGCTTGCTGGGTCTGCTGGCTGCGGGCCGCCGCCGTCTCGGTCTGAGCCGCTAAGCGCAAGCAGCCCTTGCGGCCCTGGGCCGCAGGGGGCTCACCCGCTACCCAGGACTTGCTTGCAAGTCCTTTTTTCATGCCGGGCTGGCCGTGGTGTAACGGCGAAAAACGCACCGAGCGCAGACAAAAAAGCGGCCATCGATAGATGGCCGCTAACACTGGAGTCGCAGGAAAAAAACGTTAATTTTTTCGAAGCAGGTCGTGGAGGCTTCGAAAAAATGTCTCAAATCATGGTGTTGTGTAAGGCAGAGTTTAATCCAAAGTATCAAACACTGCATCATCCGGGCCTACAAAAGCCGGAGAACGCCAGGTGACATCGCGCAAATTACGGGCAATCTGGCTCTCGACGCCCATCAAAACGGCAAACAAAGCCATGCGCACAGGGATGCCATTGTCGGTCTGGCGGAAGATCGCCAGGCGCGGATCCAGGTTCAAATCGGTGGACAGATCGTTGGCACCGGCGCGGGCATCGCGCGGCAGCGGGTGCATGATGATGGTGTCCGGTTTGCAGACCGCATCGACCAGCGATTTCTGCACCTGGAACTCGGGCGTGTAGCCCTCGATGTTCTCACCGGCAAAGCGCTCCTTCTGGATGCGCGTGGCGTAGACCACGTCGGCGCCCTTGAGGTCTTGCAGCGAGGTCGAGACCTCCACCACATGGCCATTGGTCGAGGCCAGCTCGATCAGGTAGGCGGGCATCTCCAGCGAGCTGGGCGAGATCAGGGTGAACTTCATGCCCTTGTAGAGCGACAGCAGGCGGATCAGCGAATGCACCGTGCGGCCGTACTTCAGATCGCCCACCATCGCGATATGGGCGCCGTCCATCAGCTTGCCCAGGCGCGAGAACTCGCGCTGGATGGTGTACATGTCCAAAATCGCCTGGCTGGGGTGCTCGCCGGGGCCGTCGCCGGCGTTGATGACGGGGATGTTGGTGGCACGTGCAAACTCGGCGACCGAGCCTTGCTCGGGGTGGCGAATGACCAGCGCATCGACATAGCCGGCCATCACGCGGCTGGTGTCATAGATCGATTCGCCCTTGGCCATCGACGAGAAGGTAAAGCCGGTGGTGTCGCAGACCGAGCCGCCCAGGCGGCTGAAGGCGGCGCCAAAGCTCACGCGGGTGCGGGTGCTGGCCTCAAAGAACAGGCTGCCCATGACGGCGCCTTCGAGCACACGGCAGACCTTGTGGCGGCGGGCAATGGGCTGCATCACATCGGCGATGCGGAACAATTCTTCCAGGCTTTCGCGCTCGAGCTGGGCCACCGACAGCAGCTGCGGCCGGCCATCGGCCGACATGCGCTCGGCCAGCGGGCGGTGGTGCTTCTGGGCGTCATGGCCCTCGGCTTCGCGGAACAGGATCTCGGAGACAAACTTCTGCGCCATGTCGGGCATGGCGCGGGCTTCGCCCGAGGCCTCGGGCAGCAGCCAGGTGTCCAAGGTGCGGCGGCGCACGCCCAGGCGCTCGGCAAAAGCGTCGCGCGTCAAGTTCAAACGGCGCATTGCGTCGCGAAGAAAATCCTGTTGGCTGTCCATGACCTGGCTCCGTGCAAAGGTGTGAATGCGGCTGGATTATACGCTTTGCGTTTGACTTCTGTGTGAAATATACGCAATGCGTTTTTAATTTGTCGCAGATGGCACGGTGGCCCTTGCAGGCCCGGGGGGCCAGGCCCCAGGCCGCAATGCCAGGGCGCACCGCCTTCACCTGGGGCGGCGCGCTGGCTGCGGCGTTTTAACCGCCGAACTCGTCGCCCAGCGCCTTGGCGCGGCGCTCGGCGGCATGCATGGCGCCGATGAAGTGGGCGGCGATATCGGCAGCCCGCATGTGCTCCAGCGCAGCAAAGGTGGTGCCGCCCTTGCTGGTAACGCGCTCACGCAGCACCGAAGGGGCTTCGCCCGACTGCGCGGCCAGGGCCGATGCGCCGCTGAAGGTGCCGATGGCCAGCTGCAGCGCCTGCTCGGCGGGCAGGCCCATCTCCACGCCGGCTTGCTGCATGGCCTCGAGGAAATAGAACACATAAGCAGGGCCCGAGCCAGAGAGTGCGGTGACGGCGTCGAGCTGCGACTCCTGCTGCACCCAGACCAGCTGGCCGGTGGTGGTGATGATCTGCTCGGCCAGCTGCTGCTGTGCGGCACTCACCTGCGGGCGCGCAAACAGCCCCGTCATGCCCTGGCCCACCAGCGCCGGGGTGTTGGGCATGGCGCGCACGATCTGGTCATTGCCCAGCCACTGGGCAATGCTGTCGCTGCGGATGCCGGCGGCCACGCTCAGGTGCAGCGCATGGCGGCTGTGGTCGGCCACGGCGGCAGCGGCCTGGGCAAAGGTTTGCGGCTTGACGGCCCAGACAATGACCTGCGCCTGCGCCAGGCGGCTGTCAGCGGCGGGCAGCGCGGTGATGCCAAATTGCTGCTGCAGCACTTGGCGCTGGGGCTCGTAGGGCTCGACGACCTGGATGCGGTCTTGGGGCAGGCCCTGGCGGATCAGGCCGCCGATGATGGCGCTGGCCATGTTGCCGCCGCCGATGAAGGCGATGGCGGGAAATTGGGACAGATCGGTAGTGGACATGGCGGCAGGTGCAAACAAAGAGAGAGGGGCAAAAACCAGCGCGTGCTGCTGTGGCTGCCACTATAGCGGCGGCCCGCGCAAAGCTCAAACCGCTGGCGCGGCAAGCCATGCGGGGCGCACAGGTTTTGCTATCAATTTCAATTGCGATGCGATTGCTCGGCCTGGCCGGATGTGTTGCCCGATGCGCCGGTGCAGACCGTTGTCTCGACCAGCGCCAGAAGCTGCGTGACCTGGGCAGGGTTGAAGTTGTTGTCGCTGACCAGCAGCAGCACGCGCTCGCCGCTGGCCAGGCGCGGGCCCCAGGTCATGCCTTCGAGGTTGTCCACGGTGCGCAGGCCCAGCTGCGCAAAATCCAGCAGCAACTCCTTGTGGGCGGGGGTGTATGCCGCGTCCTGCAGCGCATCGATGGCCAAGGTGTCGCTGGCCTCCTGGGTGTTGATGCGGTAGAGGCGTGCAGAAAAACCGGCGCCCAGCACATAGGCGCGCTCGAGCACCAGCAGGTGGTCGGGCCCATCGGCCAGGATTTCGCTCACGCCATTGATCGCAATGAGTGGCAGCAGCAGGTTGTCCTTGGGCAGCGCGTCGGGGATATAGGCGATCTGGCGCACAGGCTGCTGGCTGGCCAGGTCGTACTGGGTGATGCGCAGCGGCCCGCCAGTCTGGCCCCGGCGCGGCAGCGGGCCGTCCTGGCGCAAGGCGCCTTCCATCGATAGCCAAAGGCTGCGCTGGTCCTCGCTGATCGCGATGCCCTCCAGGGTCATGTTGTTGCGCGGGCCCCGGCCGGTTTCGGGCTGCAGCGGGCCTTGCAGCTGCGCGGGCAGTGTCCAGGTTTGTTGCCAGCTGCCATCGAGCCCGGCCTGCTGCAGCGAGGGGCCAAAGCCCCGTGCAAAGTCGCCTTCGCTGCTCCAGGCCACGCTGCGCCCACCGGGCAGCAGCCGCAGCGCTTCGGGGTCAGGCACGGCCGTGTCCGCTGCCGCCGTCCGGCTGCTGGGGTAGGGCCTGCCTGCCGGTGTCTGCAGGTACTGCTGGTCGGTGATGCTGACCTGCTGCAGGCCGCTGGCGTCGTAGCGGATACGGGCCCGGTACCAGCGGGCGCTGTCCTTGGCTGAGCGGTCATCGCTCACCAGGTAATAGCTGCCATCGGCAGGGTTGTAATCGATCGACGAGAGCCCGCCGATGGGCACACCGGCCCAGTGGGTGTCCAGCGGCCAACGCTGCTCGCCCAACAGTTGCAGGGCCGGGGTGCCAGGGGCATGGCAGGCGACGGCACCTGGGGTGTTGGGGGATGGAGAGATGGGGGCCTGGGCGGGCTCCGGAGAGGTCTTGCAGCCGGCCAAAAGCAGCAGCACAACAGAGAGCGACAGCGCGTTGAATAGACCGAACGAATAATGTATTTGAGTCTTGATTTTCATAGCATTTTCAGCAAGTGTAGCGCGCTTGTTGCACCAGCAATTGTTGACATTTTCAAACGCGGCTCGCTCCTTATCATCTCGGCTACTAGGGCTCGCCTGTGTGTGCGTTGCATGCCGCGGGTCTGACTGATGAAGGGGTAAGAGAAATGACATCCAACCTGCAAAAATGGTCGGCGGAATGCCTGGGTACGTTCTGGCTGACCTTTGGCGGCTGCGGCAGCGCGGTGCTGGCCGCTGCTTTTCCTGAAGTGGGTATTGGCCTTTTGGGCGTGTCGCTGGCCTTTGGCCTGACGGTGCTGACCGGCGCCTATGCCTTTGGCCCGATCTCGGGCGGCCATTTCAACCCGGCCGTCTCGGTCGGCTTGACGGTGGCCGGGCGCTTCAAGGCCTCGGATCTGCCGGGCTATATCATTGCCCAGGTGCTGGGTGCGATCGTGGCGGCCGGCCTGCTGTACCTGATTGCCAGCGGCAAGGCAGGCGCGCAGGTCACCGATCTGGCCACCAATGGCTTTGGTGAACACTCGCCAGGCAAGTTCTCGATGCTGGCCGCGCTGCTGACCGAGGTGGTGCTGACGGCGGTGTTCCTGCTGGTGATCCTGGGCTCGACCACGAAGAAGGCGGCCGTGGGCTTTGCCGGCATGAGCATTGGCCTGTGCCTGACCTTGATCCACCTGATCTCGATCCCCGTGACCAATACTTCGGTCAACCCTGCACGCAGCACCGGTCCTGCGCTGTTTGGCCCCGCCATCGCGTTGGAGCAGCTGTGGCTGTTCTGGCTGGCGCCGATTGTGGGTGCCGTGATCGGTGCGCTGATCCACCGCGCCTTGCTGCGTGGCGACGAGGAATAAGCGGATCCCATTGAAGGCATAGACAACAACAGGGGCTGCGGCCCCTGTTGTCGTTTTGGGAGAAGTGGCTTAGCGCGCCGTGGTCTGGCGCACCGCCTGTTCCCAGCGTGCCATCAGCGCATCGGCGCGCGCCTTGTCCTGCGTGGGCATAAAGCGGCGCTCGGCCTTCCATAGTGCCGACAGCTCTTCGCTGTTTTGGTAGATGCCGGTGGTCAGGCCCGCCAGGTAGGCGGCGCCCAGCGCAGTGGTCTCCACGCAGGCCGGGCGCACCACCGGAATGCCCAGCAGATCGGCCTGGAACTGCATCAGCAGGTTGTTGACGCTGGCGCCGCCATCCACGCGCAATTCCGTCACCGGTTGGCCGCCGTTGGCGACGGCATCGAGGCTCATGGCCTGCAGCAGCGCGGCGCTTTGGTAGGCAATGGATTCCAGCGCAGCCCGCGCAATATGGGCCACCGTCGTGCCCCGGGTCAGGCCGGTGATGGTGCCTCGGGCATCGGCATCCCAATAGGGCGCGCCCAGGCCGGTAAAGGCGGGCACCATCATCACGCCACCGCTGTCGGGCACGCTCTCGGCCAGCTGCTGCACCTGCCCGCTGTGCTCAATGGCGCGCAGGCCATCGCGCAGCCACTGCACGACGGCGCCGCCGACAAAGACGCTGCCTTCGAGTGCAAACTGCGGGCGGGTGTCGGTCTGCGCGGCGCTGGTGGTCAGCAGGCCATTGCGCGAGGGGTGGAACTGCGCTCCGGTGTGCATCAGCATGAAGCAGCCGGTGCCATAGGTGTTCTTGGCCATGCCCGGCGCAAAGCAGGCCTGGCCAAACAGCGCGCTTTGCTGGTCGCCGGCCATGCCGCCGATGTGGATGGCCGCGCCCAGCACCTGCGCGGCGGTATCGCCAAAATGGCTGGCCGAGGGCTGCACCTCGGGCATCAGCGAGCGCGGGATGTGCAAGAGGTCCAGCAGTTCCTGGTCCCAGGTATTGCTGTGCACGTTGAACAGCATCGTGCGGCTGGCGTTGCTCACATCGGTGACATGGCGCTGGCCCTGGGTCAGCTGCCAGACCAGCCAGGTGTCGACCGTACCAAAGGCCAGCTCGCCGCGCTCGGCAGCAGCGCGCGCGCCGGGCACATGGTCCAGCAGCCACTGCAGCTTGGTGCCCGAAAAATAGGCATCGACCAGCAGGCCGGTTTTTTCCTGGATCAGCGCGGCATGGCCATCGGCGCGCAGCTGGGCGCAGACGGGCTCGGCGCGGCGGTCCTGCCAGACCAGCGCATTGTGGATGGGCTGGCCGGTCTTGCGGTTCCAGACGATGGTGGTCTCGCGCTGGTTGGTGATGCCCAGGCTGGTGACCTGGCTGGCGCTGATGCCGGCGGCCTTCAGCGCCTCCTGCGCCGTGGCCAGCTGCGTGCCCCAGATCTGCATCGGGTCGTGCTCCACATGCCCGGGGCGGGGGTAGATTTGCGGCAGCTCGCGCTGCGCCTGGGCCACGATGGCGCCCTGGCGGTCAAACACGATGGTGCGGGAGCTGGAGGTGCCCTGGTCCAGAGCGAGCAGATAGGTCATGTCTCAAGGCCGGTCTGAGCCGGTATTCAATCAAGTCAACAAAGGGGCAGGGGGCGGTGCCTGGCCGTCAGGCGACAGTGCAGCGCACATGGGCTTCTTGCAGCAGCCGGGGGAAAGGATCGGGCGGCGGGGCATCGGTAAACAGCCGGTCGATGCGCGAGAGCGGGCCCACCTCGACCATCGCCGGGCGGCCAAACTTGCTGTGGTCGGCCGCCATCCAGACCTCGCGTGCCTGGTCCATGATGGTCTGGGCCACTTTCACTTCGCGGAAGTCATAGTCGCGCAGGCTGCCGTCCGATTCAATGCCGGAAATACCGATGAGCGCAATGTCCACGCGGAACTGGCGGATGAAGTCCACCGCGGCCTCGCCGATGATGCCCCGGTCGCGGCCGCGTACCACGCCGCCAGCGACGATCACTTCGCAATCGGCATTGCTGCTCAAGGTGGCTGCCACGTTGAGGTTGTTGGTGATGATGCGCAGCCCCCGGTGCTGCATCAGCGCGCGGGCAATCGCCTCGGTCGTGGTGCCGATGTTCAGGATCAGCGAGCAGTTGTGCGGCACCTGGGCGGCCACGGCCTGGGCGATGCGGGTCTTGCCGTCGGCATTGAGGGCTTCGCGCTGCTGGTGGGCGAGATTTTCTGTGGTGGAGTTGGGTACGCGCACGCCGCCATGAAAGCGCGTGAGCACCCCGGCTTCGGACAGCCGCTGCACATCGCGGCGCACGGTCTGCAGGGTCACGCCCAGGAAGGCGGCCAGCTCTTCGACGGTGGCCGAGCTGCGGCGCTGCACCTCTTGCAAGAGCAGCAGTTGGCGAGGGTTGCTGTTGTAGAGCTCCGTCATGGCGTGGGTCTGAAACGAATAAAAACGAAAACTCCCGCCAATATAGTGCAAAACGCAACAGTTCGGCGGGGTGCCTGCCGCCCGCCCCCGGGCGCAGCCACCGCAGCAGCCCATGGCTGGCGGCTGGTTTTGTCATCAGATTGGCATGCCAGGCTGGCATGCTGCGCCGCTGAGATCTTGGGGTTCGTCCACAGCAAATTTGCCAATAACGAACAAAAAAGATCAAAAACGAATAAAATTTAGAGACAAAAGCGCAAAAGCGCAAAAGCGAATCTCGCTTCCAGGCTTTGGCACTTTGCGGCGTTCCTGGCCAGACCTGGCGCGCCGCAACCCTCAGACCTTCTTTTCTATTTCGCATGTCCACTGCTGCTGCTCCGCTGTCTGTTCACCGTACTGATTTGCTGGCCCGCCTGGGCGCCACGCCGGTATTTGACCTGGTGGTGGTGGGGGGCGGGGCCACGGGGCTGGGGGTGGCGCTTGATGCGGCCGCGCGCGGTTTCAAGGTGGCGCTGCTTGAAGCGATGGACTTTGCCAAGGGCACCTCGTCGCGCGCCACCAAGCTGGTGCATGGCGGTGTGCGCTACCTGGCGCAGGGCAATATCTCGCTGGTGCGCGAGGCCTTGCATGAGCGCACGACCTTGCTGAACAACGCGCCGCATATCGCCCAGCCGCTGGCCTTTGTGATGCCGTCCTACAAGATGCTGGACACGCCGTTCTATGGCATTGGCCTCAAGATGTACGACGCGCTGGCGGGCAAGGCGGGCCTGGGATCCACGCAGTTTCTGTCGGCCGGCGCCACGCGCCGCCTGCTGCCCACGGTGCAGGACAAGGGTTTGAAGGGCGGCGTCAAATACTGGGACGGCCAGTTCGATGATGCCCGCCTGGCCATCGCGCTGGCCCGCACGGCCGCAGCCAAGGGCGCCTTGCTGGTCAACTACTGCCCGGTGATGGAGCTGATCCAGGAAGAGGGCCGGGTCGCTGGCGTGGTCTGCAAGGATGCCGAGTCCGGCCAGCGCTACACGGTGCGTGCGCGCTGCGTGGTCAACGCCACGGGGCCCTGGGTGGACCACCTGCGCCAGCAGGATGCCGAGATGATGGGCAAGCCCGTCAAGCCCATGGTGGCGCCCAGCCAGGGCGTGCACCTGGTGGTGGACCGCGATTTCCTGCCCTCGGACCATGCCTTGCTGGTGCCCAAGACGGCTGACGGCCGGGTGCTGTTTGCGGTGCCGTGGCTCGGCAAGGTGATTCTGGGCACGACCGACACCCCGCGCCATGACCTGGCGCGCGAACCCCGGCCTTTTGACGAAGAGCTGAAGTTCATCTTGAGCGAGGCGGGCAAGTACCTCAGCCGCGCCCCCACGATGGCCGATGTGCGCAGCATGTGGGCCGGCCTGCGCCCGCTGGTCAAGCCGCAGGATGACGATGGCGAAAACACCAAGGGCATCAGCCGCGAGCACACGGTGCTGACCAGCAAGTCCGGCATGGTGACGGTGACCGGTGGCAAGTGGACCACCTACCGCGCGATGGCAGAAGATGTGCTCAACGCCTGCTTCGATGCCCAGCGCCTGCCGCGCAAGCCCGGTGGCGTGACCGTGAAGCTGCCGCTGGTGGGCACGCCCGCATCGGGCCGCGCCCAGCACAGCATGCACATGGCCCAGGGCATGCACTCCTATGGCAGCGAGGCCGAGTTTGTTGCCACGCTGCCGGGTGCCGATGTCTGGCTGGCCAATGGCCTGAGCGAAGCCATGGTGCGTTTTGCTGCGCGCTATGAATATGCGCGCACCGTCGAAGACGTGCTCGCCCGCCGCAGCCGCCTGCTGTTTTTGGATGCCCGCCTGGCTGCCAAGCTGGCCCCGCGCGTGGCCGAGATCTTGCAGGAAGAATTGGGGTCGGATACGGCCCTGACCGCCTTCCTGGTGCTGGCGCAGCAGTACGCCGGCGAAAAAGTGGCGTAAAAATACAAATTTACCGCTGGTTTGGGTGCGTGCCCTTGACGAGGTGTGCTAGCTCTGACACAATGGAGGGCTTCGCGTTTAATGCGCGAGGTTTCTGCCCAGGAGAAGCATCGTAAATGGTTGCGGTGTGGACGACGGGCCCAAGACTGACTGGCTGCTTGGCTGTCCATGAGGATTAATTCTTATTGGGCTGTCTGGTCTGCTGGTGCAAGTTGGGAATATTGAAATGATCCAGACAGAATCTCGACTCGAGGTTGCCGACAATACCGGCGCGAAGTCTGTCCAGTGCATCAAAGTGCTGGGTGGTTCGCACCGTCGCTATGCGAGCGTTGGTGACATTATCAAGGTGAGCGTGAAAGAAGCTGCTCCACGTGGACGCGTCAAAAAAGGCGAGATCTACAGTGCAGTGGTGGTGCGTACCGCAAAGGGTATTCGCCGTGCTGACGGTTCGCTCGTCAAATTCGATGGCAACGCCGCTGTGTTGCTCAACGCCAAGCTGGAGCCTATCGGCACCCGCATCTTTGGCCCCGTGACCCGTGAACTGCGTACCGAAAAGTTCATGAAGATCGTGTCGCTGGCCCCCGAAGTTCTCTAAAGGAATAGCACTATGAACAAGATTCGCAAGGGCGACGAAGTTATCGTGCTGACCGGCCGTGACAAGGGCAAGCGTGGCACCGTGACCCTGCGTGCGGATGACTCCCACCTGGTGATCGAAGGCATCAACATGGTGAAGAAGCACGTCAAGCCAAACCCCATGAAGGGCACCAACGGCGGTATCGTGGAAAAGGCCATGCCTATCCACCAATCCAACGTGGCTATCTTCAATGCGGCAACCGGCAAGGCTGATCGCGTGGGCATCAAGGTGAACGCCGACGGCGCACGTGTTCGCGTGTTCAAGTCCAATGGCGCTGAAATCGCAGCCTAAGGAGTAAGACATGGCAAACGTTGCACGACTGCAAAAACAATTCCGTGAGCAAATCGCTCCCGAACTGATGAAGAAGTTCGGCTACACCTCCTCGATGGAAGTGCCTCGCCTGACGAAGATCACCCTGAACATGGGTGTGAGCGAAGCCGTCTCCGACAAGAAGGTGATGGACAACGCCGTGGCTGACCTGACCAAGATTGCTGGTCAGAAGCCTGTGGTGACCAAGGCCAAGAAGGCTATCGCTGGTTTCAAGATCCGCGAAGGCCAAGCTATCGGCTGCATGGTGACCCTGCGTGGCGTTCAGATGTATGAATTTCTGGACCGTTTCGTCACCGTGGCTCTGCCCCGCGTGCGTGACTTCCGTGGTATTTCTGGCCGCGCCTTTGATGGCCGTGGCAACTACAACATCGGCGTCAAAGAACAAATCATCTTCCCTGAAATTGAGTACGACAAAGTCGACGCACTGCGTGGTCTCAATATCAGCATTACGACGACTGCGAAGAATGACGACGAGTGCAAGGCACTGTTGCAGGCTTTCCGCTTCCCGTTCAAGAACTGAGGTGATGCATGGCTAAACAAGCACTGATCCAACGCGAACTGAAGCGTGAAAAGCTGGCTGCCAAGTACGCAGCCAAGTATGCAGAACTGAAGGCCATCGCCGGTGACGCTAAGCGTTCCGACGAAGAGCGTGATGCAGCCCGTCTGGGCCTGCAAAAGCTGCCTCGCAATGCAAACCCCACTCGTCAACGTGCACGTTGCGAAATCACGGGTCGTCCCCGTGGCACTTTCCGTCAATTCGGTCTGGGCCGCGCCAAGATTCGTGAACTGGCATTCGTCGGCGCCATCCCTGGCGTGACCAAGGCCAGCTGGTAAGCAGTCAGGAGATTAAACATGAGCATGAGTGATCCAATCGCTGACTTGCTGACCCGTATCCGTAACGCACAAATGGTGTCCAAAGCCACCGTGCTGGTTCCTTCCTCCAAAGTGAAGGTTGCCATTGCACAGGTTTTGAAGGACGAGGGTTACATCGATGGCTTCGAAGTGAAGACCGAAGATGGCAAGTCTGAACTCGCAATTACCTTGAAGTACTACGCCGGTCGCCCAGTGATCGAGCGTATCGAGCGCGTAAGCCGTCCTGGCCTGCGTGTGTACAAGGGCTGCACTGCAATTCCTCAAGTCCAAAACGGCCTGGGTGTTGCAATCGTGACCACGCCTAAGGGTGTGATGACCGATCGTAAAGCGCGCGCTGCCGGTGTCGGCGGTGAAGTGCTTTGCTATGTGGCTTAACGCGGCATTGAAGGAGAAATACTGACATGTCCCGTGTAGCAAAAATGCCTGTGAGCATCCCCCAAGGTGTGGATGTCTCCATCAAGGAAGACCAAATCAGCGTCAAGGGCGCAGGCGGCACGCTGCTGCTGACCCCTAACGCCCTGGTCAAGGTTTCCAACAACGACGGTAAGCTGGCTTTCGAGCCGGTGAATGACTCCCGTGAAGCCAATGCCATGAGCGGCACCATGCGTCAGCTGGTGAACAACATGGTGGTTGGTGTGAGCAAGGGCTTCGAGAAGAAGCTGTCTCTCGTCGGCGTGGGTTACAAGGCCGCTGCTTCTGGCAGCAAGCTGAACCTGAGCGTTGGTTATTCCCACCCAGTCAACTTTGAAATGCCTGCTGGCATCACCGTGGCCACCCCTACCCCTACGGAAGTGGTGATCAAGGGTGCTGACCGCCAACGCGTTGGTCAGCTGGCAGCTGAGATTCGTGCCGTTCGTCCTCCCGAGCCTTACAAGGGCAAGGGCATCCGTTATGCGGATGAGAAGGTCACGATCAAAGAGACTAAGAAGAAATAAGGAGCTGCATCATGTTGAACAAGAAACAGCAGCGTCTTCGTCGTTCCCTGCAAACCCGTATCCGCATTGCCAACCAAGGCGTTGCGCGTTTGACGGTGAACCGTACGAACCTCCATATCTATGCCACGATCATTTCCGGCGACGGCACCAAGGTGATTGCAACCGCATCTACGGCAGAAGCCGAAGTGCGCAGCAACCTGGGCGCAGCTGGCAAGGGTGGCAACACCGCCGCAGCTACTCTCATCGGCAAGCGCATCGCTGAAAAGGCGAAGGCAGCTGGCGTTGAGAAGGTTGCATTCGACCGTGCAGGTTTCGCCTACCACGGCCGCGTCAAGGCTCTGGCTGATGCAGCCCGCGAAGCCGGCCTGCAGTTCTAAGCGGAGTGGATAGAAATGGCTAAATTTTCCCCCAAAGTGCAAGACCAGGCGAATGACGACGGTTTGCGCGAAAAAATGATCGCGGTCAACCGCGTCACCAAGGTTGTGAAGGGTGGTCGTATTCTCGGCTTCGCTGCACTGACCGTGGTTGGCGATGGTGACGGCCGCGTTGGCATGGGCAAGGGCAAGTCCAAGGAAGTGCCTGCTGCCGTGCAGAAGGCTATGGAAGAAGCCCGTCGCAACATGATCAAGGTTTCGTTGAAGAACGGCACCCTGCATCACAAAGTGATGGGTCACCATGGCGCTGCCAACGTGATGTTGGCTCCTGCCCCCAAGGGTACCGGTATCATCGCCGGCGGCCCCATGCGCGCCGTCTTCGAAGTTCTGGGTATCACCGATATCGTGGCCAAGAGCCATGGTTCGTCGAATCCCTACAACATGGTTCGCGCCACTTTCGACGCTTTGAACAACTCCACGACCCCTGCGGAAGTGGCTGCAAAGCGTGGCAAGTCGGTTGAAGACCTGTTCGTCTGATCGGAGTCACTATGACAACGCAACAAACTGTGAAGGTCCAACTGGTGCGTAGCCCGATTGGTACCAAAGAAGACCACCGCGCCACCGTGCGTGGTCTGGGTCTGCGCAAGCTGAACAGCATCAGCGAACTGAAGGACACCCCCGAAGTGCGCGGTATGATTAACAAGATCGCCTACCTGGTGAAGGTTCTCTGAAAGGATTGATGATGGAACTCAATAGCATCAAGCCTGCAGCAGGTGCCAAGCACGCCAAGCGTCGCGTGGGTCGCGGTATCGGTTCGGGTCTGGGTAAGACCGCCGGCCGTGGTCACAAGGGTCAAAAGTCGCGTTCGGGTGGCTACCACAAGGTAGGCTTCGAAGGCGGTCAAATGCCTTTGCAGCGTCGCCTGCCCAAGCGCGGTTTCAAGTCCACCACGTTGAAGTTCAACGCCGAAGTCTCCCTGGCTGCTCTCGAGCTGCTGGGCGCTGCGGATGTGGATCTGGCAGTGCTCAAGCAAGCCGGTCTGGTTGGCCAACGCGCCAAGGTCGTCAAGGTGATCAACACCGGTGCTCTGTCCAAGGCTGTCAAGCTGAACGGCATCGGCGCCACCGCTGGTGCCAAGGCTGCGATCGAAGCTGCTGGCGGTAGCGTCGCCTAACCCTTTCTGAAAGATTCATCAGTGGCTACGAACACCGCAACTATTGCAAAGACCGGTAAATACGGCGATCTGCGTCGTCGTTTGGTTTTTCTGTTGCTGGCGCTGATCGTCTACCGCATCGGAGCTCACATTCCGGTGCCTGGTATCGATCCCAACCAGTTGCAGCAGCTGTTCAATAGCCAACAGGGTGGCATTCTCAACCTGTTCAACATGTTCTCGGGCGGAGCGCTCTCGCGCTTCACCGTGTTTGCACTGGGGATCATGCCGTACATCTCGGCATCGATCATCATGCAATTGATGACCTACGTCGTCCCGACATTCGAACAGATGAAGAAGGAAGGCGAAGCCGGCCGTCGCAAGATTACCCAGTACACCCGTTACGGTGCATTGGCGCTTGCGCTGTTCCAGTCGCTCGGCATTGCCGTGGCACTGGAAGGCACTGCCGGTTTGGTCCTCAGCCCTGGTTTCGGGTTCCGTCTTACCGCCGTGGTCAGCTTGACCGCCGGTACGATGTTCCTGATGTGGCTGGGTGAACAGATCACCGAGCGTGGTTTGGGCAACGGGATCTCGATCCTGATTTTCGCCGGTATTGCTGCGGGTCTGCCCAGCTCCATCGGTGGATTGCTCGAATTGGTGCGTACTGGTGCGATGAGCATCATTGCCGCGATCTTCATTGTTCTCGTAGTGGCAGCCGTGACGTACTTCGTCGTGTTTGTCGAGCGTGGACAGCGCAAGATTCTGGTGAACTACGCGCGCCGTCAGGTTGGAAACAAGGTGTATGGTGGTCAGTCTTCGCACTTGCCACTGAAGCTGAACATGGCTGGTGTGATTCCTCCCATCTTCGCTTCGTCGATCATCTTGCTGCCTGCCACTGTTGTGAACTGGTTCAGCGCTGGCGAATCGATGCGTTGGCTCAAGGACATTGCTAGCACGCTGACTCCTGGTCAGCCCATCTATGTGATGTTCTATGCCGCAGCGATCATCTTTTTCTGCTTCTTCTATACGGCCTTGGTTTTCAACAGCCGCGAAACGGCCGATAACCTGAAGAAGAGTGGTGCCTTTATTCCCGGGATTCGACCAGGGGATCAGACAGCACGTTATATTGATAAGATTTTGGTGCGTTTGACGCTTGCGGGTGCTGTTTACATCACCTTCGTGTGTCTGCTGCCAGAGTTCTTGATCCTGAAGTACAACGTTCCGTTCTATTTCGGTGGCACTTCCTTGTTGATCATCGTGGTGGTGACCATGGACTTCATGTCCCAGGTCCAGAACTACATGATGTCTCAGCAGTATGAGTCGCTTCTGAAGAAGGCGAACTTCAAGGCCTCAGCCAAAAACTGAGATCGACAGGAAAGTGTGCCCTCCAGTCTGTTCGGGCTAAATATTTGAAATGCCGTCACAGACTGGAGCGGATGGAAGTTTTAGGAGAATGAAATGAGAGTTTCAGCTTCGGTAAAGAAGATTTGCCGTAACTGCAAGATCATCCGTCGCAAGGGTGTCGTACGCGTGATCTGCACCGACCAGCGCCATAAGCAGCGCCAAGGTTAATCTAAAGTATTAGAGGACACAAATGGCACGTATTGCTGGTATTAACATCCCTCCGCACAAGCATGCGGAGATCGGCCTGACCGCTATCTATGGCATCGGTCGCACCACCGCTCGCAAGATCTGCGAAGCCGCTGGTATCGACTACGCCAAGAAAGTCAAGGACTTCACGGACGCTGATCTGGAAAAGATCCGCGACGCAATCGCTCACCTGACCCTGGAAGGTGACCTGCGCCGTGAAACCACGATGAACATCAAGCGTTTGATGGACATCGGCTGCTACCGCGGTTTCCGTCATCGTCGTGGTCTGCCCATGCGTGGTCAGCGTACCCGCACCAATGCCCGTACCCGCAAGGGTCCGCGCAAAGGCGCAGCGGCTTTGAAGAAATAAAGAGATTGAAGGTACACAATGGCTAAGTCTCAGAACAACGCAGCTGCACGTGTACGTAAGAAAGTTCGCAAGAACATTTCTGACGGCATTGCACACGTTCACGCTTCGTTCAACAACACCATCATCACGATCACCGACCGCCAAGGCAACTCGTTGTCTTGGGCTTCGTCGGGTGGCCAGGGTTTCAAGGGCTCGCGTAAGTCGACGCCTTTCGCAGCCCAGGTTGCTTCCGAAGTGGCCGGCCGTGCTGCCATGGAACAGGGCATCAAGAACCTGGACGTCGAGATCAAGGGCCCAGGCCCAGGTCGCGAGTCTTCGGTGCGTGCTCTGGGTGCACTGGGCATCCGCATCACGTCGATCTCCGACGTGACGCCAGTCCCGCACAACGGCTGCCGCCCTCAAAAGCGTCGTCGTATCTAACTCACCATAAGCCCACCGCCGCCAGTGCATGGTGCACTGGCGGCTCCCGCATTTATGCGGTAGCTGAAAAAAGGATATTCAAGTGGCACGTTTTATTGGCCCTAAGGGCAAACTTTCCCGCCGCGAAGGCGTAGACCTGTTCCTGAAGAGCGCACGTCGCTCGATCGCGGACAAGGTCAAGCTGGACACCAAGCCAGGTCAACACGGCCGTACCTCCGGCACGCGTACCTCGGACTACGGTCTGCAACTGCGTGAAAAGCAAAAGGTCAAGCGCACCTACGGTGTGCTGGAGAAGCAATTCCGCCGTTACTTCGCTGAAGCTGATCGTCGCCGTGGCAACACCGGCGCGAACCTGCTGAGCCTGCTGGAAAGCCGTCTGGACAACGTGGTGTACCGCATGGGCTTTGGCTCGACACGCTCCGAAGCGCGTCAGCTGGTGTCCCACAAGGCCATCACCGTGAACGGTCAATCGGTCAACATTCCTTCCTACTCCGTGAAGGAAGGCGACGTGGTGGCTGTGCGCGAAAAGTCGAAGAAGCAAGCCCGTATCGTTGAGTCGCTGCAACTGGCCGGTCAAGTGGGCTTCCCCGCTTGGGTGGACGTGTCGGCTGACAAGGCTGAAGGCGTCTTCAAGAAGTCTCCAGACCGCGATGAATTCGGTGCTGACATCAACGAATCGCTGATCGTCGAATTGTATTCTCGTTAATTTCACGGTCGTTTTCGACTGCGAAAGTGTATCCGTCCCAGAACCGCGAGGCATCGCGGTTCTGGTGCTTCACCAGCCTTACCGGTGTAACGAGCCGGGGGTATTGAGAGGAAGTTTGCATGCAGACCAATTTGCTGAAACCCAAGACAATTAACGTAGAACAGCTGGGCCACAATCGCGCCAAGGTAGAGCTGGAGCCGTTTGAACGCGGCTACGGGCACACGCTGGGCAATGCGCTGCGTCGTGTTCTGCTGTCCTCGATGGTGGGTTATGCAGCGACGGAAGTGACCATTGCAGGTGTGCTGCACGAGTACTCGTCTATCGACGGCGTCCAGGAAGATGTGGTCAACATCTTGCTGAACCTCAAGGGCGTGGTGTTCAAGCTCCACAACCGTGACGAAGTGACGCTGAGCCTGCGCAAGGATGGCGAAGGCGTGGTGACGGCTGCTGACATTCAGACGCCTCACGATGTAGAAATCATCAACCCTGATCATGTCATCGCCAACCTGTCGCAAGGCGGCAAGCTGGACATGCAGATCAAGGTGGAAAAAGGCCGTGGCTATGTGCCCGGTAACGTGCGCCGCTACGGTGACGAGTCGACCAAGTCGATCGGCCGCATTGTGCTGGATGCATCGTTCTCGCCGATCAAGCGCGTCAGCTACACGGTCGAATCCGCCCGTGTGGAGCAGCGTACCGATCTGGACAAGCTGGTTCTCGAGATCGAAACCAACGGCGCCATCGCTGCAGAAGATGCAGTGCGCTCGTCGGCCAAGATCCTGGTGGAACAGCTCGCCGTGTTTGCGCAGCTCGAAGGCGGCGCATTGGATGTGTTCGACCAGCCAGGTGGCCAGGCGCGCAACAACGCCACGTTCGATCCGATCCTGCTGCGTCCTGTGGACGAGCTGGAGCTGACCGTGCGTTCCGCCAACTGCTTGAAGGCCGAGAACATCTACTACATCGGTGACCTGATCCAGCGCACCGAAAATGAGTTGCTCAAGACCCCGAATCTGGGTCGCAAGTCGCTCAACGAGATCAAGGAAGTGTTGGCTTCCCGTGGTCTGACCCTGGGTATGAAGCTTGAAAACTGGCCACCAGCCGGTTTGGAAAAGCGTTAAGTTATAATGGAGAGCTCTCCCAATGGTGGGAGAGCTCAATCGTAGTGCGTCGAACAGTACCTGATACGGCTGTTTGATTGAATCAATCTAAAAGGAAAAGCACCATGCGTCACGGACACGGCCTCCGCAAACTGAACCGCACCTCGTCTCACCGTAAGGCGATGCTGCAAAACATGATGAATTCGCTCATCGAGCACGAAGCCATCAAGACCACCGTTCCTAAAGCCAAGGAACTGCGCAAGGTGATCGAGCCCATGATCACGCTGGCCAAGGTGGACACCGTGGCTAACCGCCGTCTGGCTTTTGACCGTCTGCGCAGCCGCGACAGCGTCACCAAGCTGTTCAACGTGCTGGGTCCTCGCTCGGCCAACCGTCCAGGCGGCTACACCCGTATCCTGAAGATGGGTTTCCGCGTGGGCGACAACGCGCCTATGGCCTATGTTGAACTGGTGGACCGCGCTGAAGAAGCCGGTGATGCCGCAGCAGAATAAGCCCTCTGCAGGTTCTGACTGAAAAAGCCCACTCCGGTGGGCTTTTTCTTTGGCGCCGCGCGTTTTCCGGCCGCTCCAGGCTGCGCTGGAGGCCCATCTGCACAAATAGTTTTCCAAATGATGACAAAGCGCTTCGTATTAAGGAAAACCCGAGCTATAATGCAAGTGCGCGATGGAGCAGTCTGGTAGCTCGTTGGGCTCATAACCCAAAGGTCGGAGGTTCAAATCCTTCTCGCGCAACCAGAACACCAAAAGCCAGCTTTCGAGCTGGCTTTTTTGTGCCCGGCTGCCGGGCAGCACCGTTGCGGGCCGGGCTGGTCAGCCGGAAAAGTGGGCCGCTAAGGCCGCCGCTTTGACCCCGCCAAGATTGCTATAAAAGTCGAAGCGCAAAAAATATACGCTAAAAGCGCATTCGGCCAAAATGCAGTACCAAAGTCGCGCTATAATTGCGGTGCGCGATGGAGCAGTCTGGTAGCTCGTTGGGCTCATAACCCAAAGGTCGGAGGTTCAAATCCTTCTCGCGCAACC